>JAYTUA010000182.1:0-20549 GCA_043745015.1 Opitutaceae bacterium | reverse complement strand
CGCGGTCAGGAGGCCGAGGGCGAGGATGATGTTCTTGGTTGTTTTCATTTTTGGTTTGTCCCCGATAGGTGGTCGGGGGTGTAGGTGAGTAACTCCCGCGGCGCGGCCGACAATGAATTTAGTTGTGTCAGCATAGGGAACAAATGCGGCGCACCCGGTGACGAGCGGGCGGGTTTTCTCTCGAAATGCCCGCCACGTTTCCCCTTTGATGCGCCATGCGCATTCTCGTCACCGGCGGCGCCGGGTTTCTCGGGTCCCATCTCTGCGAACGGTTGCTCAAGGACGGCCATGAGATCGTGTGCCTCGATAACCTCTTCACGGGCCAGAAGGCCAACCTCGCGCACCTCCTCGCGAATCCGAACTTCGAGTTCGTGCGCCACGATGTCATCGATCCGTTCAAGTTCGAGGTCGACCAGATCTACAACCTCGCGTGTCCCGCCTCGCCGCCGCACTACCAGTTCAACCCGATCAAGACCACGAAGACCTCCGTGATGGGCGCGATCAACTGTCTCGGCCTGGCCAAGCGCGTGAAAGCCCGCGTGTTCCAGGCCAGCACTTCCGAGGTCTATGGCGACCCGGCCGTGCACCCGCAGCCCGAGAGTTACTGGGGCAACGTCAACCCCATCGGCCGCCGCTCGTGCTATGACGAGGGCAAGCGCTGCGCCGAGACGCTCTTCTTCTACTACCACCGCGAGAACAAGGTCGATATCCGCGTGGTCCGCATCTTCAACACTTACGGCCCGCGCATGCATCCGAACGACGGCCGCGTGGTCTCCAACTTCATTGTGCAGGCCCTGAAGGGCATCAACCTCACGGTTTACGGGGATGGCCAGCAGACCCGCTCGTTTTGCTACGTGGACGACCTGATCGAGGGCTTTGTCCGCCTGATGAAGCAGACTAGGACGGTCGGGCCCGTCAACCTGGGCAACCCCGGCGAATTCACCATGCTCGAGCTGGCCGAGCAGGTCCTCACGCTCACCAAGAGCAAGTCGAAGATCGTGCACAAGCCGCTGCCCGCCGACGACCCCAAGCAGCGCCGGCCCGACATCACGCTCGCCAAGAAATTCCTCAAGTGGGAGCCCAAGGTGCCGCTCGTTGAGGGACTCAAGCGGACCATTGCATATTTCAAGACGAAGGTCTGAGCCTTTATCGGTTCAGCCAGGCCGGGCGGACGGATTTACAAATCGGGCTAAAGCGGATCGGTCCCGCTGAGTAGTATTTATTAAGCGAATAGCCATTCGGGCCGTTATGTTCCTTAATGACGATCCGTGGACTGAGTCTGGAGCGAAAAATCCTGCTGCTCGTGATGTTGCCGTTGCTGGGCGGCCTGGTGCCTGGTGCCTACATGGCCTGGCGGGCGCATCGTGATTTGGCGGAAATGCAGAGTCTGGGCCAACTGGCCCAATTGGTCTGGAAGCTCGGGGAACTTGAAACCCGCATTGATTTGGAATCCTCCACCTGGTATTTCTTCAAGCCGACTTTCGCGGCGACCGACGAGGTGAGGAAGAGCGAGCGGTTGAAACAGGACCAATGGCGCACCGCAACCGATCAGGCGATAGCCGGCTACCGCACGGTGCATTCCTCGATCGAGCCCAGCAAATTATCCGTTCCGCTCCGGGCCAGCATCGCCACCATCGACCGGCACATCAGCGACCTGCCGGGACTGCGCCAGGACGTCTATGCCCAGGTGGATGATACAGCGGGAGCCGGTATCATGGCCCGCTCTGGTGCGTTCCGGAGTGACATCAATCTCGTGCTGCCCCTGCTGGTTGATGCCACGAGCAATGTCACGATCGTCCGCAAACTCGTGGTGCTGCCCAAGCTCATCCTGGCCCGCAAGGCGGCGATGGATGTCGGTGGGATGATTTTCTACTATCATCAGCTGCGGGCGGCCAAGAGCAATCGTCGGTTCAGCGCGAGCGAGTCGCTCGCCCTGCGCCAGGGTGCCGATCTGGCGGAAAAACAGTGGGCGGATGTCATCGCCCTGAGCCAGGGCGGAATCCGCGAGCATCTTCTCGCTGTCCACCAGTCGGCCAAGTGGCGCAGTGTGGTGGATTTGTTGCGGGCCCACTCGGATGCCGCCTTGAACAACACCCCGCCCCCCATCACCGGGGAGGATGGCTGGGAGCCGGCCTGGCAATTCCTCACCACCGACCTCGCGAATGAGATCGTCCGCCTGCGGGAAGACTTCACCCGGACCAGTGTCGCCGCCGAACAGGCCGTGCGGGACCGTCGCCTCTGGACCAGCCTCGGCCTGCTCGCCGGCGTATTGCTCGTCCTCGGCCTGACCATCGGGCTTTGCCGCAGCATCAGCCGGCCCATAGCCCGGACGACGGAAAGCTTGTTGGAAAATGCCGAGCGTTCCACGGCCGATGCCACGGCCGTCCGGCATTCCTGCGCGACCGTGGCCGACGGTTCCACCAGCCAGGCCAGTGCCCTGGAGGAGACCAGCGCCACCCTGAAACAGATTTCCAGCATGACCCGCAGCAACGCGGAAAACGCGCAATGCGCCCAGCGTTCCGCCAATGAAACCCGGGCGGCGGCCGAGCAGGGTGCCGTCCAGATGAAACAGCTGACCGAGGCCATGGCGGCGCTCCGCACCTCGGGTGATGACGTGACGCGCATCATCAAGACCATCGATGAAATCGCCTTTCAGACCAACATCCTCGCGTTGAACGCCGCCATCGAGGCCGCCCGGGCCGGCGAGGCGGGCGCCGGATTCGCCGTGGTGGCGGAGGAAGTGCGCACGCTGGCCCAACGCAGTGCCTTGGCCGCCCGTGAAACCACGGCCAAGATCACCGCCGCCAGCGCCCATACCGGCGACAGCACCGACATCACCCTGCAAGTCGCCCAGACCCTGGAGAGCATCCTCAAGAAGGCGCGGGACGTGGAACGCCTGGTGAACGCCATCACCGCCGCCTCGGATCAACAGACCACCGGGATCAATCAGATTTCCGAAGCCATTCAGCAGATTGACCAGGTCACCCAACGGAATACGGGCGCGGCCAATGACACGGCGGCGCGGGCGCAGGAACTGGAAGATCGCTCCGTTGCTTTCCGCGAAACCGTGCTGGAATTGCGTGGGGTGGTCTTGGGCGGGGCGCAGGCGGGTGATACCCGCAAAGTCTGCCTCTTGCCTCACTCCGCCCCCACCAGCCGCCGCCAGGCCGACCAGCCCCGGGAGCAGGAGATGGCCCCCGCGGAGGAAGTGGCCTAGAAATAGCTCAGCCAGACCGTGTCGCGCCGCCGGCGCTTGAGGTCGGCGAACCACCGGCAGAGCGGATAGACGCCGCAGACCACGGCCAGCCAGACGGCATAGACCCCAACCAGGCCCACCCCGGCATCGGGCGGCGGCGCATCGTGGATTCTGACGGAGGTAAAGTTGCCTCCACCGAAGCGGAGCCAGTTCATCAGGACGGCCAGGCCGTGGATGAGCGGAATGTGAAGCAGGTAGTAGAACATCGGCACGCGGCCGAACACGAGGGCCGGCTTGAGCCAGGGCGGGGTGCCACGCTCGAACCAGGCCAGCAGGATCAGGCCCGGCCCAAGGGTCATCAGCAGATAAAGCAATGAGGGCGGATATTTGGCGCAGTTGAGGAAGGAAAGCACCGTGAACCCGCCGTTCTTCTGCGCCGCCCAGAGGGTGGGGTTGCCGTAAAGGTTGCTCCAGCGCAGCAGGACGAATCCGAGCGTCAGAACCGCCCCGAGCCGGAGCAGCCAGGTGCGCCGCCGCGCCGGGTCCCACTGATAGATGGCACCAAAACTGTAGCCCGCCGCCATGACGCCGATCCAGGGAATCAAAGGGTAAAAGGCGAAGAACTGAATTTCCCCGGCGACCGTGAACGCGCCGCCGGCATGGAGCACCTTCCACAGCGGAGCCCAGGCCCCCCAGCTTTCGGGTTTGATGCCGTCGAGCGCATTGTGGCCCAATATCAGCGTCAGGCCGAAGGTCGTGATGACCCACAGGGGCAGGTGAATCAGTCCGGCGAGCACGATCATCGACCAGCCCAGGGCCCAGAGCGTGGCAAAAGTATACTCCGTGGGGTGAATGGCGAAACTCCAGCCGAACCACATGAGCAGGGTGAGCTCGAGGAAGATCAGCCAGGCCCCCCGCGTGACCAGGAACCAGGAGAGCTCACGCTTCGACTTGCCCCGCATGATCGAGAGAAACGCCCCGGTGCCCGCCAGAAACATGAACGTGGGCGCGCAGAAATGCGTGATCCACCGGGTGAAAAAAATCCACGGCGTGGTCCGGGCGAGATCGAGCGGACTGATGCCATGGATCGCGCTGGAATGGAAAAAGTCTCGGGTGTGATCGAGCGCCATCACGATCATGACGAGGCCCCGGAGCAGATCCACCGAGTCAAGACGGGGAGCGGGTGCGGACGGATGGGCGGCAGGGATGACCGGCATAGGGGGCGAATTACCAGTGCTGGCTTTGAGGAGAACTTGCGAGCCCCAAGTGAAGGCCAGCGGTTTATACAAGTCGGCTCGACATATTTTACCATTTGCCAAGCCCACTCGCGTCGCTTTCATTCGTCCCCTTCAATGCTCAGCTTCATCCTCAAGAAATTCGCCGGCAGGCACCATCGGAAATACATCGAAAAATGCCGGCCCATCGTCACCCGCATCAACGAGTTTGAGCTGCAATACCAGCCGCTGACCGACGAGCAGCTCCGGGCCAAGACGGACGAGTTGCGCGCCCGCTTGAAACAGGGCGCGACGCTGGACCAGATTCTCCCCGAGGCCTTTGCCGTGGTGAAAAACGCCGCCCGCCGCCTCGTCGGCCGCAAGATTTCCGTCTGCGACCAGGAGCTGACCTGGGACATGGTGCATTTCGACGTCCAATTGATCGGCGGCATGACCCTGCACGAGGGTCGCATCGCCGAGATGGCCACCGGCGAGGGCAAGACCCTCGTCGCCACGCTCCCGCTGTATCTTAATGCGCTCACCGGCAAGAACGCCCAGCTGGTCACGGTCAACGACTACCTCGCCCGCCGCGACTCCGAGTGGATGGGTCACCTCTACAATTTCCTCGGCATCACGGTCGGGTGCATCCAGCAGCAGATGCACTCGGAGCAGCGCCGCGAGATGTACAACCGGGACATCACCTACGGCACGGCCTCCGAGTTCGGCTTCGACTACCTGCGCGACAACGGCATGGCCACCCGCAAGGAGAACCAGGTGCAGCGCGATCACTTCTACTGCATCGTGGACGAGATCGACTCCATCCTCGTGGACGAGGCGCGCACGCCGCTGATCATCTCCGGCCCGGCCCCGATTGAGCGCGAACAGCCCTTCACCCGCCTCAAGCCCGGCGTGGAGCAGCTCGTCGCCGCCCAGCTCCGCCTCATCAACAAGCTTGTGAAGGAGGCCGCCGATCTCCTCGAGAAACCGGGCCTCACCGCCGAGGACCGGCAGACGGCGGCCATGAAGATGTTGCAGGTCAAACTGGGCATGCCCAAAAACAAGCAGCTGCTCCGCCTCCAGGAAAACCCGGAATGGCGCAAGCTCCTCGACAAAACCGACGTCGAGATGCACAGCGATTTCAACAAGGACGAGATGTACAAGTTCAAGGAGGAGCTATTCTTCACCATCGACGAGAAGAACCACCAGGCCGACCTCACCGAGCCCGGCCGCCTGAAGCTGCAGCCCGATGATCCCGACGCCTTCATGCTGCCCGACCTTGCCACGATGTTCATCGACATCGAAAAGGACACCGCCAAGACGCCCGAGGAGAAGGAAAAGTCCAAGCGGGATGCCCAGACGCGCTATGAGGTGGTGTCGGAAGACATCCACGCCCTGTCGCAGCTGCTCCGCGCCTACTCGATCTACGAACGCGACGTCGAGTATGTCGTGCAGGAAGGCAAGGTGGTCATCGTGGACGAGAACACCGGCCGCATCATGTCGGGCCGCCGCTGGTCCGACGGCCTGCACCAGGCGGTCGAGGCCAAGGAGGATGTCACCATCGAGCGCGAGACGCGCACCTACGCCACCGTCACGATCCAGAATTATTTCCGCATGTATGAGAAGCTCGCGGGCATGACCGGCACTGCCGAGACCGAGGCCACCGAGTTCAACGAGATCTACCGGCTGGCCGTCACGCAGATCCCGACCAACCAGCCCTGCATCCGCATCGACCAGAACGACTCGATCTTCAAGACGCGGCGCGACAAATACAACGCGGTCGTGAAGCAGGTGCAGGAGGCGCAGGCGCGCGGCCAGCCGGTGCTCGTCGGCACCGTCACCGTCGAGCAGTCCGAGGTGCTCAGCCGCATGCTGAAGCGGGCCAATGTCATTCACACGGTGCTCAACGCCAAGTTCCACCAGCAGGAGGCCGAGATCATCACCCGCGCCGGCCAGCGCGGTTCCGTCACCATCGCGACCAACATGGCGGGCCGCGGCACCGACATCAAGCTGGGCGAGGGTGTGCGCGAGCTGGGCGGCCTGTTTGTCGTCGGCACCGAGCGCCACGAGTCGCGCCGCATCGACCGCCAGCTGCGCGGCCGCTGCTCGCGCCAGGGCGATCCGGGCGGGACCAAGTTCTTCCTCTCGCTGGAGGACGACCTCATGCGCCTCTTCCTGCAGGGCAACCTGGCCTCCAAGATCATGGAGGGCTCGATGAAGGAGGGCGAGGAGCTGGAGCACAAGTGGCTCAACTATTCCATCGAGTCCGCCCAGAAGAAGGTCGAGCAGCAGAACTTCTCCATCCGCAAGCGCCTCCTGCAATACGACGACGTCCTCAACAAGCAGCGCGAGGTCATCTACGGCATCCGCAACGCCGCCCTGCACAACGACCGGCCCAAGGAACTTATCTTCGAGATGATCGAGGAAGAAGTCGCCACCCGGCTCGAGAGCGCCGGCTACGGGGAGAAGGGCGGCAGCGCCGCCAACCTCGAGAGCCTCGTGGGCTGGCTGAATTCGCATTTCCCCGTCAGCGCCAAGGTGGATGAACTCACCGGTGACGCCGAGACGCTGCTCAAGGCCCTCGTCGGCCGCATCCTGCAGGCCTATGCCCTGAAGGAATCCGTCGAGGATCCGGTGGCATTGGGCGGGTTGGAACGCTACATTGTCATCAACGCCATCGACCACCACTGGCAGGAGCACCTGACCGAGATGGAGGAGCTGCGCCGCTCCATCGGCCTGCGCAGCTACGGCCAGAAGGACCCGCTTTCGGAATACAAGGGCGAGGCCTACCGTTTCTTCGAGGAGCTGATGAACAACGTGCGCCTGCAGATCTGCACCAGCCTTTTCCGCTCGGCGACCAACCGCGACGCCTTCGAGAACCTCTTTGCCATCCTCTCGCGCTCCGCCCGCCTGCAGGGTCCGGCCGCCGCGCCCACCGCGCTCGGGGCGGCTTCGCAGGCCGCTGATGGAGGCGGGACGTCCTCGTCCCGCAGCGACGCCCCGGCCGAGCCCGAGATCAAACTGCCGGCCGTCACCATCCGCCGCGAGACGCCCAAGGTCGGCCGCAACGACCCGTGTCCCTGCGGCTCGGGCAAGAAATTCAAGAACTGCCACGGCGCCTGAGCCATGACGGCGACGAGTGCATCAGCCTCGGAGGATGCGCCGACACCCGCGCCCGATCCCTACGCGCCCGTGCCGACGCTCTGGCAGCGGCATCCGTCGCTGGCGTGGAAACTGGCCGTTTTTGTCCTGACCGTCGGGCTCACGGTGCTCGCCTTCCCGCCGGTCAACAAGGGCGAGGCCGCCTACGTGCTGGCGCTGCCGGCCGTGCTCTGGGTCTATCGCAAGCCCTCGTTCCGGGTTTTCGCCGGGACCGTGCTGGGCGCCCAGGCGGTGGCGTGGACCGTCCTGCTGTGGTGGTTGCACCATGTCACGTGGGTCGGCCTGTTTCTCCTCGGCCCGTTGGTCGGGCTGCTCACAGGCCTGTGGTTTTTGGCGGCCTGGTGGACCATTCCCCGGCTGATGGGTCACCCTGCGATCATTCGCATCATCGGGATGCTCGGACTGGCCGGCCTGTGGGTGGTGCTCGAGTGGGTGCGCAGCATCCTCTTCGGCGGATTTCCCTGGCTGCCGCTCGCGGCGAGCCAGTGGCAGCGGCCCTTCATTTTGCAGGTCGCGGCCTACGGCGGCGCGTGGGTGACCACGTTCATTTTGGTCGTGTTCAATCTCGGGGCGGCGGCCTATGTGCACCGCGCCTTCTTCGAGGGTGTGACCGGCTTCAAGAAACGCACGCCGGAATTCTCCATCGCGCTGCTGGTGCTGATGGCGGGATCATTTCCGTTCCTCGGCGACACCTTCAACCAGCAGCGCCGCCCGCTGATCCACGCCGCCCTCGTCCAGCCCTACATTCCGCAGGATCAGAAATGGGACGCGGCCTTTGCGACCAGCGTCCTGGAGACGCTGGAAAAAGTCACCCTGGCCGCCAACAAGCGCGGCGCGCCGGACTTGATCGTCTGGCCGGAGGCTGTCACCCCGTGGCCCTTGTTCCGCGACGCCAACGTCCAAGCCTGGCTCGAATACATCGCGAAGAAAACCGGCAAGCCGCTGCTGCTCGGCAGTGTCTATACCGCACCGGCCGGGCCGGGGGAGGAGGATTGGTACAACGGCGCTTTTGTGGTCGATCCGGTCACGGGCCTGCGGCGGACCGGCTACGCCAAGCGCAAGCTGGTGCCTTTCGGCGAATACATACCCCTGCGCCCGGTGCTCGGCTGGTTGGAGAAAGTGGTGCCCATTGGCGGGGACTTTATCCCGGGACAATCGTCGGCTCCGCTCGTGGTGTCCGTGGGCCGGAATCAGGTGCCGGTCGGCGTGTTGATCTGCTATGAGGATATTTTCCCGGCGCTCGCACGGGACAGCGTGCAGTCCGGGGCCGAGTTGCTGGCCGTGCTGACCAACAATGCCTGGTATGGCGAGGGTGGGGCGGCCTACCAGCATGCCGCGCACTCGGTCTTGCGCGCCATCGAGAACCGCCGGCCGGTCATCCGTTGCGGCAACGGCGGCTGGAGTGGCTGGATTGACGAGTTCGGCAACATCCGCACGACCGTGCTGAACGATCAGGACACCATTTATTTCCGCGGCGCCCAGACCGTGACCGTCAGCCGCGATGCCCGCTGGCACCAGCGCCTGAGTTTCTACACCCAGCATGGCGATTGGTTTCTGGTCGTCTGTGTCGCCCTGTGTGTCGTGGCCTACTATCTCGTCCTGACCCTGCGTCCGTTGCGGCCGCCGCCCGACGGCGAGCCGGCGTTCTAGCAGCGTTCAACCGGCCTTCACGATGACCGCGACGGCCGCGTGAAATTCGCGCAGCGCGAACGGCTTCGGCAGGCAGGTGCGGGCGTGCTGCTTGAGAAATGTCTGGAAGTGGTCCTGGATGACGTCGCCCGTCATGAAAAGCATGCGCCGGGCCGCCGCCGGTTTCCGGGTGAGCAGTTCCTGGTAGAGGTTGATGCCGCTCAGCCCGGGCATCTTCCAGTCGGACACAATGACATCGTAGTCGTGGTGCAGGATCAGCTCCAGCGCGGCCTCGCCACTGCCGGCCAGCTCGACGCGGTGACCCTCCGAACGGAGAACTTCCTGCACAAGGTGCAAAATGGATTCCTCGTCGTCGATCACGAGAACGTGCAACTCTGGCGACTGGGCCGGGAGCGGCGAGCGGGAGTCCGGGCGGAAGAGCGGCGGCTGGGCCTCGGCCGGGATGGCGATGGGAAATTCCAAAATGAATTCCGTGCCGACCCCGGGCTGGCTCTCGGCCCGGATGCCACCCCGGTGTTCCTGCACGATGCCGTAGGAGAGGCTCAGGCCGAGGCCCGTGCCCTTGCCCAGCGGCTTGGTGGTGAAGAAGGGATCAAAGATGCGCTTGAGATTCTCGGGGTTGATGCCGGGCCCGTTGTCAATGATGCGCAGCCAGACCTGGGTGGCGGTGCTGCCGGTGCGCAGGATGATACTGCCGTCCCGCCGGAAGGTTTCCAGCGCCTGGCGGGCATTGCTGACGATGTTGAGCACGACCTGCTGGAGCTGGTGGGTGTCGCCGAGGAGGGGCGGCAGGTCGGGGGCGAATTCGCGGACGAGGGTGACGTTGTTCACCCGCATGTCGTAGGCGACGATCTCCAGCACCACGTCGACGACATCGTGCAGCAGGACCGGCTTGCGCTCCGGCTCGTGCTGGCGCGAGAATCCGAGCAGGCCGTGGACGATCCGGTGGCAGCGGGCGGCGCTGCGGGCGATATGGCCGAGGTTTTCCTGCTGCTTCGGGTCGGTGCTGGTGGCCTGCAACAGCTCGGAGAAGCCGATGACCGAGGTGAGGGGGTTGTTGAGCTCGTGGGCGACGCCGGCGACGAACTGGCCGACCGCCGAGAGTTTTTCGCTCTGGATGAGCTGGGCCTGCGTGGTCTTCAGCGTGGTGACCGCCTTTTCGAGGTCGGCGCGGGAGGCCTGCAGATTTCCAGTCATGTCATTGAAGGCCACCGCGACGGCGCCGCATTCGTCGTCGGAGAAACGCGCGATGCGGCGGGTGAAGTCGCCGCGGCCGACCGCCTCGGCGTGGTCGCGCAGGACCAGCAGCGGCTGGGTGATCCGGCGGATGAGATACCAGACGACCAGGCCGCTGAGCAGGATGCCGGCGAGGCTCACGGAAAGCAGCGTGGAGCGGGTGCGTTCCAACTCGCGCATCCGCTGCTCATAAGAGGAGAGCAGCACGTAGCTGATGCCCTGCCTGGATCCGCGCGATTCATAACTGCCGGTAAGGGCGAGGAAGTGTTCGCCTTGGATTTCCACCGGATGGACGCGCTGCGGGAGGCTGCTGCCGGCAAGGTCGAGGAGCATCTCCGCTGGTGAGTCGGGCTGACGAAGGGTATTGGCCGTTATGCGGTTGTCACTGACCAGCAGAATATCGGTGCCGGTGATGGTCTTGAGTTTCTGGAGGGCGGCGTCACTGATCCGGGTGGCGACCGTGAGCGCCCCGACCAGTGAGCCATTCTCCTGGGTCACCGGCACGGCCACCACCAGATAGGCATGGCCATGAAGTTCGAGGGGGCCCTGGGCGGTTTCGCCTTGCAGGGCTGTCTCGGTCAAGCCCCTGGTCGCTTCAATGAATTCTTCGGTTTCGAATGCCGCGCCGCGTCGGGCGACGGCGGGAGTAGTGCCGGCCTTGGCCACCAGCAGCAGCGCTTCGCAGTCATCGCCGTAGGCCTCCAGGCGTTCGTTGAGGAATTTCCGGATGGTCTCGCGGGCGGCCGTTTCCCGATCCGCCACAATGGAGGCCAGCGAACGATAACTGGATTCATTAACCGCGTTGCGGAACCGGTTCACGAGATCGCTGGTGCGCAGATCCAGCAGTTGCTTGAAGACGGTTTCAGCCGTGCCGAGAGTCTGGCGCGACCCGGTCTGCACCTGCTCGCTGATGTAGCGGTTGACGATCCACAGGGTTACGGCCGGCAGCAGCACCAGCGCGGCCAGCACGGGCAGCAGCACCTTGAGCTGGAAACTTAACCGCACCTTGTGCTCCGGCTGGGCCATGGGGCTTTAGTATTTCGGCAGGCCCGCCAGCCCGAGGGTGTATTCCACCGCCACCTCGCCGTCGGCGGGCACGGTGATTTCCTTCGTCTGACCGGGCACGCGCTCGTGCCAGGCGCGCACCTGGTAGGTGCCGGCCGGCACGTTGCGGATGCTGAAACGGCCCTGCTCATCAACGACGGCAAAATACGGATTGGTCAGCACCAGCACGATGCAGTGCATCTTGGTGTGGATGGCGCAGAAGACATCGGCCTGGCCCGGCTTGTCGAAGACCACGTGCTTGGGCGGCTGGTCGCGGCTGTAGAGCCCGAGGTCGAACGGCTTGGTCTCGGCCATGCAGAAGACGTTATGGTAGATGTCGTCGAGGTTCGGCCACTCGACCGTGGTGCCGACCAAAATGGGCAGGACATGGGGTAAGAAGCTGGCCTCCTTCTGGCGGATGACCGCCCGCTCCTTGGGCGGCACAAACACCGCGCCCGGGATGGCTTGGTCGATATAGACGACAAAGTCGCGCAAGCGCTCGTAATCGAGGCGCTCCTTGAACTTGTAGCGCCGGCTGGCGTAGGCGTCCCTGCCCCCGTCCGGCGCTTCCTCGGCGCCGCGGGCCTTGACCGTGCCGGTGATCGTGCCGCCCTGCAGCAGGCCCGCCAGGGCCAGCCCGATCAACAGGGTGGTGCGCGGATGCCTCATCGCGTCAGAACCGGACACCGAGGATGCTCGACAGCATATCCTCGTCGTTGCGTTTCGTGCCGTTCACCAACCGGCCGTCCTCCCAGCTGTATTCCAGTTTCCAGACCAGGGGCGGGCCAAAGCGGTAGCCGATCCCCAGGCTCAGCCGCTGCAGTTCCGTGGTAGGTGAAGCGAAGGGATTGTAGAAATACTTGCCGGCATTGCCCAGGCCGGCGAGCGGATAGCCGCCGGGCGCATCGATGGCACTGTAGCGGGCGGCGGCGAAGAATTTGTCCGTCAGGCGCTGCGTGCCCTCGAGGCTGTAGTAGGTCAGGTGCCGCGCGTAGTCGGCGGTGGTGCTGTCGTCGTTGAAACGCACCCCGCCGACGGCGGCCTTGAGGTGGCCGGTGCGCCAGCGGTAGGCGGCGTCGAACTCGGCCAGCTCGGCGTTGAAGGTACGCGTGGTGGCGCTGGGACCGAGGGCGCGGAAAAAGGCATTGGCAAACCAAACCTCCGACAGCGCGTCGCCGGCTACCGTCAGGTGACCGGTGCGCATGGCGCTGGCGCTCAGCGCCAGTCGCGGCGTGGCGTCGAAGGCCAGCCGGGCGATCCACGACTTGTCGGCGTCGTAATCGCGCAGGGTCTTGTGCCCGCCGTTCTGCACGGCGAGGTTGTAGCGCACGTGTCCGAGTTTGCCGTAGAGCTGCACCCCTTCGTCGATGCCCCAGATGTCGGCGAGCGAGTGGTTGATGAGCGGATTGTCGATGACATTGCGGACCTGGTATTCCTCGCCAAAGGGCAGGTTGAAGCGTCCGGCCCGCAGGGAGAGCGTGGCGGCCCGGCCGGAGCTCCAGAGATTTTCCACGTCCACATAAAGTTCGCCCAGGTGAAAATACTCATCATTGGCCTCACGCGTGATGAGATGCAGGCCGCCGAAGAGATAGGCGTTCCGCCAGATCTGGGTTTCAATAAAAATTCGGGCGTCATCGACCCGGAATTCCGAATTCGGCAGGCTGCCGTCACGACCGCTGCGGAAAAAGCCCACGCCGGCCTCGCCGCTCAGCCGGATCATTTGGTCGGATTCGGCTGCCGGGGTGTTCAGCCGGGGTGCGGGCGCGGCGGGATCGAGCCGGTCCAGGCGCTCCCGGAGTTCATCGATCTGTTTTTGCTGGGTGCGGATCTGTTCCACCAGCTGGCGGTTCTGTTCCGCCAAGGCGCGGACGTCTGCCTGATCGGCCGCAGCGCCAGCGACTGCGAGGGCACAGGCCAGGCTCGCAGCAAACCAGCGTGAAAAACATCGCGGGGCAGGTTTCACGGGAGGAGAGAACCGTCAGGCTAGCCAGTAATAACGGCACCGCAAGCAATCGCTTGAGCGGATTCTGTGCTAAGGCGCGAAAAGTACGCAGACCGCCTGCGGCACCCTGACCGGCCGGCCGGCCGGCATGAGTCGACCGGTGGACGCGTCGCGGGCGAAGACCGTGACGTTGTCGCTGTCCTTGTTGGCGCACACGAGCCAGCGGCCGTCGGGGGAGAGATTGAAATTGCGCGGATGCTTGCCGCCGGCGGGCACGATCTCAACCAGCGTCAGCGTGCCCTTGACGGGATCGCGGGCGAAGACGGCGAGGCTGTCGTGGCCGCGGTTTGAACCATAAACAAAACGGCCGTCGGCACTGAGCCGGATTTCGGCGCAGATATTATCCCCGCTGAAGCCGGCGGGCAGGGTGGTGACGACCGGCAAAGCCGTGAGCGCCCCGCTGGCGGCCTCGACGGAGAAAACCGCGACGGTGCTGTCCAGCTCGTTGATGACGTAGAGGAATTTCCCGTCAGCGGAAAATTTGCTGTGGCGCGGACCGGCGCCGGGCTGGCTGGCGGTTTCACCGGCCGCGGTGAGCGTGGCGGTCGCCGGGTCGAGCCGGTAGCGAGTGATCCGGTCGAGCCCGAGGTCGCAGACATAGACAAAGCGATTGTCAGGCGAGAAAGTGACCGAGTGCGGGTGGGGCTTGTCCTGCCGCTTCGTATTCGGTCCGAGCTGGCCCGTGTGCGTAATCAGGCTGGTGCGGGCGCCGGGCTTGCCGTCGGCCGTGAGCGGGAAGGAGGCGACCTGGCCGCCGTGGTAGCTGATGACGGCGGCGGTGCGGCCGGTCGCGTCAATGGCGACGTGGGCGAGCGAGATGCTGCCGGTCGGCTCGGTGTTGAGCGGGGCCAGCGTGCCGGGGCCAGCGTCGTAGCGGAAGGCGGCGAGTGCGCCGCCGGGTTTGCCGGCGACGGTGCCGCTTTCGCCCAGGGCGTAGAGGGTGCGGCCGTCAGGATGCCACGCGAGAAAGGTGGGGTTGGGCGTCTCGGCCACGAGCACGGGTTCGCTCAAGGCGCCGGTGGCGTCGTCGAGCCGCACGGCGTAAATGCCGCGGCTGGTGCCTCCGGTGGGAGTATAGGTGCCAAGAAAGATGAGCAGGCCAGTCGGGGGGGGCATCGGTCCCTACGAAAGCGGATAATGCCGGCGGTTGGCAAGGTCGCGCCGCAGCTCCGCGCGAAAATCCGGATGGGCGATGGAGATGAGGGCCTCGCCGCGCTCGCGCAGGGTTTGGCCGTGCAGGTTGACCGCGCCGTATTCCGTGATCACCCAGTGGACATGGCCGCGGGTGGTGACCACCCCGGCGCCGGGGGCGAGCTGGGGGGTGATGCGCGAGACCTGGCCGCCCATGGCGCGCGAGGGCAGGGCGATGATGGGCTTGCCGCCGGGCGAGAGGGCGGCCCCGCGGATAAAGTCCATCTGGCCGCCGATGCCGGAGTAGATCCGGTCCCCGATCGAGTCGGCGCAGACCTGCCCGGTGAGGTCGATCTGGATGGCGGAGTTGATGGCGACGACCTTGGGATTCTTGCGGATGACGGCGGTGTCGTTGGTCCAGTCGCAGGGGTAGAAATTCACCAGCGGGTTGTCGTCCACGAAGTCGAAGAGCCGCTTCGAGCCGTTGATGAAGCTGGTGATGATCCGGCCCTGGCCGATGTTTTTCAGGCGATTCGTGATGGCGCCGGAAGCGACGAGGTCCACGATGCGGTCGGAGAACATCTCGGTGTGGATGCCGAGGTCGTGTTTGTCGTGCATCCGGGCGAGCGCGGCGTCGGGGATGCCGCCGATGCCCATCTGGAGGGTGGAGCCGTCCTCGACCAGCCCGGCGATAATTTCGCCGATGCGGGCCTCGACCGGCGTCTCGGGGCTGGCCCCGTGGCCGTGCAGCTCGCGGTCGGTGGCGATGAAGGCGCCCACACGGCTGAAGGGCACGACATTGTTGCCGTGCGTGCGGGGCATGCGGTGGTTGATCTCGGCCACGATGAACCGGGCGGTCTCGGCGGCGGCCTTGGCCGCGTCGCACGAGGTGCCGAGCGAACACAGGCCGTTGTGGTCGGGCGGCGAAAGCTGCAGGAACGCCACGTCGAGCGCCACCTGGCCGGACAGAAAAAGGTCCGGGATATCCGACAGGAAAATCGGCACGAAGTCCGCCCGGCCCTCGGCGACGGCCGCGCGCAGCGGAGTGCCGGTGAAGAGCGAGACGGAGCGGAATTCCTTCCCGCGGTCCGCTTCCGCGAACGGGGCGGGGCCGTTGGTGTGCATGTGCCAGAGGCGGACGCCCGCGAGGTCCCGGCGCGCACACAGGGCCTCGATCAGCGGTGTCGGGGTGGCGGCGGCACCGTGGATGAAAATATTCTGGCCCGACCGGACGCCGGCGACCGCCTGGGCGGGCGGGACCGCGCGCGTTTTCCAATCGAGGGTGGGCGTGGGCAGCGTGGACATGGGGCTAATCTACGGGCGGCTGACCGGTTGGCGAACGCCGAACGTGTGCATCCTTTGCCAAAGGATTTGCGCCGGTTGACTCAGGGCTGGCCCAGGGCCTCCTTGTAGTGGCGGCGGCACATGGCCACATACCGGTCATTGCCGCCGATCTCGACCTGGGCGCCCTCCTTGACGGCCCGGCCATCGGCGGCGACGCGCAGATTCATCGTGGCCTTGCGGCCGCAGTGGCAGATGGTTTTCAGCTCGATCAGGTTGTCGGCGAGCGCCAGCAGCGCGGCACTGCCGGGGAACAGCTGGGCCTGGAAGTCCGTCCGCAGTCCGTAGCACAGCACGGGAATGCGCAGCTGGTCGGCGATCTCGGTGCATTGCTCGACCTGTTCGCGGGTGAGAAACTGCGCCTCGTCCACCAGCACGCAGGCCACCGGCTGCGCCGCATGCGCGGCTTTGACATGGGTGAAGATATTCTCGTCGGCCGGGAGCGCCATGGCTCCCGCCTCGAGCCCGATGCGCGACTTGATCAGGCCGGGGCCGGCCCGGGTATCGATGGCGGGCATGAACAACAGGGTGCGCATGCCGCGCTCGTGGTAATTGTAACTCGACTGGAGCAACACCGTGGATTTTCCGGCATTCATCGCCGAGTAATAGAAATACAGCTTCGACATGCGGCCCTGAGCTAAAGCCGGCCGGGTGGGGGGTGCCAACAAAAAGCTGCGGGGAAACAGGCGAAGTGATTGGATTTGCACCGGATTGCGGCTGCCCGGGCTTCGGTGCGGGGATTTTGATCCGATTAGGAGGATGTCGGTGGGGCCAGCCATGCGGGCGTCACCGCCGTCTCATGGCCAGTCTCGACCCAGTGATATTTCGTGAACTGCCGGTGATCCAGAAGATCACCGCCGACGAGACATGGCTGGAGGGCGAGCGCCGGGGCTGCTGGGTGTCGCCGGAGGACCCCGTGGTGCGCGAGAACATCTGCCAGGTCATCCTGCGGATCGGGGCCGCCTTGCGGGAGGCTTTGATGGGGTGCAATCCCACGGGGGAAGTTGTGCCGGTCGAGCAGATGCCCGCCGATCACCATCCGCACGCGGCGTGAGCGGACCTCACCGCAACCGGGCAAACGTCTTCGACAGCAACTCGAGGTCGGTCGCGTTTTTCGTCTTCTCGCGGGTGTTGGCGATGAGCTTCTGCTCAAGCGCGTTCTTGGTCGGGCGCGTCTTGTTCTCGTAATACACGCCGAACTTTCCGGGCCAGGGTTCCGCGGCGAGTTTGAAGGCGGCGACCTCGTCGGTCGGGTCGTGGCGGGCGGCATCCTCGGGCGAGCCGTCGTTTTTCTTCAGGTCAATCGTCTGCCACGAGCCGCCCTTGCGCGGGATGGAGGAGTCGAACGCGCCCTCAAAGAACTCGACGCATTCGGAGAGGATCTCGACGACGGAGAAGCCATCGTGGTTGGCCGCGCGGAGCATCATCTCGATCATGTGGTTGACCTGCGTGGCGTGGCTGCGGGCGACGAAGGTGGCGCCGCTGTTGATCAGCGACCGCATCGGGTTGATCGGGTGATCGAACGCGCCCCACGGATCGGTCTTGGATTTGAAGCCGAGGGGGGAGGTGGGCGAGGTCTGCTTCTTGGTCAGGCCATAGACGGAGTTGTCCATGATGACGTAGGTCAGCCGCGGGTTCTTGCGCGCGGTGTGGACGAGGTGGTTGCCACCGATGGAGAAGCCGTCGCCGTCGCCGCCGAACACGAAGGTGTGCAGGTCGTCGCGGCCGAGGCTGATGCCGGCGGCGAAGGGCAGGGCGCGGCCGTGGATGTAGTGGCCGCCGTGGGTGTTGACGAAATACGGGAAGCGCGACGAGCAGCCGATGCCGGCGAAGGTGACGATCTTTTCCTGCGGGTAATTGAGTTTCTCCAGGACCTTGTAGAATGAGGCCAGCACGGCGAAGTCACCGCAGCCGGGGCACCACGTGGGGTGGTCGGCAAGGAGGACCTTTTTCGTGAGCGGGGCTCCAGCCTTCGCCAAGGCTTCGGCTGGCAGGCCCGGTGCTGGAGGGACAATCGAGGCGGTAGACATGATAAGGGAAAGGTTGGCAGCTCAGCGGGTGACGGAGGCGAGGATGCTTTGCTTGCGCATGCGGATGGCGGTTTCGGGGAGATCGATCCTCTTCGCCACCTGTTCAACGATTTCACTGACCTTGTAGGTGAGCCCGTCGGTCTTGGTGATGCTGGTGATCGCCGGGTTGCAGAACGTGGCCCGGAGCAGGGTGGCGAGCTGGCCGAAGCCGTAGAGGCCCTCGTCATTGATCTCCACCACAAGGATGTGCTGGTAGCGTTTGAACGTCTGATCGAGGCCGGGGGCGAGCGGGTGCAGGTGGCGCATCTGCAGGTGGGCGGCCTTGACGCCGGCGGAACGGAGCCGCCCCATGGCCTCGCGAATCGGGCCGTAGGTGCAGCCCCAGCCGATCAGGAGCACGTCACCGGATTCGTCGCCGGCCAGCTCGGGCGGGGGCAGGGAGGCGGCCACGGCCTTGATCTTCTCGCGGCGCTTCGCGGTCATCTTCATGTGCAGGCCGGGATTGGCGGTCGGATGGCCGAGCTCGTCGTGCTCCAGGCCGGTGACCGTCGGGTATTTGCCGGAGGTCATCAGCGAGCCCGGGGGCGCGTGGCGGGTGAGGCGGTCGAGCGGGTAGGGCTTGAACTCCGGGTCGCGCGGCCGGGTGTCGGGTTTCACGTCCACCATCAGCTTGGCGAGTTCCGGTTCATCGAAGGCCTCGATGCGGGTGCCGATGGCCTGGTCAGTGAGGATGATGACGGGCGTGCTGAACTCGCGGGCGATCCGGCCCGCCTCCAGCGCGAGGTAGAAGCAGTCCTCGACGTTCTTCGGGGCGAGCACCACGCGCGGGCAATCACCGTGGCTGCCGTAGATGGCCTGCAGGAGGTCGCTCTGCTCGATGTTGGTCGGCATCCCGGTGGAGGGACCGCCGCGCTGGACGTTGATCACGATGAGCGGCATCTCGGCCATGGTGGCCCAGCCGAGGGCTTCCATCTTGAGCGAAAGGCCCGGGCCGGAGCTGCCGGTGACGGCGAGGTGGCCACCGTAGGCAAAGCCGAGGGCGGTGGAGATGGCCGCGATCTCGTCCTCTGTCTGGACAAAGATGCCGCCGTATTTGGGCAGCTCGGTGCGGAGGGTCTCCATGATCGAGGACCACGGGGTGATCGGGTAGCCGGCACCGTAGCGCACGCCGGCGGCCAGCAGGCCGTAGGAGAGGGCGGAGTTGCCGTCGGTGGTGACCTGCGGCCGGCCCCCGGCGACCGCGGCGGATTTCTCCAGCCGGTAGAGGCAGTGGCGCAGATTCTCGGCCGGGTAGGCGTAGCCGGCGTCGAAGGCGAGCAGGGCGTTGCGGACGATGTCCTCGTTCTTGCCGCCGAACCGCTCCTTGATGAGCTGGTTGAGCTTGGGCACGTCGAGGTCGAACATGCGGGCGAGCAGGCCGAGCACATAGATGTTCTTGCCCTTCTCCTTGCTGGAGCCGCCCACGGCCTCGACCGTGGCGGAAGTCATGGGCACACCGACGGCCGTGATTTCCTTGTCATCGGGGTTGGGCGTGACGTGGTCGGAATCGTAGAGCAGCACGCCGCCGGGGCGCAGCGCGATGCGGTGGCTCTCATAGCTGTGCTGGTAGAAGGCGATGAGCACATCGGCGCGGTCGCCAGCCGAGAGGATTTCGCCTGAGCCCATGCGCACTTGGAAAATCGACGGCCCGCCCGAGATGGTGGACGGGATGGTCATGTAGGTCATGACCTCCTGGTCGGAGCGGCCCGCGAGGCGGGCGAGGAAGCCGCCGACGGCCTGGATGCCATCCTGGGAATTGCCGGCAAGGCGGATTACAACATCGGGGATGGCGGTAGCTGACGCTGCAGCGTTACTGCCAGCCGTGGGGGTATTGGGGCTGACCATGGGTAAAAGGAGCGAGGGATACTATGCGCTGCCGCCGGGGTCAGGTAAAGGCCGGGTTTTGTGTTAGCAGGCTGGCAGCCGGTACGTATAAGCAAAACCCCGGCCGTGGCCGGGGTGGGATTTGCGGGGCTAATGGGAGAAAGGACTATTCTGAAGCCATGAAACCACGAATAGACACCTGTGAACGCGAAGAGGGGATTATTGTAGGGCGGGATCGCTGATCCCGCCTGTCTCGTGGAGGGCCCGCGTCTCTGCGGGCCGGCTCGCAGGGACGCGAGCCCTCCCAAGGCGGGGTCGGCGACCCCGCCCTACAGCACATCCTCACTCCCACCCGATGGGGCGGCCCTTGTTCTGCTCGACGAGCCAGGTCATGAGCGGGGCGTAATACTCCAGCATGGCGCGCGTGCTGAACTCCTCGCCGGTGGCCTCCTTCAGGATCTTGCGCCAGTCCTCGGTCTGGCCCTTCTCCATGATCTTGCGGAGGAAGTCGCCGACCGCCTTGTTGCCGGCGTAATTGCAGGCCTGCGGGGGCTGGTGGAGGAGGTTTTTCGCGATGTAGTCGTGGAGCTGGTATTTGAACACCTGCGCGATGGCGTAGCTGTAATAGTAGGCCGGCGTGTCGTTGATATGCGTCTTGGTGGCGGCGTCGCACCATTCCTCGC
>JAYTUA010000181.1:0-20605 GCA_043745015.1 Opitutaceae bacterium | reverse complement strand
CACGGGGTGTCGGATTCTGACGCCGGCAGCCGGCCTTCCCACCAATTGAGCAGATTGAACCGCTCGGCCGCTTCCATCAAGGCACTCGACCGGACCTGCCGACGGAAGAGCCCCGGATAGGCCGCCAGGCCGTTGCTGGACGGATCCACGTCGAAGCCATATTTACCTTTGTCCGCGCTCGCGTGCAATTGCCAGTGCGCCCAGCGTTCCATGGCCTCGGAGATCGCCATGAATCGCGCCACCATGGGCGAAGGCGATGTGCCGCTGCCGTTGGCCGGGCTAAACAGCACCCGGTTTCCGCGATCCCCCGCCAAGCCTGCCGTGAGGTAGGCATTGGCGAGGAATTCGCGTTGGCCAAGGATGGTGACATCCGCCATCTCCAACCGCTCAACCGGCCCGCCCGATGAGGCCATCACGCCCCGATAACGGAATGCAGCCAAGTTGAACATGGTCGGAGGCAAACAGACCGAGGATTACAGCCCCTTTTGCGGAGTGAAGTTGCAGGGGATCGAGGACATTTCCGCACTCAGTCCGCTGGGGGAAGCAGCACACTCCCGGGTCGATACCGGATCGAGTTTTTGGGCGACTTGGGTGAGACCGACATTGAGAAAAAGGCTCGAAGCGAGCCCGCTGATTGTATGGGTTATTGAGTTCATCGGGCTGAGTATCGTCCGAAGCCCACGAAAATGAGATGCTGTAAATAACCTGATTCAGTAGCCCCGTCCTTATTAATTCGGCCCCTAGTCCTCACCTAATTGCAGGTGTGATTGCCCGTTGCCCATAGCCACTTGCTGGTTAACAGTTTGTCGTCGAGCACCCATGCGGACCAAATACCTATTTTTCGCCTCCGCTGCATTTTTTGGATGCAGCTGGAGCCTGATTTCGGGGGCATGGTCCGATAAGACCGCCGGACTGCCGTGGCTGGAGAACTTCTCCGCCCGTGATATTGGCGCTGATCGCGATACTTGGATTGTCGTTCAGGATAAGTTCGGGCGGCTCTTTGTCGGTGGCGTGGGACTGATGGTTTACGACGGCCAGACTTGGAAAACCTACCCGGTGGGGAACTCCTACGCCGTACGTGCGCTTCAATTCGGGGAGGACGGGCGGCTTTGGGTGGGAGGCGCCAACGAGATGGGATACATCGATGAGCCTTCCATCGGGGATCTCCAGTATCACTCCCTCATCGCCCGCTTGCCTGAACGCGAACGTGCCGTCGGGGAAATTTGGGGCTGCGGCCTTGTCGGATCCAAAGTTTACTTCATGGGCCGGGAAAAATTATTCTGCTGGGACGGCACGGCTTTCCGCACCTGGGCTTTCCCGGGCAAGAGCCGATTGTTTCCCCTCAAGCTCGGGGGCGAAATCTGGTTTCACCACCGGGAAACCGGTCTGCACCGCCTGCTCGAGACCGGCCCGAAACTGGAAGTGGATTCCACCCAGTTATCCAACACCGGCATTCTGGGCCTGAGCAAGGATTCATCCGGACTGCTCTTGGTCAGCGACCTGGGGTTTTATCGTCCCGGCGCACCGCTCCGCCAAGAATTCGGCGAGAAACTGAACCGCTATATCGCCGAAAACCGGCTCGCCAGCTATGCCGCCCTGCCGGATGGCAGCCACATCATCGGAACAGTCAACGGGGGGCTGGCGATCGTTGGTCCGGAGGGCCAAGTCCTGCGAATCGTCGGCACAGACGACGGTTTGCCGACGCAGAACGTTTTTTCCATCACGCCCGATGCCAGCGGCCAGATCTGGTGTGCCTCATCCAGCGGGATTTTCCGAGTTGAGCCGCAGGGCCTGATCACCCTTTTCAATACGCAGAATGGCCTGAAAGGCGGGCCCCTGAGCATGGATTCGCGGGGGAGCCAGTTCTATGCCAGCAATCGATCCGGCGTTTTCAGCCTGCGCCCCGGCAACGAGCATGGGGCCGGGTTCGAGCTCCAGCCGCAGTTCAAGGAAAACTACAGTGCGCTCAGCATTCATGGCCAGGGACTGCTGCTGGGCCGCCACGGTGGGATCGATTACTACGATGGAGTCACGATCCAGCCGATCTACAGCCTGCATGCAGATGGTGTCCTTGCCATCCAACGGTCACGTTTCTCGGCTGGCAGCTACCTGCTTTCCGAAAGCAATGGCCTGGTTCGCTTGGAAGCGCGACCCGACGGAACCTTTCGCTATACGCGTCTGGCGCAGGTGCCGGACTACACCACTGCACTCGCCGAGGATTCGGCCGGCCACGTGTGGATTGGCACTGCCAGCCAGGGGGTGTTTATCTACGAGCCCGCGACCGGCAGCCTCAAGCCCGTCCCTGATCCCGACACCGCGAAACCTTTTGGCGGTTTCGTTTTTGTCAGTAGTAGGGACGCGGCCCAGCTGGTTTTCGTTGAGCACAAGGTGCTGCGCGCCACACCTGATGGAACTGGTCTCCAGCTGCTGCTGCGACTCCCGTCGCTCAAGCCCATGGCTGTTCTAGCTGACCCAGCCGGAAACGCCACGGTGGTCGCCTTCAAGCGCTCCGGCTCGGCCAGCACCTCCGCTTGGGGCCAAGGGCTCGGAGTCCTTGCCCTGAGCCACAAAGGAAACCCCGAATGGCACGAGCTCGATGTGCCCGCCTTGGACACGATCGGGTTTGTGCAGACCATGAGATTTTCCCAAGAGGAAGGGCACCCGGTCCTGTGGCTCGGGGGCACCGAGGGCCTGCTGCGCCTGGACTACGACACCATCCCGAAACTGCCAACCCCCACCACCCCATTCATCAGGCTGGACACCCTGCATTCGAGCCAGCCCGTGCAAGCGGGCGCCTTGGAATTCCCGTTCACGGATCACCGGGTGGACTTTAAAGTGTTCACCGGGGACTACTCCCGCAGCAAGGACTGGTTGCTGCAAACCAGGCTGGGGCAGGGTCGCGGCAGTTGGTCTGCGCCCACGACGCGACGGGCCCACGAATTCTCCAACCTGTCCGAGGGTAGTTACCGTTTTGAAGTCCGGGCGGTAAACGCCGGCGGGATGGCCAGCGAGCCCGCCGTGTTCACTTTTCACATTCTGCCGCCCTGGTATCGATCCAGTCTCGCCTACACCGGATATGTACTCGCCTTGTCGCTGGGCGTCTGGGGCCTCATCCGCATCCGCGAGCGCCGGATCCGCGCCCAGAATGAAAAACTTGAAACCCAAGTCCAGGTCCGCACCGCGGAGCTGGTCAAGGCCAACGCCGCCAAGGACGAATTTCTCGCCGGAGTCAGCCATGAGATCCGCAATCCCATGAACGGCGTCATCGGCATCTCCGAATCCTTGAAAACGGCGGGGCTCGATGCGGAAAATCGGCGCAAGTTCGGCTTGCTGCGCCAGTGCGCCAGCCATCTGTCGTCGCTGCTCGAGGATATCCTCGACATCTCCAAGATGGGGGCCGGCGTCATCGAACTCACTGTGACGCCCTTCGACCTGCCCGAACTGGTTGACTCGGTCGCCGCCATGGCGGCCGCCGACAGCGCAAAATACGGCATCCCCCTGGAAATTGCGATTTCCCCGGCGGTGCCCCGGCGACTCATGGGGGATCCGCGCCGCATCCGGCAGATCCTGCTAAACTTTGTCAGTAACGCATTGAAATTCTCCGGCCGCGGCCAGGTCAACGTCACCGTCTGGTGCAAACCCGCCCAGACCCCCGACCACACGGAGGTGGTCTTTGCGATATCGGACGATGGTCCGGGTATCTCCGCCGAGGAGCAAAAAAGACTCTTCACCCGGTTTGAACGCGGGGCCGCGGCCCAACAAGGGCGCGTGCCCGGCACCGGCCTGGGTCTCGCTCTCTGCAAGGGTTTCGCCGAAAAGATGGGCGGACGAATCTGGCTGGAGAGTGAACTGGACCAGGGCTCGTGCTTTTATTTCAGTGCGCCATTTGCCATTGTTCCCGATTCGGATGATTCCGCGCCGGCGAAGGACCTTGGGCCGGTGGTGGGGTGGAAACTCGCCCTGGTCGTGGATGATCAGGAATACAACCAGATCGTGCTGGTCGATCTGCTGGCCAAGCTCGGGATTGCCGCCCAAGCAACCGGCCAGGGCAGCGAAGCCCTGGCCTGGGCGGGCCGCGAGAATTTCGATCTCATCTTTCTGGATTACGATCTGCCCGGCCTCAGCGGACTGGAGGTTGCGCGGGGTATCCGGGCCTTGTCCACGGGTTCGGCCCGGGCCTTTATCCTCGCCACCACCGCCTTCAGCACCCCGGGAAAACAGGCCCAATGCCTGGCCGCGGGCATGAACACCTTCCTGGGAAAACCCGTCACGACCGAACGGTTGCAAAAAGCCCTGGCGGTGGCGTCCGGGGCACCGGCCTCTCGGCCCCGGTCCGCGAGCCCGGTTGACGGACTGGCCAACCTCCGCCTGCTGGCCCACAAGAAGCAGATCAAGTTCGAGGAGGAACTGGCGCTCTATCTCTCCGAGCTGCAGCTCGAATTGGAGCAGCTCGGTGCCGCGGTGCACGACGAGGATACGCCGGAGGCGGGACACTATGCCCACTTGCTCTGCGGGCGCTGCAGTTTCATCTATGAACGCGAGCTTGAGCACCAGCTGCGCCGCCTCGAGGAGACCGTGGCGAACGGACTCTGGTCCGAAGCCCGCCAGCAATGGGCGGAGTTGCAAACCCTGGCCGCCGCCCTGCGCCTCAGATTGGTTTCTTCCTTCCCAGTTGCTCCGCCCGCGTAAGCCCGTTGACGATCGCGTAGTGGATCAGCTTGGGCGTCGAATGGACGTCGAGCTTGCGCATGATGTCCCGCCGGCGCGACTGCACCGTCGCCGGGCTGATGCCGAGCACGGTCGCGATTTCCTCATCCGACTTGGACTCCCCGATCATGGAGAGGATGCGCGTCTCATAATCCGACAGCACGCGGATGAAGGACTTGGGGTCGCGGCGGATGGTCGCGCTCGACTCGTTTACCACGGGAGTGTAATAGACCCGTCCACCCAGCACGGCATGGATGGCTTCGGTCAAAACCTCGGGCCGCTGGTCGTTCTTGTCGACAAAACCGTGGATGCCAATCCGCTGGACCTGCAGCATCGTCCAGGGATCGTGATGGGAGGAAATGATGAGCACCTTCACGCGGGGCAATTCGTCGATCAGCTGGCGCGCCAGCTCCAGCCCGTCCCCGTCCGGCAGGGAGATATCCAGCATCACCAGGTCGGGCAGATGTTCCCGGATGGCGGCCAGCCCTTCAGCAAATCCCGCGCAATGCCCGACGACCTGCAGCCGGAGATCCCGGCAGTGAAACTGCAGAAACTCGGCCACGAGGCGCTGGTCTTCCACGATGATTACACGCCCGATGTAGGTATTCTCGCCTCCCTCGAGGCCTGGATTTGAGTCGGCTGATTTCACGTGTGGTCTCATTTGTAATGTGACAGAGAATCCGTGGCAAGGAGCACCTGCCTTTCTGGTGAACATCATTCTTTTAAATCCAGCCGAAGTCGAGCTTCCGCTATCGCGGCGCGACCCCCGGGCCCGTCATATCCTGGAAGTGCTGCGCCGCCAACCGGGCGGAAATTTCGATGCTGGCCTGATCAACGGACCCCGCGGCCAGGGTACCCTCCGCTCGGTGACCGAGGAAGTGCTCGTCGTGTCCTATGTCTGGGGTGAGGCGCCACCGCCCCTGGCCCCCATCCACCTCATCGTGGGTCTGCCCCGGCCGCAAACCGCCCGCGATATCCTGCGGGAAGGCGCCGCCCTCGGCGTGGCCGCGATGGATTTTGTGCTCACCGCCCGGGCCGACCCGGGGTACGGCCGGAGCACCCTGTGGGCTTCACGCGAATGGGAGTCCCTGCTGATCGCTGGCGCGTCCCAGGCATTCTGCACCCGGCTGCCGGCGGTCCAACACGGCCGATCACTGGCCGAGACGCTGATTTCCCTGCCGGCCGGGAATACCCGGGTCGCCCTCGACAATTACGAATCGCCCGGAGCGCTGAGCGACCTGAGCCTCACCGGACGTCCGGCGGTGATACTCGCGTTGGGCGCCGAACGCGGCTGGTCACCCGCTGAGCGCGACCTGTTTCGTGCCCACGGGTTTGCCTTTGCCCACCTGGGGGAACGCGTCCTGCGCACCGAGACGGCCTGCATTGCGGCCGTGAGCCTGCTCAAGGCAAAACTCGGTTTGGCCTGAAGATCACCGCCGTCGGCTGGCGCGAGCCTTTGCCAAGCCGCTTGACACAAGTCCAGCCGGCCGGGTTCAGGGTGAGCTCACCGGGCATTTCAAACACAATCAACGGGTCGGGATGCCCCCGGAGTAATTCATCCAGCCGCGCAAAAACCCGGGGCGCGACCGTGTCGATGATTTCATAGGGTGGATCGATGAACACGATGTCCGGGGTGACACCGGGCATCGTGCTGGTGGCGTCGGCGGCCACCACCTGCAGATCATCCGTTGTACGCCCGAGGCTCTTGCATACGGCCGCGATGTTCCGGTGGATAAACTCCGCTATATTCGCATTTTTCTCCACAAACACGCCGCCCGCCGCGCCGCGACTCAGCGCTTCCAAGCCATAGGCCCCGCTCCCGGCGAACAAGTCCAGAAACCGCGCCCCCGGCACGCGGGCCGCCAGGCTGGAGAACACCGCCTGACGCAACGCGTCGGTCGCCGGGCGCACGCTGTCGCCCTTGGGCAGGGTGAGGGGAATGCCGCGAGCCTGACCGCCGGTGATCCGCATGCGCACAGCCTACGCGGCCATCCCTCTCACCCAATCATATTTATTTAGCGGAACACTTTCACCAACTGGCGGTTGAAACATAGTATTTGCGCACTGCCCGGCTAACCTATTCCCTCTGCGGTGGTGGAACGTCATCCTGACCTGACTGGCTTTCCATCGTCACCAAGGCAATGCCTTACCCAGCCCACCAAGCATGTTTTTCCTCCGTCTAGACCGGCTGCTCTGCGCCGCCCTGCTCTGCGCCGCCACCGTCCGGGGCGACGAGGAAAACTACTGGCCGGTCTATGTGCGCCGCACCACCGCGGAATCAAACGTGACAGCCGAGCAATGGCTCGGACCGTTGATCTACCGGCAGTCCGGTCCCGAGGAGTCTTATGGCTTGCGGCCTTTCTTTCAGGAAACGCCAGCGGGGGCGCGGGAGCACGGCAATGCGCTCTACCCTTTCTTTACCTGGCAGCGGGAAGGTGCCTACCGGTCATTCAGCTTTTTCCAGCTGGTGAACTCCCGCACGGATGCGGCGGACACCGCGCATCCGGACCAGCACTTTGATGTCTGGCCGTTCTATTTCTCCCGCGAGGCGAAAGACCCGGCCGAAAGCTACCGGGCCTTGTTCCCCTTCGGTGGAACGATCAAGAACCGCTTTGGCAAGGATCGCATCAGCTTCGTTCTCTTCCCCCTCTACGCCCACACCGAAAAATCCGGCCGGCAGATCACCCACGCCCCCTGGCCGTTCCTGCGCTTCATCGGCGGCGAAGGCTACCACGGCTTTGAATTCTGGCCTCTCTTCGGCCACAGCGCACACGCCGGCGATTATGAACGCCAATTCTATCTCTGGCCCCTCGTCTACCAATCCACCACCAACCTCTCCGAATCAACGCCCGACGTGAAGACCGGCATCCTGCCCTTCTATACCAGGGACACGGGGCCGGGTTATATCAGCGAGACCTACGCCTGGCCGTTTTTCGGCTACGCGCACCGTACGATGCCCTACCGGTACGACGAGCAGCGCTACTTCTGGCCCTTCCTCGTGCAAGGCCGGGGCGACGACCGCGTGGTCAACCGCTGGGCGCCGTTCTACACCCATTCCGTCATCAAGGGCTCGGACAAGACCTGGCTGCTCTGGCCGCTGTATCGCCACCAGCGCTGGTCGGCCGACGGCGTCGCGCAGCAAAAGAACCAGTTCCTGTTTTTCCTCTATTGGTCCCTCGAGCAGAAAAGCCTGGCCAACGCCGCCGCCGCTCCGGCGCACAAAACCCATCTCTGGCCCCTGTTCAGCGCGTGGGACAACGGTGCCGGCTCGCGCCAGGTGCAGGCGTTGAGTCCTTTTGAAGTTTTCTTCCCGGGCAATGAACCCGTGCGCCAGCTCTGGTCACCGCTGTTCGCGCTGTACCGCTATGAGCGGAGGCCCGACGCTTCCGCCCGCCACTCCCTGCTCTGGAACGCCGTGACCTACCGGCACAGCCCGGTGGCCACTGAATTTCACCTCGGCCCGCTCCTCAGCATCCATGCCGACCCCTCGCACCGCCGTCTCGCCCTGGGCAACGGCATCATCGGGCTGCAGCGCCGCGCCGGGGAACACTGGCGCCTCTTCCTGTTCGATTTCCAACCGAAAGCCGCTATCAAGACCAGCCAAGCCGCGCCGCCATGAATTATCTAACCGCCATCCTCGGTCATATCGGGGGCACCCTGCTCTTGCTCGTGCGCTCGCTGAAGTTCCTCGGCACGCTGCCGCGGCAACGGGCCCGCTTCATCGAGCAGTGCTACCTCATTGGCTACACCTCCCTGCCCATCATCACGATCCTGAGTTTTTTCATCGGCAGTGTGCTCGCCCTGCAAAGCGGCTACAGCATGGAGTATTTCGGCGCCAAGCAGTTCATCGGCACGCTCGTCGGGCTCACCATGGCCCGCGAACTCGGCCCGGTCATGGTGGCCATCCTGATTGCCGGCCGCGTGGGCTCCGCCATCACCGCCGAGCTGGCCTCGATGAAGGTCTACCAGGAGATCGACGCCCTCACGACCATGAACATCCCGCCGGAACGCATGCTCGTGCTGCCCCGGCTCGCGGCGATCGTGGTCATGATGCCCGTGCTGGCTATCATCGCCAACCTTTGCGGCTGGTTTGGCGGGGCCCTCGTCTGCGAATACACCCACTCGATCTCCGTGGACTCCACCGCCTACTTCACGGCCCTGAAGGAATACATGAAGCCCCATGACGTGACCGACGGCCTGATCAAGGCCGAGGTCTTCGGCTTCGTGATTGTGCTCGTCTGCTGCTACATCGGCCTCAATACGCGCGGCGGTCCGCGCGAAATCGGCGCCTCGGTCACCAAGGCCGTGGTCACGTCCCTGATTCTCATCCTCGTGCTCGATTACTTCGTCACCAAAGCCCTTCTCATGTCATGAGCACCGCCTACACCGCCTCCCCTTTCCTCGGCAAGACGTTTGGGGTCACCATCGCCAAACTGAACAAGAGCTTCGGCCGGACCACCGTGCTCCGCGACATCGACCTGGAGATCAGGCCCGGCGAGATTTTTTGCATCATGGGGCCGAGCGGTTCCGGCAAAACAGTTCTGCTGAAACACATCGCCGGCCTCGAGACCGCCACCAGTGGCGAGGTGCGCATCGGGGAACATGACGCCGCCGACCCCGAGACCCGGAACAAGGTCCACCTCGCCCTCGTCTTCCAGGCCGGCGCGCTGTTTAATTCGCTCTCGGTCTACGACAACCTCGCCCTCTATCCCCGCGAGCACCGGGAGTGCGACGAAGCCGGCATCCGGGAGCGCGTCATGCACGCCCTCTCGATCCTCTCGCTCGAAAACGCCGCCAGTAAGTTCCCCTCCGATCTCTCCGGCGGCATGAAGAAGCGCGTCGCCATTGCCCGGGCCCTCGTGATGGAACCGCAGTTGCTCCTCTACGACGAGCCCACCTCCGAGCTCGACCCGGTGATGTCGGCCACCCTCACCGAGATCATCGCCACGCTCCGCGAACAGACCGCCGTCACCAGCGTCGTGGTGACCCACGACCGCGACCTCGCCTTCAACATCGCCGACCGCCTCGCCTTCGTGATGGACGGCCGCATTCGGGGCGTCGGCAAGCCCGCCGACTTCAAGTCACCCACCGACCCCGTCATCGCCAATTTTCTCAACCCGGTCATCGACCTCAAGAATCCCCGCTTCAAACAACTGGAGAACACCCATGAATAACACATCACAAACCATCCGCGTCGGCCTCTTTTTCCTTTTGGGTCTGGCGCTTGCCTGGATCACGTTCGAATCACTCGGCGGCCGGCTCTTCCGGAAACCGGGCTACACGCTTGTGGCCGGCTTCGCCAACCTCAAGGGCCTCAAGACCGGGGACGAGATCCGCATGGCCGGCGTCAAGGTCGGTGCCGTGGACCTCACCCGCCTCGCCGCCCACCGCGTCGAGGCCCTGCTCGCCATCGAGCCCGGCGTCAAGATCCCGGCCGACGCCGTCGCCAGTATCGAGCAGTCGAGCCTGCTCGGCAGCAATTACCTCGGCATCACTTTCGGCACCCCCGGCCTTGAGCTGCTCAAGGACGGCGCGGAGATCAGCACCAAGTCGACGGTGGACATGAGCGAGGTCATCAGCCAGCTCGGCAACCTCGGCTCCCGGCTCGAAACGGTCGTCGCCGAGATCGGCAAGGCGATGGGCACTGGCAGCGAGGGCGGCGGCATCTTCCAGCGCATCGACAAGCTGGTCACCGACAACGGACCCAAGCTCACGGAAACCATCAGCAACCTGCAGGACGTCACCGCCAAGATCAAAGCCGGCGAGGGCACCTTCGGCAAACTCGTCAACGACCCGAAGCTGCACGACGAGCTGCTCGCCGGCGTGAGCGAGATCAAGCTCGCGGCCGCCGAGGCGCGCACGTTCATGAGCGACACCAAGGGCATTGTGGCCGACGTGAAGGCCGGCAAGGGCACCCTCGGCCTGCTCCTCTACGACGAGCCCACCGCCAGCAGCCTCAAGGTTTCGCTCAACAACCTGCGCGAGGTTTCCGCCAAACTGAACAGCGGCCAGGGCACCCTCGGCAAACTGATTTCCGACGACAGCCTCTATCTCAGTGTGCAGTCCACAATGAAGAAAGCCGACCGCATGATCGACGGCCTCGGTGACCAGGGCCCGATCACGGCCGTGGGCGTGGCGGCCCAATCCCTCTTCTAATCGACCGCGTTAATCCGCCCCATTTACTCAGGCCTTCGGTCCGCCCTGGGCGAAGTAACGCGCCCGCAGCCGCAGGCCGTTGAGCCGGATGAACCCCGTGGAGTCGCTCTGGTTGTACCACGACTTCACGCCCTCCATGGAGGCGATGTTCATGTCGTAGAGCGAATACTTCGACTTCCGGCCGCAGGTGATGATGTTGCCCTTGTAGAGCTTGAGCCGGACCGTGCCGGTGACGTGCTTCTGCGACTCGTCCACGAGGGCCTGCAGCGCTTCGCGCTCGGGGGCGAACCAGAACCCGTAGTAAACCAGCTCGGCGTATTTTGGAATCAGCGAGTCGCGCAGGTGCATGACCTCGCGATCCATGGTCAGTGATTCCACCTGGCGGTGCGCCTGCATGAGGATGGTGCCGCCGGGCGTTTCGTAGACGCCGCGGGATTTCATGCCGACAAAGCGGTTCTCGACGAGGTCCACCCGGCCGATGCCGTGCTTGCCGCCGAGTTTGTTCAGGGCCTTGAGCACGCCGGCCGGCGAAAGTTTCTTCCCGTTCACCGTCGTGCAGTTGCCCTGCACAAAATCGAGTTCGACATATTCCGGCTTGTTCGGCGCATCTTCCGGCGAAACCGAAAGCTTGAACATGCCCTTGTTGGCCTTGGTGGTCGGATCAAACCACGGATCCTCGAGGATCCCGGCCTCGTAGGAGATGTGCAGGAGGTTTCGGTCCATCGAATACGGCTTCTTGAGCGAGGCCTCGACGGGGATGCGATGCTCACGGCAATACTCGATCATCTCGGCGCGGCCGGGAAACTCCTCGCGGAATTTCTCGATCTTCCAAGGCGCCAGGATGGTGAGCCGCGGATTGAGCGCCATGTAGGTGAGCTCGAAGCGGCATTGGTCATTGCCCTTGCCGGTGGCGCCGTGGGCGACGGTGTCGGCCTTTTCTTTCTTCGCGATGGCGACTTGCGCCTTGGCAATCAGGGGGCGCGCGATCGAGGTGCCGAGATAATACTGGCCCTCGTAAATCGCATTGGCCCGGATCATCGGGTAGATGAAATCCCGGGCAAACTCCTCGACGAGATCGAGGGTATAGTGCGTGGTCGCGCCGGTTTTCTTCGCCTTGGCCGGCAAGCCCTTAAGCTCCTCCTCCTGGCCGATATCAGCGGCAAAAGTGATGATTTCAGCCTCGTAGGTTTCCTTGAGCCACTGGACAATGACCGAGGTGTCGAGGCCACCCGAGTAGGCGAGTACGATCTTCATGATGGTTCAGCAGTGTTGGCGATGCCCTCTCCTGCGCAAAGTAAAAATCACGTATTACGCCCTAAGCGGCCTCAGCGGTATTCCATTTGAGGGGGTACAGGGGAAGCTTTACGCAATTCCCATGAGCAGCGCCCCCCATCGGCTGAGCCATGCAACCCCACGCGGATTCACGCTGGTGGAAATCATGGTCGTCGTCGTGATCATTGGTTTGCTGGCGGCACTGGCGATTCCTGCTTTTCAACGCAGTAAGCGTGCTACACAAAATGCCCGGATGATAAACGATTTTCGCATCTTTGCCCAGGCCTTCGAACTCTATAACGTCCAAAACGGCGCCTGGCCTGCAAATGTCGGCCCGGGCGTCGTGCCCGCAGGCATGGCCAATGACTTTAAAACGGACGTATGGACCACCAACCCCAATACCATCGGCGGCCGCTGGAATTGGGATAACTCGCTCACCACCGGTGGCACCGCCGGCATCTCCATCTCCGGCTTCACTTGCGACGATACCCAACTTCAAGAGCTCGATGCCAAGATGGATGATGGCGAGCTAAATACCGGGGTCCTGCGGAAGGTGTCATCCTCGCGGATCACCCTGATTCTCGCGGAATAATCAGGCGTTTTCAGGCCCGGGAGCTGGCCAGAGTCGCCAGAATAGCCTTCTGCACGTGCAGCCGGTTCTCGGCCTCGTCGAAAATGATGCTACGGGGATTATCCAGCACCGCTTGCGTCACTTCCTCCCCGGCATGGGCCGGCAGGCAGTGCATGAAAAACGCATCTTTCTTCGCCGCCGCGAAAAGCTTTTGATCCACCTGATAGGGCAGCAAACGCCGCCGCCCCTCCGTCGCATTCTTCTCCTGCCCCATGCTCGTCCAGACATCGGTATAGACGATGTCGGCCCCCTCCACCGCTTCCCGGGGATCGTGCGTGAATTGGAATCCGCCGCTGAGTTTTTTCACCTCGGCCCGGATGGCGGCGCCCGGCTCATAGCCTTTCGGGCCCGCGAGCGAGATTTTCATGCCGAAAAGATTGGCCCCGAGGATCCAGGAATTCGCCATGTTGAACCGCGTGTCGCCGAGGAAGGCGATCTTCCGCCCCTTGAGCGACGCCAGTAGGTCGCCCTTGGGGCCCGCCCAGCGTTCCGCCGCCGTGAAGGCGTCGGCATAAATTTGGCACGGATGCAGGTAGTCGGTGAGCGCATTGATGACCGGCAGGCCCCCGTGCTCGGCCAGTGCCTCGAGGTCCGACTGCGCGTAGGTGCGCACGATCAGTCCGTGCACAAACCGCGACAGCACCTTGGCCGTGTCCGCAATGGTTTCGCCCCGGCCGATCTGGATATCGTTCGTATTTAGAAACAGCGGATTGCCGCCGAGCTCATGGATTGCCACCTCGAAGGAAACCCGCGTGCGGGTGCTCGACTTGGCAAAGATCATCGCCCACGTCTGCCCGGCGAGCAGCTTCAGGCGCTTGCCCCGCTTGCGCTTCAAGTCCCGGGTCAGGGCGAAAATCTCCGCCACCTCCTGGCGGGAAAAATCCGTTTCTTTGAGAAAATGCCTCATGGTGGAAGTCCTCAGTTTTTCGCGGCCAGCACGGCGCGAATAATTGTCGTCGCCCGGTCGAGCTGGGCTTTGGTCGCGATGAGCGGGGGCAGGAGCCGGATGCTGTTGCCCCCGGCGCCAACGGTCAGCAGGCCGGCGTCGCGCAGTGCGGCGACATAGGGCGCGGGGTCGGCGTGCAGCGCCAGGCCGAGCATGTAGCCGCGGCCGGTGACGGCCTTCATGTGCTTGGGAAATTCCGGGACGAGTTTTTCCAACTCGGTCTTCCACGCGGTGCCATTGGTCCGGACTTTCTCCAGCAGGTTGTCCTTCGCCATGACGTCGAGCACGGCCAGGGCCGCCGCACAGGCCAGCGGCGTGCCACCAAACGTCGAGCCATGCGTGCCGGGCGTGAAAAGCTCAGCGTGCTTCTCGGCCGCCCAGATCGCGCCCATGGGGTAGCCGCCGGCTATGCCCTTGGCCATGCCGACCGCATCGGCCCGGATACCGGAAGATTGAAAGGCGTAGAACGTGCCCGTGCGGCCGACGCCGCACTGCACCTCGTCGAGCATGAGCAGGAGATTGTGCTGGTCGCAGAGTTTCCGCAGCCCCCACAGGAATTCGTCCGTGCAGGGGTTGACTCCGCCCTCGCCTTGCACGGTCTCGACAAAGATCGCGGCCGTGCCCGTATCCACCAGATCGGCGAAACTTTGCAGGTTGTTGATCTCCCCAAAGGCGAAGCCCGGCACCAGCGGCCGGAAGCCCTTCTGAATTTTCTCCTGCGGCGTGGCGCTCATCCCGCCAAAGGTGCGGCCGTGGAACGCGTGCTGCGCGCAGATGATCTTGTAGCACTTTCCCTCCTCGCCGGTTTTGCGGACGCCGTGCAACCGCGCGAGCTTGATCAGGCCCTCGTTGGCCTCGGCTCCGCTGTTGCAGAAAAATACCCGGCCCGGCCCGGCCTGCTGCACGATGCGCCGCGCCAGCTCGCCCTGATTCGGGTGGCGGAAGAGATTGCTGACATGGATCAGCTCGCCGGCCTGCCGCCGGATCGCCTCGACCCAGACCGGATGACAATGGCCGAGCGCGGCCACCGCCACCCCCGAGGTGAAGTCCAGATACTCGCGACCGGTGTCATCCCACACGGAAACGCCCTGCCCACGTACCAACGTCAGCGGCGCGCGCGCGTAGTTCTTCATGACGTAGGCGTCATAAAGCTCGGCGGTGTTCGTGCGGACGATGGAAGGCGGTGTCATGTAAAAGGAAGGCGGGAGCTTACGAAACGCGGGGCCAAATGCACGCCTGCAGTGCGGCCGGCACCCGGTTCAGCCGTGCACAATTTCCGTCCCTACACCTTTGTCGGTGAAAATCTCCAGCAGCAGGCTATGCGGCATCCGGCCGTCGATGAAATGCACGCGTTGCACGCCTTCCTCGAGGGCGCGCACGGCGCTCTGCACCTTCGGGCGCATGCCCTTGTCGATGATGCCCTTCTTTTTCAGGCCCTCGACCTCGCTCACCTTCAGGGAGGAAATCAGCGAGTCGGGATTCTTGAAGTCGGCCAACAGGCCGGGCACGTCACTCATGTAAACCAGCCGGCGGGCGCGCAGCGCGCTGGCCACGCGACCAGCCACCAAGTCGGCGTTCACGTTGTAGGGTTTGCCGTCGAGTCCCTCGGCCACGGGCGAAATCACCGGCATGAAGCCGTCGGCGATCTCCTTCTTGATGAGCTTCACCTTCACCTCGGTCACGTCGCCGACGTAGCCGAGGTCGCAGGGCTTGCCCTCGTCGTCGACGGTGAGCTTCTGGCAGACGATCACGCTGTCGCCGGGCAGGCCCTTCGGGTTCGCGCGGACCGCGCTGAGCGTGTCGCACACGTCCTTGTTCACGACCTCGTCAAGGGTCTTCTTGACGATGGCAATGGTCGCCTCGTCGGTGACCCGCATGCCGTTGACGAAATTCGGTTTCAGGCCGGCGCCGTCCATCGCGCGGCTGATGGCCTTGCCGCCGCCGTGCACGACCACGACGTGGATGCCGACCGCCGCGAGGAACGCGATGTCGGTGGCGACCCGCTGCCGCATCGTCGGATCGGGATCGTCCATGAAGCTGCCGCCGTATTTGACCACAAAGATGGAGCCGCGAAAATCATGGATGTAGGGCAGCGCCTCGTGCAGGACGCGCGCCTTGGCAATGATCTCCGAGATATCCATGGCACTCACAGGTTCTCGTGCACGACCTTGGCGGGCGGGAACCCGTTGAAGTAGGTGGCCGAAGCGTGGCTGTAGGCGCCGATGTTGACGCTGTAGACAAGGTCGCCGCGCTTCAGGTCGGGCAGGTTCTCCGCCATCGAGACGACATCCAGCGCATCGCAGGTCGGACCGAAGACCGAACTGAGGCTCGTCGGGCCCTTCTTGAAGGCCATGACCGGATACTTGCAGTGGTCAAAGATGACCCCCGAGTAGGTGTGATAGACCCCGTCGTTGATATAGTAACTCGTCTTGCCCTCGCGCACAACCTTGCCGATCACCGAGGAAACGCTCGTGCCGCACACGGCGGCGAGGAAACGGCCCGGTTCGGCAAGCACCTGGATGTCCTTCGGGAAAAGCCGGTCGAGCTCGGTGTTGATGACCTTGGCCAGCTCGCGGAACGGGCGGACCGAGGAATCATACGGCGCCGGGAAACCGCCGCCGATGTCGAGCAGGTTCATCTTGGTGTAGCCGCGCTCGCGGGCCTCCTGGAAGAGGTTGGCCGTGAGGGCGAGCGCCTGGACATAGTTCTCGAAGTTCGTCGTCTGGCTGCCGACGTGGAAGCTGATGCCCTCGACGGTCAGGCCGAGCCGGTCGGCCTCGAGGATGAGATCGACGGCTTCGCCGGGCAGCGCGCCGAACTTGGAGGACAACTCCACCATCGCGCCGGTATTGGGCACCTTGAGCCGCAACGCCAACCCGGCATTCGGCGCGTGCTGCTTGATCTTGTGGATCTCCTCGAGGTTGTCGAAGGTGACGAGCGGCTTGTATTTATTCAGCTGCTCCAGCGTGTCAGTCGGCTTGGTCGGGTTGGCGTAGATGATCTTGTCCCAGATCCAGTCCTGCCGCTTTTTCGCCGGCAGTTTCTTGATGTTCTCGTAGACGATCATGAACTCCGGCATCGAGGCGACGTCGAAGCTGGCCCCCTCCCGAAAGAGGGTGCGCACGATCAGCGGGTCGGGGTTCGCCTTGACCGCATAATAGACCTGGATGCGCGGCAGGTGCCGGCGGAACTCCCGGTAGGCCTTCCGCAGCGCGTCATGGTCGATGACGAACAGCGGCGTGCCGTGTTTCTTCGCGAGTTGCTGGAGCCGGGCTTTCGAGATCATGGACTGAAATGTGGGTCGGGCTTTATGCCCGACATGTCGGGGATAAACCCCGACCTACAGCGACGGCATGAGCGCTCATGGACAAAATCAGCCCGCATCCGTCACGAGGAAGTTCTTGAACTGCCACGGATCCTTCCGGTCGAGGTCGGGCTTGTGGTGCGCGTCGAAGGTCGTATCGCGGCCCTTGAACGGCGTCCAGTCGTAGGGCTTGGAGATCCACTTCCCGAGATAGGGCTTGGAAATCTTGAGGATGTAGTCGTGCGGCAGTGCGTCGGGGACGACGACGCCTTCCGCGGGATTCTCGATCATCCACATCGAGGCGGCGACAACGGAGATGGCGACCTGCATCGTGGTGGCGTTCTGGTGCGGGACCAGGCGGCGGGACTCCTCGATACTGAGGTCGGAGCCAACCCACCACGAGTTGTAGTCGTGGCCCATGATCAACGCGCCGAGGACATCCGCGCCCTGCGTGATCTCGTCGTTCATGATGCGCTGGTTCTCATTCAGGTGGTAATTGTAGCCGCGCATCTCGTTCAACGAGGCGATGGCCTCGTCGCAGGGGCAGTAGGCGTAGTGCATCGTCGGGCGGTAGACGGCCTTGCCGTTCTTCCAGACCGTGAGCTTGTCGGAAATAGTGAAGGCCTCGCCGTGGCGGACGACCATGCCGAGGATGTTCCAGTTGGGGACGAAGGAGCGGACCCAGGTGTTCATGCCCATACGGGCGAGGCAGATTTGGTTCTTGGGCCCCTGCTTGTGCTGGAAGGCGTGCTGGGGGAGCGTCTTTTCGTGCGTGCCCCAGCCCAGCTCGGAGGTCGTGGTGCCTTCCTCGCGGAAGCCCTCGATGCTCCAGGTGTTGACGAACTCGTCGATCTGCTTCGGCTGATCGGTGATCTGGGTGTCGCGCTCGGAGCAATGGATGACCTTGACGCCGAGAGCCTGGGCGAGGTGGTTGAACTGGCGGGTCTGGATCAGCCCGGCGATCTTCTTCGCGCGGGCGCCGGTCGCCTTCTTGTCCTTGATGAGCTTGGTGCCGATGTCGATGAGGCCCTGCTTGACGAAATGGGAGATGAGGCCGGGGTTGGCCCCGTGCTCGATGACGGCGGTTGGGCCCTTCTGCTTCCACTTCGCGAGCATCCGGCGGAGGTTCATGTGGCGCCAGTAAAGCGTCTTGGTGGTCGGGTGCGCGTTGGGACCGCTCGAATAGGGATCCCACAGCTCGGTCGAGGTGTTGATGTAGCGCACGCCGTGGTCGTGGCACCACTGCAGGATCTCGAGGGCGTCGATGTTCCAGGCCAGGTCGATCAGGATGTCGCCGGGGCCGACGTATTTCGCCAGGAGCTTGGTCATGTTGCTCTCGGTCACGCGATCGCGCACGAAGCGGACGCCCTGCTTGATCCAGGGCGCGAGCTTGGCCTTGCGGTCCGCAAAATCCATCACGGTGACGTTCTTCGCGGGCACCTTGATGTGCTTGAAGAGAATGGGCAGGGTGCACTCGGCGACGGCGCCGTAGCCGACGAACAGGATTTTATTTTTGAATGGGAGCATGAATTCGAATCGTTGGTTTTTCTGCTGAACCCGCGGCGAAACCCCGCGGCCGGTCATGGGAAAATTTGTCCAAAATGTGGAGGCGAAGCGCGCGCGACTGCAAGCGATTATTGAGTGACGAACCGGCGACCGCCGCCCAAGCGCCAAGCGGGCCAACCTGCCGTGCCGAAAAACCGGCCCGTCTGCCTGTCATCCTGAGCAAAGCGAAGGATCCAGAAGGATGTGCGCTGACGAGCATGTCGCTGGATTCTTCGCTGCGCTCAGAATGACAGTTTCAGTATCGATATCTCTGCCAAGGCGATCCCCGACCGCTGAGCGATGGCCACTACTGCCTCACTCGCTCTTGTTGTAGTTCACGTAGCCCTCGGTGAGATCGCTCGCCAGCAGGCGGAACGACGCCTTCCCGAGATGCAGGTTGAGCGTGATGGTGAAGCGCCTTGCCTTCACGATCTCCTTCCACTTGGGCTTGAGCTCGGGATGCGGCTTGCCGGCGATCATCGCGGGCGTGTCGTTGTAGAGAATATCCAGCTTGGCCTCGACCAGCTTGGCCTTGGCGTAACCGGCGGCATCAGCCAGCCGGCCCCAGTTGGGGTCCTCGCCATACCAGGAGGATTTCACGAGCAGGGAGTTGCCGATGGCGCGGGCGATCTTCTCGGCGTCCTCGGAGGACGCGGCCCCGAGGACCTTCAGCTCGACCACCTTGGTGATCTTCTCGCCGTCGGAGACTATTTTTTCCGCCAGCGCCTCGCAGGCCTTCCAAACCGCCTCGGCGAACAGGACGCGCAGCTCGCGCGGACTTTTGTCGCCGACGCTCACGCCGGAGTGGCCGTTGGCCAGCATGAGCACGGTGTCATTGGTGCTCATGTCGCCGTCCACCGTGATGCAGTTGAAGGTGCCGCCCACGGCCTCGGAGAGCGTTTTCTGGAGGAAACTGCGCGGCACGGAGAAATCCGTGGCGAGAAACGCCAGCATCGTGGCCATGTTGGGCTGGATCATGCCCGCGCCCTTGGCGATGCCGGAGACGAAGTGCTTCTTCCCGTCATAGGTGAAGCTGACCGTGACGGTCTTGGGTTTCGTATCGGAAGTGAGGATGGCATTCGCCGCCTTGTTGCCATGGTCGGAAGTGCGACCCCGCTCGGAGACGGCGCGCTCCAGGCCCTTGAGCAATTTGGGCATCGGCATCGGCTGGCCGATGCGGCCGGTGGAGCAGACGAAGAACGCCGTCGGTTTCTGGTTGAGCGAGGCCGCGATGCGCTGGGCGGTCAGGTTGGCATCGCGCAGACCGTCCAGACCGGTGCAGGCATTGGCGTTGCCGGAGTTGGCCACGATGCCGTGAAAGGGCCCGCCGTGGGCGAGGTGTTTCTGGCAGAGCAGCACCGGGGCGGCCTTGACCGTGTTGGTCGTGAATGTGCCGGCGGCGGTGCAGGGACGCAGGGAGAAAAGCAGGGCGAGATCGAGGCGCTTGAGGTCGTGCTTCTCGCGGATGTCGCAGGCCACGCCGGCGCACTCAAAGCCGGGCACGTCGGTGAGGCCGGCGCTATCAAGGTTAACAGTCAGTTGGGTCATTGAAGGGAAAAGAACTGGATCCTTCGCTGTGCTCAGGATGACATCAGGCGAGCCCGGCGGTCTCGGCAAAACCGCACCAGAGGTTCATGATCTGCACAGCTTGACCGCTCGCGCCCTTCATGAGGTTGTCGACCGCGGAAGTGATGACGAAGTTGCCGGTGCGCGCGTCGTGCACGGCGGAGATGTCCACCCGGTTGGTGCCGGTAACGTGGGCGGTGTCGGGCGCCTCGCCCGTGGGCAGGATCGCGACAAACGGCCGGCCGGCGTAGGCCGCCCGCCAGGCCGCGTAGAGCGACTCGATCGTCGCTCCCTTGGCGGCCGGCACCGTGATGGTCGTGGCAATACCGCGGCGCATCGGCGCAAGGTGCGGATTGAACTGCACGATGATCATCGTCCCGGCGGCAATGGAAAGCTGCTCCTCAATCTCGGCGAGGTGCCGGTGCTTGGTCAGGCCGTAGGCCTGGGCGCTCTCGGTGCGCTCAACGTAGAGATACTG
>JAYTUA010000180.1:0-5367 GCA_043745015.1 Opitutaceae bacterium | reverse complement strand
CGCGTTCCGGATCACCGGGCTCGCCGCCTGCGTTTTTCTGGTTTTCCCAGACGCTGGGTCCCGGCCGGGGCCTGGAGGAATTCTGCGACGCCTGGGTGCTTACCAAGCAGCCCAGCCGGCTCGTGCTGCTCGGCCAGCCCAGCGCGGACTTCGGCCCACGGCTGCTCGCCCGCCTGCCTCCCGCGTTTGCCGCCCGGGTCAACCTGCGGCCGCTCGTGCCCCCGTCCGAGCTGCCGGCACTGATCGCGCAGCATGATGTCGGTCTCGCACTGGAACAATCGTGGATCCTAAACCGCGACCTCACCATCACCAACAAGATCCTCCAGTATCTCAACGCGGGGCTCGCCGTCGTCGCCACGCCTACGGCGGGCCAGCGCGAGGTGCTGGCCCGCGCCCCCGGTGCCGGCCAGCTGATCGATCATGCCTCACCCGCCGCCACCGCCACCGCTTTGGACGAGCTCATCGGCGACCGGGCGCGTCTCGCTGCCATGCAGCGCAGCGCCCGGTCAGCCGCGGAGAAAATCTACTGCTGGGAACGCGAGGCCCCGCGCCTCGTCGCAATCGTCGCCGCGGCCCTCGCGCCGCCCGCGCCATGAAGGAACTGCTCCGCCGCGGCCTCCGCGCCACCGTCACCGCCGCCCTGCGCCTGCGCAGCCGGCCTTATCCGTTGGCCGCCGGCAGCCGCTGTCTCATCATTGCACCCCACCAGGACGACGAGGCGCTCGGCTGCGCCGGACTCATTCTTGCGCGCCGCGCCGCCGGCCTGCCCGTGAACATCATCTACGTCACCGACGGCGCCGGGTCGCATCCCGGGCATCCTCGCGTCAGTCCGGCGGAGTTGGCTCAGCTGCGCCGCGCCGAGGCCATCCAAGCCATGCAGCTGCTGGGCGTCGCTGATGGTGCGCTGCAATTTCTGGACGCACCCGACGGCACCCTCGCCCATCTCAATCCGACCGCTTTCGAAGCTATCGCCCAGCGCCTTGCCACCTTGATCGCCCCGCTCGCACCAACCGAGTTATTCCTGCCCTGCCACGACGATGGCAGCTCGGAACATATTGCCGCATTCAAGTTAACCACCCGCGCCCTGCAGCTCGCCAAGCTCAACCCGCGCCTCCTCGAGTATCCGGTCTGGGCCCGGTGGAGTCCCCAGCGGCTCATCCGGCCGGGATTCACCAGCCACCGGGTGTGGCGGATCGCCTTTCCCGAAACCGTCGCCACCAAGCGCGCCGCCCTCGCCTGCTACGTTTCACAGACCAGACCGACCCCGCCGTGGCCGCAGCCGGTCCTCCCCGCGGGCTTTGCCGACAGTTTTGACTCCGCTGAAGAATATTTCTTCGAAGGCTGAGTTCAATCGCACCGCATGATCGCCAGCATTCTCCGCCATCTGCGCCGCCGCTTCATCGACGCTCCCCGGGGCTTTGGTCATCCGGTGCCGGCGGCCGCGTTTGACGCGGAATTCCGCTCCGGTCATTGGCAGTTGCTTGATTCGCCGGACGAGAAGGCCCGCTACACGGCCCTGGCCGGGATGATCCATTCACTCCACCCCCAGCCAAAACTTCTGGATGCCGGCTGCGGCAGCGCCCGGCTGGCCGCCTGTTTCGCGGCGCACGAACTGGCCGCTTACCATGGGATTGATCTCTCCGCCGAGGCCATCCGGCTGGCCCGGGCGTCCGCCCCGGCTGGAGCACTGCTGGAACAGGGCGATCTCGAGACCTGGACTCCCCGGTTACGCTACGACGTGATCGTCATCAATGAAGTCGTGGGCTATTTTCACGATCCCGCCGCCACCCTCACCCGCCTGGCCGCCGCGCTTGAGCCCGGTGGAGTGCTGATCGTCTCGCTGTATCGCTGGGGTAACGCCCCGGCCATCTGGCGGCGTCTCGCCACCCGCTTCCAAACCCGGCAGGCCATTGCGGTCACCAATGCCGGTGGTGACAAGACCTGGGACATGGCCATGCTCGCCCCGCTCGCGCGCCCGTGAAGAAGCTCCTCATCATTTCGCCTCATTTTCCGCCGCTCAATGCCCCGGACATGCAGCGCATTCGCATGAGCCTGCCCCATTACCCGGCCGGCGGCTGGGAACCGGTCGTGCTGACTATGCAGGATGAGTTTCAGGACGGGGTGCGCGAACCTGAGCTGCTGGGCACCGTGCCCCCGGCGGTGCGCATCATCCGGATCCCGGCCCTCTCCCCCCGCACCGCGCGCTGGATCGGCCTGGGCAATACCGGCCTGCGGATGCTGCCGTATCTGCTCTGGCACGGTACGCGCCTGCTGCGGGCCGAGCACTTCGACCTGGTTTTCTTCTCCACCACCCAGTTCATCACCTTTCCGCTCGGACGCCTCTGGCGGAGCTGGTTTGGGGTGCCTTATGTGATCGATATCCAGGATCCGTGGCGCACCGATTACTACGAGCGAAGCGGATCGCGCCGGCCGCCGGGCGGCTGGAAATATCAATTCGCCCGGCTCCAGGCCTGGCTGCTCGAGGGCTGGACCTACCGTCGCGCCGGCGCGATCATGAGCGTCTCGGCGGACTACCTCACCGAACTGCGGGCCCGTTACCCGTGGTTTGCCGGCGTGCCCGCCGAGGTCATCCGCTTTGGCGGCAGCCGCGAGGACATCACGCATGCCGGCGCCCATTCGCCCGCCCAACCCCTGTTCAGCCGGACGCAAGGGGAGATTCATCTCCTCTATACCGGCGCATCCGGCCCCGTGATGCCCCACTCGCTCGCCGTGCTTTTTGACGGGTTGCGCCGCTACCGGGAGCAATGGCCCGAACGGGCCGCCCGCCTCCGCTTCCATTTCGTGGGCACCAGTTATGTCGCGCCAGGCAAGGGCAAGGTATCGGTTCTGCCCGTGGCGGCAGCGTGCGGCGTGGCCGATCTGGTCCAGGAAATCCCCCACCGCATCGGGCATCTCGAGGCCCTACGCTGGCAGCAGCAGGCGGATGCCCTGCTCCTGCCCGGTTCCAGCGATCTCGCTTACTCGCCCTCAAAAATCTATCCTTACTACCTGACCAGCCGGCCGATCCTCGGCCTCGTCTTCCGCGACAGTGTCATGGAAAGCTTGCTCGATGAACTGGGCTGCGCCTACATGGTGCGTTTCGCCGATCATGAGCCCAAGCAGCAGGCCTATGCCGATCTGGCCGCCTTCTTTGATCTCGCGATCGCCGGATTCCCGCCGGACTCGCGGCCGGTGCGCAATGAGCAACTCTTCCACCGGACCTACCTGGCGGAACAGCTCACCCGCGTGCAATGCGCCTTGTTCGACCGCGCGACCGCATCACCCCGCTGACCGCGCCATTCTGAAGCAACCGCCTGCCCGTGGAATACACCAGCCGCACTCCCCTGCCCGACGAGATCGTCATGGATTACGCGATGCTCGGCGGCGGCCATGCCGAGCGCGGGCGCCGGCTCTTCCAGACCGGCCTCGTCCTGCTGGCCGGGACCCTCACCTATCTCGCCTACGCGGCCAACGTCGATGACGTGATTCACCTGTATCTCGGGTTGATCATGTTCGCCCTGGCGGCCATCCCCTCGCTGCTCTGGGCCCGCGCCGGTGGCAGCCGTTTCCCGGTTTTTGAGACCATCCTCCTGCTTTGCGCCAACGCCTATGCCCTGCCGGTGCTGAATGCCAGTGATCAACTGGCCGCTTACTCCTCCGATGTGATCACCCGCGCGAGCCTCACGGTCATTTGCTATCAGCTCGGGGCCATCCTGACCTACGGCCGCATTCGCGGGGTGCCCGGCCGCACCGGTTTCTGGCGGGAATCGATCATCACCAACAAGGTCGAAAAACTGATGGTCTATGGCCTCCTCTTTTCCACGGTCTATTTTGTGATAAGTCTGTTTACCACCTGGATCCCCGCGGACCTGATCAGCATCCTGCGGGCGGTCTTTTATGGCGTGAGCATTCTCTGCACCTTCGTGAGCGCCCAGCGCTGGGGTCGGGGCGAGCTGGCACAGGGCGAGAAAGTCCTCCTCCTTTGCACCGTGATCCCCCAGATGATCATGATGAGCATCGGGCTGATTCTCATCGCCGCCATCAGCCAGATCGGAATCGCGGTGCTGGGCTACCTGTGCGGTGGGAAACGCATCCCCTGGCTCGCCCTCGTGATCGCCTTCCCCCTCGTGGCGGTCCTGCACACCGGCAAGACGCGGATGAGGGAGAAATACTGGCAGGAAGGTTCCCCTTCCCCCACCGTGAGCCAGTTGCCGGCGTATTTCGCCGAGTGGATTGACTTTGGTCTCCAGCCGACGAGCGGCGGCAAGACCGTCGGCCATAAAATACTGGAGCGCACCTCGCTCATGCACCTCCTGTGCCTGATCATCGATTGCACCCCGACCCGGCAGGACTACCTCTACGGGGCAACTTACCGCCATGTCCTGCCGCAGTTGATCCCGCGCCTGTTCTGGCCCGACAAGCCGCGCTCCCATATCGCCACCTACGAACTCGGGATTTATTACGGTCTGCAGCAGGAGGAGGACACCAACACCACGACGATTGCATTCGGTCTGCTCACCGAGGCCTATGCGAATTTCGGCATAGTGGGGGCCGTATTGCTTGGAATGTTCTGGGGCTATTGGCTGAAAAAGCTGCAGATTTGGTCCACCTTCAGCCCCATGTTTTCCTTTGCCGGACTGTTCATGGTCCTGCTCACGGCCTGGGCCTTTAATTCCGAGATGACGATGGCCGCCTGGGTGTCGTCGCTCCAACAGGCCGTGGTCGTCGTCCTCGGCCTGCCGCTGCTCGTCCGCAGTCTTTTTGGCAACTGACCGGTATGCGCCGCCTCGCCATTGTCCTCTCCCATCCGGTGCAATACTACAGCCCGTGGTTCCGCTGGCTGCGGGCCAACACCGCGCTGGAGTTCCGCGTTTTCTACCTCTGGGACTTCGGCGTCACCCCGCAGCGCGACCCGCAGTTCGGGGCCACTTTCCAATGGGACGTCGATCTGCTCGCCGGCTACGACCACGAGTTCGTGCCCAATGTCGCCCGCGATCCCGGCACCCACCACTTCGGCGGGCTCGACAACCCGACGCTCACCACGCGTCTCGCTGCCTGGCGGCCGGACGCCGTGCTGCTCTTCGGCTACAACTGGCGCTCACACCAGCGCGCCCTCTGGTGGGCGCGACGGCGCGGCGTGCCACTGCTCTTCCGCGGCGACTCCCACCTGCTCGGCCGCGCACAACTCCCGCTGATCCAACGGCTCATACTGAAATTTCTCTACGGCCGGTTCGCCGCCCTCACCTATGTCGGTGCGGCCAACCGCGATTACTTCCGCGCGCTCGGCGTGCCTGAGAATAAACTCTTCTTCGCGCCGCACTCTGTAAATGCCGAACATTTCAATCCCGCCGACGCTCCAGCCCGCGC
>JAYTUA010000179.1:0-5405 GCA_043745015.1 Opitutaceae bacterium | reverse complement strand
GAACTTGAAGGTCACGACTCCGGCGGGTGATGTCCTCGATTTGTCCGGCAATCTGTCGGCGCAGACCGGTGCGACCCCGGAGATCGCGGTGGATGGGCGCTACACGGCCACGGCCGTCAAGTTGCTCGCCCGCTGGCTGCCCGGCGCGCCGGTCACGGCCCAGGGTGCCTTCAAGTTTGCGCTGCGCGGTGACGTCTTGGAAATCTCGCCGGGCCAGATGCAGGTCCGGCAGGGTCCGGACAATTTGCTGTTCAGCGCCGCGATCATCCAACCGTTCACCGTCGGACTCAAGGATTACGCGATTGGGCCGCGGGCTGCCGCGCAACCCGTGGCCCGCGTCGAACTCGGTCATCTGCCGCTCGGCCTGCTGCCCCTGACGCAGCCCGGGGCCACGCTCGGCGGCATGGTGCGGCAGGGGGTGTTTGAACTCAGCGTGCAGGACGGGAAAGCCCTCGTGAAAACCACGACGCCGCTCCAACTGGCGGACGTTTCGTTCACCCAGAACAAGCAACCCGCCCTGGCTGGTCTCGCGCTCGAGGCCCGGCCGGTGATCGAGTATGCGGGTTCAACCGGGCTGAAAATCCAGAGCGGGGAAGTGACCGTCCGCGCCGGCGCGCAGGCGCTGGCTGCTTTCAAGGCCGAGGTGGTGCAGTCACCCGGCCAGGGCACGCAGGCCACGATGACTTTCAGCCTCGAGGTGCCGGCGCTGGCCGGCCAGCCGTTGTTCGCCGGGGCGCAGGTCGTTTCCGCCGGCCGGGCCAGCGGCGAGATTCGCGGCACGCTGGGCGCGCAAAGCCAGTTGGAAGCCCGCCTGACGCTCAACGGCCTCATTGCCGCCGAGACCGGCCAGAGTTTGCCGGTGGCCAACCTGGGGTTCCGCGGATTGGTCCGCAGCAACGGCACGGTTGCCTTGCAGGCACCGCTGCTGCTCGACAACGCCGGCCGGCGCTCGGATTTGAAATTTGACCTCGAGTTGTCGCCCCTTGGCCCGGGCTACTCCATCGACGGCCACCTGCTCGGGGCGCAGGTGGAGCTGGAGGATCTGCTGGGGGTGCTGGGCGTGTTCCTCGCCTCGGCCGCGCCGGACAACGGCGACAAGCCGGGCGCGTCCGCGGGCCCCGTCGCCCCCGACACAGTCGCCGCGTGGTCGCGTTTCAGCGGCCAGCTCGGGCTCGACGTGAAGTCGGTCACGCGCGGCCAGGACTGGGCCATGACCGGGCTCACCGGGGCCGTGGCCATCGAGCCCGCCCTGCTGGCGCTGCAAAAGCTGGAGGCCTCGTTCAGCGCGACCAGCCGGCTCGCCGCCAAACTGGAAATGCGTTTCACCGGCGGGGCCATGCCGTATCGGCTGACCGGCGATTACTCGCTCAATGATTTCGACGCGGGCCGGCTCTTCAAGGCAATCGAGCCCGGCAAGCCGGCGACCGTCGAGGGCCTGTTCAACGTGAAGGCGAAATTCACGGGCAATGGCGAGACGCCCGGCCGGGCCCTCGACCGGGTGCAGGGTGATTTTCAGCTGACCAGCCGGCAGGGCATTTTCCGCGGCCTCCAGCGCACGAGCAACAAGGTTTCCCGGGTGACCAAGGCCGTCGAGCTCGGCGCCTCGGTGCTCGGCTCCATCTTCGGCTCCGAGAAGGTCACCAAGACCGCCGAGAAGGTGGCCGGCCAGGCCTACTTCGTGGACCAGCTGGCGCAGGGCATTGGCGAATTCAATTACGACCTCCTCAGCGTGCACCTGTCGCGCGACGAGCTGCTCAACATGAAGCTCGAGGACATCAGCCTGGTTTCGCCGGAAATCCGGCTCAATGGCCGGGGCGAGGTTGCTTACGTACCCGGCCAGCCGCTGCTGGCGCAGCCCCTCAACGCGTCGCTCACTTTTGCCGCCCGGGGCAAGACCGAGCAACTCCTCGACAAGGTGAACCTGCTGGACGGCACCAAGGACGAGCTCGGCTACGCCCGCACCAAGGCCCCGGTCACGCTCGGCGGCACGCTGACCAAGCCCGACCCGACCGCCTTCTTCACGAGGATCGCCACCGCCAAGCTCGCCGAGCTGCTCGACAATGGTGATTGAGCGCTGGCCGGCCGGAGCGGTTTCCGCTCGTTACTTCCCCATGATCTCGTCGGCCGGCTTGACCAGGTTCTTGTCGTGCTTGCCCGCGTTCTCCTTGGCCTTCTCGACCGCTTTGCCGTAATTCGTCTGCGCCTTGCGGGGCGGAGCGGCCGGTTCACTGGGTTTGGCCTCCGGTTTTTTCGGGGCCTCCGCGGTGACGGCTTCCACGCTGCTCGCCGGGATCGTGCCGGTCAGCTTGTTGTAACGCACGGTGAGCGTTTTGTCGTCGCGCGAGACCAACTCGACGACCGTACCGGCCTTCAATGCCACCGCGCTCCGCTCGGCTTTCAACATTGCGGTTCTCGTGAGGGTGATTTTTCGGCCGAACCAATCAGGGTGCCCATCAGGAACAGAAGCGTGAGTCGTTTCATGCGGAAATTGTCCCTTCGGCCGGTTTGAAGGCAAGGCGGCGTTTGGCACGAAATAGTAAATCTCCTGCGTCGTCGCTGCCCCGCGCATGGGTGCCAGGAGACCTCGGCCCTGGATTTCCACTTTGCGGTCTGGCCAATCCGGGCAATGGTGACGGCGATGAATACTCGGATTTTCGGCCCGACGGGCAGGGTGGTGGGGGAGGTCGGCCTCGGCACGTGGCAGATCGGCGGCAGTTGGGGCGAGGTGCCCGACGCCACCGGCCTGGCGACGCTCCGCGCCGCCTATGAACTGGGCACGACCTTCTTCGACACCGCCGACGTCTATGGCGACGGCCGCAGCGAGACGCTCATCGGCCAATTCCTCCAGGAGTCCAAGGCGCGCGACCGGCTCTTCATCGCCACCAAGTTCGGCCGCCGCGGCGATCCGGGCTGGCCCAAGAATTTCACCCGCGAGGCCGTGCGGAAGCACACCGAGGACTCGCTCCGCCGGCTGGGGATTGACGCGCTCGACCTGACCCAGGCGCATTGCATCCCGCCCGACGTGCTCAGGCGCGGCGAGGTCTTTGGCTGGCTCGAGGAGCTCAAGCGCGAGGGCAAGATCAAGGCCTACGGTGCCAGCGTCGAGGCCATGGACGAAGCCCTGTGGTGCTGCGCGCAGCCCGGCTGCGCCTCGCTCCAGATCATCTTTAATATTTTCCGGCAGAAACCCATTCATACTCTCTTCGGCACCGCTCGCGCCAAAGGCGTGGCGCTCATCGTCCGTCTGCCGCTCGCGAGCGGCTTGCTGGGCGGGAAGATGACCGCGGCGACGAAGTTTCCGGCCGAGGACCACCGCAACTTCAACCGCGATGGCCAGGCGTTTAACGTCGGCGAGACCTTCGCGGGCCTGCCCTTTGCGAAAGGCGTGGAACTGGCTGACGCGCTGAAACCCGAGGTGCCCGCTGGCCTGACGATGGCCGAATGGGCTCTGCGCTGGTGCCTCGATTTCGAGGCCGTCAGCGTGATCATTCCCGGCGCGAAGAGCCCCGAACAGGCCCGCGCCAACATCCGCGCCGGGACCCTTGCCCCACTGGGCGCGGCGCCGCACGGGAAGCTGGCCGCTTTCTACGAGCGACAGGTCGCGGGGCACATCCGCGGGCCGTATTGAGGGGTGTTTTAGGGTAGGGCGGGCCCAGCGGTCCCGCCCTACCTGTCTGCTTTCTGGTAGGGGTCAGTTTGCTGTAGGTCGGGCTTTATGCCCGACACGAATCTTTAAGTTGTCGGGGATAAACCCCGACCTACAAGAAAGACTCGACGCGGTTATCAGCACGGCAAACTGCCCCACTACCGTCTTCCTGCACTCGTTTCTTGCCATGCCGGAAACTTGGCCTGATAAGAGCTGACTGCTTCTCGATGCCCGCGTCCGCGACACGACCGTTACTCCCCTCCGGCCTCAAACTGCTCAATTGGTTTCTTCGCGGCTGGACGGCCCTGGTGTTTGTCTTCCTGTATGTGCCGATCGTCGTGCTGGTGGTGTTCTCGTTCAATTCCTCGCGGCTGAACATCGTCTGGGAGAGCTTCACCTTCGACTGGTATGCGAAGCTCTTCGCCAACGGCCCGCTCCTCAAGGCGGCGAAAAACAGCCTCATCATCGCCACGGGCAGCACCTTCCTGTCCGTCGTCATCGGCACGGGCGGGGCGTGGCTGCTCCACCGCTACCGCTACCGGTTCTCGCAATTCATCCAGACCCTCGTGGCGATTCCGATGGTCATGCCCGAGATTCTCATGGGCATCAGCCTCCTCATTTTTTTCGTAACCATCGGGCTGAGTCTCGGCTACACCTCCGTGATCATCGGCCATGTGACCTTCAGTTTCCCGTTCGTGCTGGTGGCGGTGCAGGCGCGCCTGCAGGGGCTTGACCCGGCGCTGGAGGCGGCGGCCCTTGATCTCGGGGCGACGCCGCTCAAGGCCTTCTGGCTGGTCATCGTGCCCTGTCTCAAGCCGGCCATCATCGCGGGTGGACTCATGGCCTTCACCCTTTCCATGGACGAACTTATCGTGACGGTCTTCGTCAAGTCCGCGGCCTCTGCCACGCTGCCCGTCAAGGTGTTCGACCTGGCCCGCGTCGGCCTCAATCCGATGCTCAACGCCCTTTCGGCCATCTTCATTGTCGTCACCGTCGCTTTTGTGCTTTTTTCCGAATACCTCAAGAAACTCAGCCGCTGATTGCCTTAACCAGAAACCAACCCTCCATGAAATCCCCCAAGCCAATCCTCCTCGCGCTGGCCGTGCTGCTCGGCGCCGCCCGTCTGCCGGCCGCCGCCGAAGTCAATCTCTTCGGCTGGTCCGAATACATCCCGCAGGAAGTTCTCGACGGCTTCACCGCGGAAACGAACATCAAGGTGAATTTCGAGACCTACGCCTCCAACGAGGAGCTGCTTTCCAAGCTCGTCGCGGGTGGCGGCAACTACGACTTCATCCAGCCCTCCGAATACGCGGCCGAGCTGATGATCCGCCGCGGCATGCTCGCCCCGCTCGACCCGAAGAAACTGCCCAACTGGAAAAACATCGGAGCCGAGTTCAAGAGCCTCGCCCATGATCCCCAGAACAAATTCACCGTGCCCTACATGACCGGCACCGTCGGCATCGTGGTCAACACCGAGAAGGTCACGGAGAGCCGATCAAGGGCTACAAGGACGTCTTCAAGGCGAAGTTCAAGGACCGCCTCGTCGTGCTCAACGACAACCGCGAGATCGTCACCTGGGCGCTCTACAGCCTCGGTCTGCAGGTCAACGACATCAATGCCGCCAGCCTGGCCAAGGTCCGCCCGGTCGTCGCCGAGTGGGTGAAGCTGGTCAAGGTCTTCGACTCCGACAGCCCCAAGACCGCCCTGCTCAACGGCGACGTGGACCTCGGCGTCGTCTGGAGCGGCGAGGCCGCGCTCC
>JAYTUA010000178.1:0-21394 GCA_043745015.1 Opitutaceae bacterium | reverse complement strand
TCCAACACTTTGCCGAACATGAATCCGACTGCGATGCAGTTGCCGCTCTCTCCGCCCGAGCCGGTCACTACCAACTTATCTTGCCTATGAGTCCGGCTAAGGGGACTGGTTTTCCCTCTGAATAATAGGTGTTGTCATCCCCCGCCATAGAGGCAAAAACAGCGCCCGACCAACTTCCTCGCAATCCCTTACACCTGAATGGCACTTCCTTCCTCTTCGCCCGGCGGCCGCACCCCCTACAACCGCGACAACCGTCGCAACAACGACCCCTTCGCCGCCATCCGCCGCAACATGCGGATCAAGTCGCCCCAGGTGCGCGTCATCAGTCCCGAAGGCCGCCAGCTCGGCATCATGGATACGCCGAAGGCCATCGCCCTCGCGCTCCAGTTCAACCTCGATTTGGTCGAGGTGGCCGCCGCGGCCACGCCCCCCGTTTGCCGCATCATGGATTTCGGCAAATACGTCTATGAGGAGCAAAAGAAGACTTCGCATGTGAAATCCACCGCGAGCAAGATCAAGGAGATCGAATTTACCGTCCGCATTGAGGCGCACGATTTTGAGACCAAGCTCCGCCACGCCGAGGAATTCCTCGGCCACGGCAACAAGGTGAAGCTCCGCCTGAAATTCCGCGGCCGCGAGATGGCCCATCCCGAGATCGGCTTTGCCATGATGAAGAAGGCGCTCGGCGAGCTGGAAACCATGGGGCACCCCGACGCGGACCCCAAACTGAACGGCAAGCAGATCAACGTCATGCTTAGTCCACTCCCGCCGAACAAGCGCAAGCCCAAGTTCCACGTGCCCGAGCCCCACGCACCGGGGCACGAGGCTGCTCCGCCGAAGGCGGAGTGAACCGGAGAGCCCACCCTGTGGCGCGGCTTCCCGCACGCGGCCTGCTGGTAATGGCCGTCGTTTCCCTGGCGGCCTGCCACGCGCCGGCCCAGACCCCGCCGGCCAAGGCCCCGCCCCCCCCGCTGGCTGAGCCGGCTTTAGTGGCGGTGCCTGCACCTGCCGTGCGTGCGGCGCCCACCCGGCCCGCGCACCTGTGGGCCTTCACCCGGTTGCAGGGGGGCGACTATGTGAGCGTGAACCACCTGGCCGAACATTACGGCCTCAAGCCGGCCTGGTCCGCGCCGGATCTCGCGCGCACGCTCGCCGACGCGAGCGGGGTCCGCTTCAAGTTCGAGACCAACCAGCGCGACTGCTATCTCGACGGCGTGCGGGTGTTTCTCGGTGCACCGGTGTTGCTCTACCAGGGCGACCTGTGGGTGGCGAAGCTGGATGTGATCAAGACCATCGCCCCGCTGCTGCACCCGGAGGATCACCTGGCCCTGCTGCCACCGGCACCACCCAAGCTCATCGTGCTCGACGCCGGCCATGGCGGAACCGACCCCGGGAAGCAGAACCTGCGGCTGAAACTGGACGAAAAGGACATGACCCTTGATGTGACTTTCCGCCTGAAGAAAATTCTCGAGCTCCGCGGCTACCGGGTGCTGCTGACCCGCGACAAGGACGTCCGGTTCTCCAACAGCCCGGCCATTGATCTCCCGTGGCGCGCAGAAATCGCCAACCAAGCCGGGGCCGACCTGTTCCTCAGCATTCATTTCAACGCGGTCGATCCGCGCGATGCGCAGCGGGTCTCGGGCTCGGAGACCTACGTGCTTACGCCGCAGTTCATGACCTCGACCCAGCCGGAGTCCGACAAGTCCATGCTCCCACGGCAGAATCCAGGCAACAAATTCGACACCGCCAATGTCCTCCTCGGTTATCAGCTGCACCGGCAGCTCATCGCCTCGCTCAAGGCGTCGGACCGGGGGTTCAAGCGCTACCGGCATGCCGTGACACGCACGCTCAACTGTCCCGGCGCGCTGATCGAGGCCGCCTATCTTTCCAACGACCTTGAGGCCGCGCGCGTCGGCACCCCCGGGTTCCGCCAGCAGATCGCCGAGGCCATCGCCAACGGCGTGCAGGATTATGCCGCCACCTTGGCGGCCCTGCGGACAGCGCCTGCGCCGCCCAAGTAGCGGGTCATTCTTCGCTTCGCGAAGCATAACAAAACTGCTACTGCTATCGGCATGAAATTTCGTCCCGTCGCGTCTTTGGGGTCGCTCCTGCTCGTCGCCACCTCGTTCGGTTGGGATCATCCCGGTCACCGGATGGTCAACGAACTGGCCCTCGCCGCCCTGCCGGCGGATTTCCCCGCCTTTGTGCATAGTCCGGCCAACGTCGCGCGCATCGGCTTTCTCGCGGGTGAACCCGATCGCTGGAGCCATTCACCCGATCTGCCGCTCAAGCACTACAACTGGCCCGATCACTTCCTCGATGTGGACCTCCTGCCCGACGCGGGACTGGATCCCCATACGGTTTCCTCCTTTCGCTATGATTTTGTCGTCGCCTATGCGGCCGGCCGGGCCGCCCACCCCGACAAGTTCCCCCCGATTGATCCGGCCAGAAACACCGACCACACCCGCGAGTGGCAGGGGTTCCTGCCCTGGACGGTCACCGAGTACTACGGGAAATTGAAGGCGGGCTTTGCCTCGCTGAAAGTTTACCAGGAAGCCGGCACGGCGGAGGAGATCGCGAATGCGGAGGCGGACATTGTTTTCCTCATGGGCATCATGGGCCACTATGTGGGCGATTGCGCGCAACCGCTCCACACCAGCCGGCACCATGACGGCTGGGTCGGCCCGAACCCGAACGGATATACCACCCCGGACATCAAGGGATTTCATACTTGGATCGACAGCGGGTTCATCCGGAAAGCGGGCGTCAAAACGACTGACATCAGTCCCCGGGTGGTGGTGGCCCAGCCCATTCCACTCCCTGTGCGCGCCGACGGGCGGGACCCGGTGTTTGTCGCGACGATGGATTTCCTGCTGGCGCAAAACCAGCTGGTCGAGCCGCTGTACGTCATGGAAAAAACCGGCAAGCTCAGCCGCAATCAAGATCAAGCGGTGGTGCCGGAGACGCGCGCATTCATCGAGGGGCAATTGCTCGCGGGCGGCGGGATGCTGGCCAAGATCTGGCTGACCGCCTGGCGGGCGGCGGCGCCCGACACTTATCTGCGCGGGGTGTTGCTCCGGCGCCAGGCCGACGCGGCCCCGGTCAAGAAAGCCCCGTGAACACACTGTATACGCTTGCGTGGATAGCCCTGGGTGGGGCGGCCGGTTCGGTCTGTCGCGCCCTCGTCGGCATGGCCATCACCAGCCGGTTTCCCGTGGCGACCCTGTGCGTCAATGTCACGGGTTCGCTGCTGATCGGCTGGCTTATGTCCCGGTTTGGCTCGACCGAGCCGGCCGCCTCCGCGCGGATGCTCAATATTCTCGTGGTGGGCTTCTGCGGCGGCTTCACCACGTTTTCCGCCTTCAGCTGGCAGACGCTCGACCAGATGCTGAAGGGCCAGTGGGGCGCGGCGGTCGCCAACGTCCTGCTGTCGGTCACCCTCTGCCTGGTCGCCGTGTGGCTGGGTTTCCGGCTGGGCCGCGTCTGAGTCGCGCGCCGGCCTAGAACTTCTCGACGATGTGGTCGGCCAGCCCGTAGGCGATGGCTTCCTCGGCGTTGAGGTAGAAGTCGCGGTCGGAATCCTTGGCGACTTTTTCCAACGACTGGCCCGAGGCCGTGGCGAGGATCTGGTTCAGCTCCAGGCGCAGCTTCTCCATTTCCTTCGCCTGAATGTTGATGTCGGAGGCCGGCCCAACCATCCGCCCGGTGATGAGTGGCTGGTGGATCAGCACGCGGGCGTGCGGGAAAATATAGCGCCGGCCCTTCTTCACGGCGGAAAGCAAAATGGAACCCATCGAGGCGGCCATGCCGGTGACGACGATCGTCACGGGTGAGCTGATAAGTTTGATGGTATCATAGACGGCCATGCCGGCGGTGATGGAGCCGCCGGGCGTGTTCATGTAGAAGGTGATGTCCTTGCCCGGCGCGATCGTCTCGAGGTAGAGCAGCTTCTCCGTGAGGTCCTTGGCGGTTTCGTCAGTCACCGCGCCCCACAGGAAAATTTTCCGCTGTTCCAGGAACTTCTTCTGGATCATGGCGCCCACCGGCGTCGGGGTGGGCTTGGCGGAAACCTCCGCGTCGTCATCGTCATCATCGTCCAAACGGGGCACGACCGGGTTCTGATAATCGCGGGAAAGATTGTGGGCGGACATGGGATTCAGGGAATACCGGCCGGGCGGTTTTGCGAGTAGTTTTTGTTCACAGGGGTTGCCATTACCCATCGTCCGAAGCAGCTTGGGCTTAAGTGAAAGCGCACGTGCAACGGCTGGGCGGGCAGATCGTGGATCTGCATCAGCGCCGCATCTATCCCGGGGTGGTGGAATGGAGGGAAGGCCGCCTCACGCGGATCAGCGAGGACGCAACCGTGCGGGGGAAGCAGTTTATCGCCCCTGGCTTCGTGGATGCGCACATTCATATTGAGAGCTCGCTGCTGCCCCCGGCGGAGTTCGCGCGGTGGGCCGTCGTGCACGGGACCGTGGCAACTGTCAGTGACCCGCACGAGATTGCCAATGTGCTCGGCGTGCGAGGGGTCGACTACATGATCCGCGAGGGCCGGCGCTCACCGTTCAAGTTCAACTTCGGCGCACCCTCCTGCGTGCCCGCCACGACCTTTGAGACGGCCGGGGCCCGGCTCGACTCCGCCGCGGTGATCCGTCTGCTCGCCCGCCCCGAGATCAAATACCTGAGCGAGGTCATGAATTTCCCCGGCGTGCTGGCGCGTGACCCTTCGCTGATGGCGATGATCGCGGCGGCGAAAAAACTCGGCAAAGCGGTGGACGGTCATGCCCCCGGATTGCGGGGCCAGCGAGCCGCCCGTTACGCGGCGGCCGGCATCACGACCGATCACGAGTGCTGCACCCGGCCCGAGGCCTTGGACAAACTGAAGACGGGGATGAAAATTCTCATTCGCGAGGGATCGGCCGCCCGGAACTTTGCGGCCCTGGCCCCTTTGCTCCGGACGCATCCGGCTGAAGTCATGTTCTGCTGCGATGACCTGCATCCCGACCTGCTCATGGTGCGTCATCTCGACGAGCATGTGCGCCGGGCCCTGCAGGGTGGAGCGGACCGGTTCGAGGTGTTGCGCTGCGCCTCGGTCAATCCCGTCGAACACTACCAGCTTGATGTCGGGTTGCTGCGGGTGGGTGATCCGGCGGACTTCATCGTGTTCGAAGGCTGGAAGAATCTGCAGGTGCGCCGGACTTATCTGCGCGGCGAATTGGTGGCGCGCGACGGGCACAGCCTGTTGCCGCGGCGGCCGTCGAAGACGCCGAATACTTTTCGGGCGCGAGCGCGGAAGGCGGGGGAGTTTCGAATCGAGATAGGGCAGCGAGTCCCTTCGCCGCCGGGGCGCGGCGCGGAGCGGAGTCCGCGCCCTACCATCAACGTCATCGAAGCGCTCAACGGCCAGCTCATCACCCGGCATCGGACGGCGGTGCCGCGGATCGTCGCGGGCGCCGTCGTGACTGACCTGAAGCGTGACATCCTGAAAATCGCCGTGGTCAATCGTTACGCGCCCCAGGCGCCCGTGGCGGTCGCCTTCATCAAGGGGTTCGGCCTCAAAGCCGGGGCGATCGCCTCCTCTGTCGCGCACGATTCCCATAACATCGTCGTCGTCGGGGTGGATGACGCCGCGCTCTGTGCGGCGGTCAATCTGGTCATCAAGCATCGGGGCGGGCTCAGCGTGGTGGGGCGGGGGCAAAACGCCGTGCTGTCGCTGCCCATCGCCGGGCTGATGTCGGATCGCGACGGCCGCACCGTGGCGAAAAATTATACGAGGCTTGATGGCCTGGCGAAGCGGCTGGGTTCAAAACTCGACGCGCCGTTCATGACGCTGTCGTTCATGGCCCTGCTGGTGATTCCCGATTTGAAGCTGAGCGACCGGGGGCTTTTTTCCGCCGCGGCGTGGGGTTTCGTCCCGCTCCAGCGACCGGGACGCCGGGCCTAGCCCTGGTAGGCGGTGCGGCGGCGCTGCTGCCAGCGTTCGCGACCGGCATAGGCCGGCAGGGAATCGGTCACCGGTTCATCCTTCACGAGGAGGAAGTAGCGGGAGAACAGTTCGTCGGCGGAACCCCAGGCAAAGCCGAAGGGCGGGCCGTCGACCAGCACCGGCCGTTTATAAAAATAGTAGCCGAGCAGCAGACCGCGGTATTTGAGCAGTTGGGCGACCCGGTCGCGGTAGGCCTGGCGGCGGTCCGGCGGGAGGGAGCAGACGAAAGCCCGTTCGTAAATCAGGTCGAAGGTTTCGCCCGGGAAATCGTATTGGAAAAAATCGCCGAGCACCACGCGGCTGGCGAGCGCCGGGCCGACCATCCGTTTGGCCCGGTCCACGGCGAAGGGGGCAAAATCAATCGCGGTGACATCATAGCCGGCCTCGGCGAAGGCGTGGATCTCGTGGCCGGAGCCGCAACCGGGGATGAGGACTTTCGCGCCTTTGCCCTTCTTTTTCAGGAAAAGGCGCAGGTCGGCGGGAATGCCGTCAAAATCCCAAGGGGTATCATCCTTAAGGTAGCGGGTGTTCCAATACTCCGGCTGGCTCGGGGTGGACATGTCAGCGTGAATACGAGTGAGATTAAGGGGACTGTAAACCCGATTGCTTGAACGGTATGGAATTTCGGTAGTTTGACATGACCCTTACTTGAAATCTGACGGCACCGCAGATGCTTGGCGCTCGTCGGGTGATTGTCCAGCAGCAGGTGTGGTGCCGGCCGCTTCGGCCGCCAGGCCAATTTTCAGCAAATGCTCGATCCGGGCCGCATCGTAAACGCAACCGGCCCAGCTGCCCCCGCTGGCGTTTTGCAGGGCGGCCCAAAGCCGGGTGTCGGCCGGTACGTGGGGGTTGGGTTGGAGGCCGGGATGCACGGGCCGGGCGGCAAATTCGTGGGCGGGAACCGACAAGACGTCCACTGAACCCTCCAACTTGCGGGTGTCGACCCGCAGGCGGATGATGTCGCCGTCGCGCAGCTTGCCGATCGGACCGCCGGCCCAGGCCTCGGGACTCACGTGGCCGACGCACGCGCCGGTGGAAACTCCGGAGAAGCGCCCGTCGGTGATCAGCGCGATGCGCTGCCCGTCCTTCACATACTTGAGCGCGGAGGTGATCTGGAAGGTCTCGGGCATGCCGCAGCCGGGGCCGATGCCCGCGAGCACCATGACGTCACCGGGTTTCACCGAGCCGGCCTTCACCGCCGCGATGGCCTGGCCTTCGCTGGTGAACACCCGCGCGGGTCCTTCGTGGAGATAGATGCCGGCGGCACCGATGAGCTGGGGGGCGATGGCGGTGCTCTTCACGAGCGCACCCTCGGGCGCGAGATTGCCGCGGAGAAAGGTGACGGTGCTGGTGAGGCCGCGTTCGCGCGCCTTGGCTCCCGACATGATGACATTGTCCGGGTCGATGCCGTCGAGCGCGCGGAGTTTTTCGCGGAGATGCGAGCGGCGTTCGCTCTTTTCCCACCACGCGAGATTCTCCCCGAGGGTGCGGCCCGTGACGGTGCGGGCGTCGAGCTTGAGCAGGCCGAGATCGCGGAGATGGAGCATCGCCTCGGGGACGCCGCCGGCGAGGTAGACCTGCACGGTGGCATAGTGCTGCGGGCCGTTGGGCAGCGAGTCCACGATGCGCGGCACGGCGCGGTTGAGGCGCGTCCAATCATCCACGGTGGGCCGGCGCAGTCCGGCGGCGTGGGCGATGGCGGGCACATGCAGCACGAGGTTGGTCGAGCCGCCGAACGCGGCGTGGCAGACCATGGCGTTGTGGATGGAATCGTCGGTGAGAATGTCGCGCGTGGTGGTGCCGGCGAGATCAAGGGCGAGCAGGGCGCGCGCGGAGCGCCGGGCGACATCGCGCCAGATTTCGGAACCCGACGGGGCGAGCGCGGCGTGGGTCAGCGAAAGGCCGAGGGCCTCGGCCACGACCTGGCTGGTGGCCGCCGTGCCCATGAACTGGCAGCCGCCGCCGGGCGAGCCACAGGCGCGGCAGCCCATCTCGGCGGCGTGCTCGAGGGTAATCTCATCGCGGGCAAAGCGCGTGGCGAGGGTCTGCACCTTGGCCGTGTCCTCGGCTTCCTCGGCGAGCAGGGTGACGCCGCCGGGCACGAGGATGGTGGGCAGATCGGGCGAGCCGGCGAGGGCCATGAGCATGGCGGGCAGGCCCTTGTCGCACGTGGCGATGCCGAGCACGCCGCGACGCGTGGGCAGGGAACGGATGAGGCGGCGCAGCACGATGGCGGCATCGTTGCGGTAGGCCAGGCTGTCGAGCATGCCGTTGGTGCCGTTGGTGCGGCCGTCGCAGGGATCGCTGACGTAGCCGGCGAAGGGAATGGCCTTGGCCGCGGTGAATTCCCGCGCGGCCTCCTGCATGAGCAGGCCCACCTCCCAATGTCCGGTGTGGTAGCCGAGCGCGATGGGCGTGCCGTCGGGCGCCCGGATGCCGCCCTGCGTGCTGAGGATAAGGAATTGTTTGCCGAGCATCGCGGCGGGCGACCAGCCCATGCCGGCGTTTTGCGTCCAGCCAAAGAGATCGCCACTCGACATGCGGCGCAGCCGGTCGGCGTCGAGCGGCAGGCTGCCGGCGGGGCCGGGCGCGGTGGTGCGGAGCGTGTAGATCGCGTCGTCGCCGGAATCGAGGATGGGATCGCGGCTCATGGCGGAGTGCTCAGGCCACCGGGTTGACCAGCGTGCCGATCGGCTCGATGGTGATGCGGATCTCGTCGCCGGAACGCAGGGTGAAGGAATCGGGCGGCACGACACCCGTGCCGGTCATCAGGTAGGCGCCATCCGGAAAGGAGTTGTCGCGGTAGAGGAACTCGGCGAGTTCGGTGAACTTGCGCTTGATCTGGCTGATCTGGGTCGAGCCCGTGAAGACCGCCGCGCCGGCGCGGTTGATGGTGATGGCGATGGTGGTGGTCGCGGGGAGAACCTCGTCGGTCACGAGCAGGCAGGGGCCAAGCGCGGTGGAGCGGTCGTAGACCTTGGCCTGCGGGAGGTAGAGGGGATTCTCCCCTTCGATGTCGCGCGAACTCATGTCGTTGCCGATGGTGTACCCGAAGATGCGGCCGTGCGAGTTGATGGCGAGGGTGAGCTCGGGCTCCGGGACATTCCACTTGGAATCGCCGCGAATGCGCACGGGGGTGCCGGGTGCGGCGACGCGGTGCGGTGTTCCCTTGAAAAACAGCTCGGGGCGCTCGGCGTGGTAGACCTTGTCGTAAAACGTGCCGCCGCCGGCGTCCTTGGACTCCTCCATGCGGGCCGTGCGGCTCCGGAGATAAGTGACGCCGGCCGCCCAGATTTCCTGCGTGCCGATGGGTGCGCCGGGACCAGCGGGGAGAGTGGCCGGCTGGCCGGAAGACCAGGCGTTACGGACGAGGGTGACCGGGTCGGTGGCGGTGAACAGGGTGTTGATGGTCAACGGGCCGGCGGGCCGGCGGCAGTCGCCCTGCTGGGCCAGAAGCAGGCCGTGGGAATCGGTAAAGACGTGGATCATGGGGTGGGATACACAACGCCCAAGCCGGGGTGTTTGTCCAGCCGGGGGTATTACCTGAGTGGGGTATCTTGCACTAATTGTCGACGGAAGTTGCGGGCCACAGGGTATTGGGCTCAGGCGGTGGCGGTTTGTGCCGATAACGGGCCAAGCCAACTCCCGCCGTCATGAAAGCCCTCCGCCACGCAGGCCTCCTGCTCCTGTCCCTCAGCTCGTTGCTGACGCTGCCCGCCGCCAGCGATGATTCGTCGGTAAAGGTGCAGGCGAGCCGCAGCCTCTCGCTCGCCATCGTTGACCTCGACCGCAAGAACGCCGCCAGCACTCAGCTGCACGAGACTTTCAAGGAAAGCCTGAGTTTTGAAATGAGCCAGCGCTGCAAGATGCCGACGCCGATCAAGCCGGTCAGTCTCGACGCCGCCCGTGCGGGTTGGGGCCTCGGCGCGGGGGTCTACGATGTGGCCGTGGTGGTCGGTGGCATTGTGCCCAAGTCCATGATCAGTTCCGAAGTCACCAGCATCAAGGCCATGCCGGAGTCCGGTGATCCGAAACGGGTGATCTGCCTGATCACCCGGAACGAGGATCCCGGTCTGGCCAAGCTCTTGTTGGAGTCGTTTCCCGAGGCCCTGAAAGGGACGTTTTTCCAGAAGGCGCTTCTGTGTTACAGCGGGGCTCCGGCAACGGAAGAGACCCGGTGGAAAGTGGCCGGTCTCGGCAATTGAGCGGCAGGCAATTCTCCGCGTGCGCCCGGGTGAGGTGTCGTGGGTCAGTTTGCCTTGCTGATAACCGCGTTGAGTCTTGTAGGTCGGGGTTTATCCCCGACAGGTTGCAGGTTCGTGTCGGGCATAAAGCCCGACCTACAGCGAACTGACCTGACCCATTACCGGGTGAGGTGCCGGCTTGCCACCGTGGCCTTGGCTCACGAAGTTGGTTCGCATCGTCCCGATGCAGACACCCGAACCTACTTCAACCCCCAGTGCCGGCCGCGTGGTCCGCACCCTTCACGACGGCTTTTGGGATTTGACCGAGGTGATTGAGCTGGCGGACGGCTCGCTCCGCGTGCGGAAGCGCAGCAAGGGGGCGACGGCGGAACGGCCCTGGGGCCAGGAATCATTGCGGCGCGAGATTCGCTACCTGCGGACGCGGCCAGCATCCGCCGCCGCGGTGCTGCCGGCCTTGCTCGCCGGCTGGGACCGCGTGTCGGGCGGCGTCGCCGAGGTCGGTTACGAAATGCCCTTTTATCCCGACCATCGCGATGCCGGCACGCTGGCCCGGGCGGGCGCGCTCGGGCAGGGGGAGATCGACCAGTTTCAACGCGAGCTGGCCGATGCCGTGCTGGTGCGGTTGCACGAACCGGCGGGAGCGCACGAATCCCTCTCCGCCCACATGACCGGCGCGGTGCGGCAGGCTTTCGCCGGACTGGTCGCGGACCCGGCCTTCGCCGCCCTGATCGAGGCGGAACGGATCGAGCTCAATGGCCGGCCGGCACTCGGGCCACGCGCCGTGTTCGAAACCATTGTTCGTAATACGAACATTCTGGATTTGATCGACGGCACACCGGCGGTGCGACTGCACGGCGACCTGCATCTGGAAAACATCCTGTGGCGCCCGCTGGCCATCGCGGGGCCGGAGTCGCGGGTGATCCTGATCGATGTCGTTTCCGTCGCCGGTGTGACCTTCGGCCTGCCGCTGTGGGATCTGGTGAAATACGAATCTTACGCCACGGGCGAACTGATGGCGCTGCGCTCGGAACGCATCGAGGTCGCGGGTATCGGTGATGGCACCGGCCGCTACCGCTGCCGCATCCGCACGGAGGACCCGGGCCTGGCGCCGTTTCTGAATTTGAACTGGCACGCGGTTTTCCGCGCGGCGTTCGTCCAGCGACACGGCGCGTTGGATCAGCGCGCCTACCATTTCATCCACGGCTACTTCAATGCGGCCATGGCCCTGAACACGACCGGGGCCCAGCGCCAGGGACGGTTGCTGCGTGCGACCGCGGACTTCAACGCCGTGCTGGGGTGAACCGCACCGGTCAGATCAAGCCCAGTTTCATTTTCCCCTCTTCGGAGATCATGGACTGGTTCCACGGTGGTTCCCAGGTGATGCGGACATCCGCGGCGGCGACCCCGGGCACGAGGAGGATCTTGCCCTTGGCGTCCTCGGCGATGACCGGGCCCATGCCGCAGCCGGGCGCGGTGAGCGTCATGGCGACGTCCACCTTGTGGCCGCCGTCATCCTGCTTGGAAACATCCATCGTGTACACGAGGCCGAGGTCCACGATGTTGACGGGAATCTCGGGGTCGAACACCTGGCGCAACTGCGCCCACACGGCCTCGGGATCGGGCGAGCCGTCCGCGAGCGTGCCGCCCTTGACCGTCTGGTCCTTCACCGTCTCGCCGATGGCGTCGGCGTCCTTGCCGTCGAGGCGGTAGAGGCCGGTGTCGGTCTGCACGGTGTAGCTGCCGCCGAGCACCTGATGGATGAAGACCTTGGCGCCGGCGAACAGCGTATGCTTGTCGCCCGAGGGAATCTGCGAGGCGGTGACCTCGCGGCTAAGGATGCGTTCGCGGTTGTCGGCCATGGGTCAGTTTGCTTTGAATTTATCGCGGATGATTTCAGTCAGCGTGTCATGGAGCTGCTGGTTTTCAATCTTGCCGAGGACTTCCTCAAAGAAACCGAAGACGAGCAGCTCCTGCGCCTGCGCGGGCTTGATGCCGCGGGCCTCGAGGTAGAATTCCTGCTCGCGGTCGATGCGGGCCGAGGTGGCGCCGTGGGTGCAGCGCACGTCGTTGGCCTGGATCTCGAGGCCGGGCAGCGAGCTGGCCTCGGCCTCGTCGCTGAGCATAAGGTTGCGGTTGCTCTGGTAGGCGTCGGTCTTCTGCGCGTCGGGGTCCACGACGATCAGGCCGGAGAAGATGGTCCTCGCCTGGTCCAGCAGCGCGTTTTTATAGAGCAGGTTCGAGCTGGTGTTCGGCGCCTGGTGGATCTGCAGCGTGCGCTGGTCGAACTCCTGCATGCCGTGCGCGACGGTGAGCGCGAGCATCTCCGAGTGGGCGCCGGGCGCCTGCAACTGCGAGAAACTCTCGTGCCGGGCCTGGCGTCCACCCGCGTGGAGATTGAGCGACAAGACCTTCGCGTCGCGCCGGGCGACGGTGGCGTTGAACTGGAACGACAGCGTGTCGCGGCTCCAGTCTTGCATGGCGAGGTAAGTGACCTGCGCACCGTGGCCGGCATAGAGGTCGTTGCCGCCGCAGGCGAATTGGGCGGACGAACCATCGGGGCGTAAAGCCCCTCCTACATTCGAGGCAAAGAAGTCGGCGACGGTGATCTTGGAATTTTCCTCGGCGACGACGAGCGTGTGGGGGAACACCGCAACACCCGCCCCGTCGGCATGGTGGAACACGGTCAGCGGTGCCGGCGACTCAATCCCCTTGGGCACGTAAACAAACGCGCCGTCCTCGAGGAAGGCTTCGTGCAGGGCGGCGAATTTGTCGGACCCGAGCTTAGAGGGCTGGGCCAGCAGGTGCGCCTTCACGAGATCCGCGTGCTTGAGCAGGGCGTTCTGCAACGTATCGAAAATAACGCCCTGTTGGGCGGCGTTGGCGGCGAGAGACTGCGACGCGACGAGCCGGTTGTTGACGAAGGTGAGCGAGCCGGCGGACGCGAGGGCGGCAAGGGTGGGGGGTTCAGTCGCGGTCGTGGGCAGGGTGAAACCGTCGAGCGTGAGTCCGGCCAGGTTAGAGAAGCGCCAGCCTTCGTCCGTGCGCTTCGGCATCGGGAGCGCGGCGAAGCGCGCGTAGGCGGCGCGCTTGCGGTCGAGCCACCAGGCAGGGAGGTGGGCGCAACGCGCCAGCGATTGCTCGAAGGCTTCTTGGGTGAAAGACCCGACGGTGGAAGTGGGAAAGGAAACAAACATGGAATTTTCGATTTTTGATTCTCGATTTTGGATTTGGATGCCCGATTCCGCTGCAATCGAAAATCGAGAATCTAAAATCAAAAATGTGGGCCTTAGCCCACCGATCCCTCCATCTCTAGGTCGATGAGCCGCTTGAGTTCGACGGAGTATTCCATCGGGAACTGGCGGGCGAGGTCGTTGATGAAGCCGTTCACGGCGAGGCTCATGGCCTGCGCCTCGGTGAGGCCGCGCGACTGCATGTAGAAAATCATGTCCTCGGAAACCTTCGAGACGCTGGCCTCGTGCTGGGTGGCGTTGCGGTCGCCCTTGACGGAGATGGCCGGGTAGGTGTCGGTGCGGGAGTTGGTGTTGATCAGCAGCGCGTCGCACTCGGTGTTGTTCTTGCAACCCTTGAGGTGCTTCGGGATGTGGACGACGCCGCGGTAGGTGGAGCGGCCCTGGCCGACGGAGATGGATTTGGCGATGATGTTGGACGTCGTGTTGTTCGCGGCGTGGACCATCTTGGCACCGGTGTCCTGGTGCTGGCCGTCGTTGGCGAGCGCGATGGAGAGCGCCTCGCCGCGGGCGCGCTCGCCCTTCAGGACGACGCCGGGATATTTCATGGTGAGGCGGCTGCCGATGTTGCAGTCGATCCACTTGATCTCGGCGTCCTCATGCGCGATGCCGCGCTTGGTGACGAGGTTGAAGACGTTGTTCGCCCAGTTCTGGACGGTGATGTACTGGATCTTCGCGCCCTTGAGCGCGACGAGCTCGACCACCGCGCTGTGCAACGTCGAGGTGGAGAATTTCGGCGCGGTGCAGCCCTCCATGTAGACGACCTCGGCGCCCTCGTCGGCGATGATGAGGGTGCGCTCGAACTGGCCGAAGTTTTCCGCGTTGATGCGGAAGTAGGCTTGGAGCGGCTGCGCGACCTTCACGCCCTTGGGCACGTAGATGAACGAGCCGCCGGAGAACACGGCGCTGTTCAGCGCGGAGAACTTGTTGTCGCCGGTCGGGATGACCTTGCCGAAGAATTTGCGGAAGATCTCCGGGTGCTCGCGGAGGCCCTCGGTGGAGTTGCAAAAAATGACGCCCTGCTTGGCGACGATATCCTTGATATTGGAGTAGGCGGCCTCGGAGTCGAACTGGGCCTCGACGCCGGCGAGGAACTTGCGCTCCTGCTCGGGGATGCCGAGGCGTTCGAAGGTCTTCTTGATATCGTCCGGCACCTCGTCCCAGGTGCGTTTGGGCTTCTGGCCCTGCGAGAGATAATAGCGGATCTTGGCGAAATCGATGTTCTCGAGGTCCTTCGTGGCCCAGTGCGTGGGCATGGGTTTGTCGAGGAAGGTCTGCAGGGCCTTGAGGCGGAACTCGAGGATCCACGGGGCCTCCTTCTTGACGGAACTGATGTAGCGGACGGTGTCTTCGCTCAGGCCGGTGCCGGCGTCGTAGGCGTAGTGGTCGACCTTGTATTGGAAGTCACCTTTGGTCTGATCGATGCCGACGACGGGATTCTCGGTCGCGGCGGTCTCGATTTCGGTGGGCGGTTTCATTGAGGAGTGAGAGGGAAAGTGAAGGTGAGAGTGGTAGAACGCATTTTTGTCATCCTGAACGAAGTGAAGGATCCAGAATGACGTGCGGTGGCGGTGGTGCTGCTGGATTCTTCGTTTTGCTCAGAATGACAGGTTGAGGAGATTGGTTTCAGGCCTGGGCGGCGAATTCCTGCTTCACCCAGTCATAGCCCTTGGCCTCGAGTTCGAGGGCGAGCGATTTGTCCCCGCTCTTCACGATGCGGCCGTCCCACATGACGTGCACGAAGTCCGGCACGATGTAATCGAGCAGGCGCTGGTAGTGGGTGATGAGCATGATGCCGGGGGCGGACGGGCTGGAGCGCTGGGCGTTGACGCCGTCGGCGACGATGCGGAGCGCGTCGATGTCGAGGCCGGAGTCGGTTTCGTCCATCAGCGCGATCTTCGGCTCGAGCATGGCCATCTGGAGGATTTCGCAGCGCTTCTTTTCGCCGCCGGAGAAACCCTCGTTGACGGAGCGCGAGGTGAACTTCCGGTCGATCTTCAGGAGGTCCATTTTGCTGTAGAGCTTCTTGTAGTAACCGGTGGCGTCGAGCTCCTCACCCTCGGCCATGCGGGCCTGGACGGCGGCACGGAGGAAATTGGCGATCGAGACGCCGGGAATCTCGCTGGGATATTGGAAGGCGAGGAACAGGCCGGCGCGGGCGCGCTCGTCGGGCTCCATCGCGAGGACCGACTTGCCGTCGAGCAACACGTCACCGCCGGTGATGGTGTAATCCGGGTGGCCGACGATGGCCTTGGCGAGCGTGCTCTTGCCGGTGCCGTTGGGCCCCATGATGGCGTGCACTTCGCCCTGGTTGATCGTCAGGGTGAAGCCCGTGACGATGGGCTTGTTGCCGATGCTGATGTGGAGGTCTTTGATCTCGAGTTGGCTCATGGAAAAGGAAAGGAAATCAGTTGGTGGCGGCCTTGCCCCGGAAATTCAGCTCGATGCTGCTGGCATCGAAACCGGTGGGCAGGACCTCGCGCAGGCGGGTCAGGAGTTCCTCGGGCAGGTCGACGTCGTGGATCTGGCCGGTGCGCTCGTCGTGAAAATGCGCGTGCTGGTGCAGATTCGGGCAGTAGCGGGTGGGGGCGCGCTCGAGGTTGACCTGGCGGACGATGCCGCAGGTGACGAGGGTCTCGAGGCAGTTGTAGACGGTAGCGAGCGAGATGGTCGGCATCCGCGCCTTCACCCGGGCGAAAATTTCGTCAACGGTGGGGTGGTCGCGCTTTTCCAAAATAACCTTGAGCACGACCTCCCGCTGGGGGGTGGGGCGGATATCGCAGGCTTTGAGTTGTTCGGAAAGGGCTGCGTGGCTTTCAGTGTGGGTGGACATGGTGGAGGGGGAGTCCGATAAACCAACGCAGCCGCGACTCAGTTTCAAGTAGGAATTAGAATTATTCTAATTCACCGTGCTTAGGTATGCCCAGCAGTGTCTTGCAGATATCAGGGATGAGCCAGCCAGCACCAGTGCCAGGGCTCGTAGGCGATGCCCTGCCGGTTGCCCCGCGGATAGGACAGGTGAAAACCGAAGCGCGAGGCGTGCTGCTTCAGCCAGCGAAACTCGCACGTGCGGGCGAAGGTGGCTTCCAATCGCAAGTGCGAGGGCGAACCCAGATCCAGCGCATGGCCGGTGTGATGTTCGCTGCAACCGGGCGCGGCGTTCACGCGCAGGATGGCTTCGATCGATTTCCCGTGGGCGAGTTTGCGCCGCACGATGGCGGTCTGGCGTGCGACGCTCCGGAACGCGGAAAGCGCGAGGAGCCTGCTGCCGTCACGGGCGGCGGCCGCCTGCATTTTCCGCCACGCGCTTGCGGCACGGGGAGTCAGGCGGAGAATTTTCCGATCATCCGCGGCGCGCCCGATGAAAACCAGCCGCTTCGCTTCGGGTTGCACGCGCTCGCGGCAGCGCTGCGCGAATCCGGCCGGGATGCCGAGCCGGCGCCAGATTTGTGAGAGCAGTTTTGTCTTCACTGTAGGAGCGGCTTTATGCCGCGATGAATCGGGGCGTTCCGCCGTCGCCAAGGCTGTGGCGGACCGGAAAGCCCCACAACACGGAACATCAAGCTTCCTTCCCAGCCAGCCGCCCACTGGTTGTATTTCTCCTCGTCTCCCCCGGCGCCAGCCGTCACCTTCCCGGGCGACTCCGCCCTCACCCATGTCCGAACCATCCACCGCCCCTGTTACCGGTGCCGTCTTCCTGAGCTACGCGCGGGATGATGCCGCCGTCGCGCGGCGGATCGCCGAGGCGTTGCGCGCTTCCGGGCTCGAGGTGTGGTTCGACGAGAGCGAACTGCGGGGCGGGGACACGTGGGACGCGAAGATCCGCCGGCAGATCAAGGAGTGTGTGCTTTTCCTCCCGGTGGTGTCCGCGCACACGCAGGCGCGCGGCGAGGGCTATTTCCGGCTGGAATGGAAGCTCGCCGTTGAGCGCACCCACCTCATGGCCGAGGGCGTGCCGTTCCTCGCCCCGGTGGTGATTGACGAGACGAAGGAGGCGGCCGCCGTCGTGCCGACGGAATTCATGCGGGTGCAATGGACTCATCTGCCCGGGGCGTTGCCGACGCCGCAATTTGTCGAACAGGTGAAACGCCTCTTAAGCAAGCAGCTGGGAGCAGGGAGTCAGGAGCCAGGCCGGAAGGCGGGACACAGCGATACCACGCTCCCGAAGAGGTCCGGTCTGTCCGGCTGGGCTTTGGCTGCCCTGGCCGTGATGGTTCTTGGCATCGCCTTCCTGGCCATGCGCAAAACGGAGCCCGCCGTGGCTCCGGTTGTCACCGAAGCCAAGCTGGTCGCTCCGGCGACCCCCGTGATTTCGGACAAATCCATCGCCGTCATCCCGTTCGAAAACCGCAGCGACGAGAAGGCCAACGCGTATTTCACCGACGGCATCCACGACGACATTCTGACCAGCCTTGCCAACCTCCGGGAGCTGCGCGTCATCTCGCGCACGTCGGTCATGGAATACCGGGGGACGACGAAAAAGGTCCCGCAGATCGCGCGCGAACTCGGCGTGGCGTTCATCCTTGAGGGCAGCGTGCAGCGTTCGGGCAACACGGTGCGCATCACCGGCCAGTTGATCCGGGCGGCGACGGACGAGCATGTGTGGGCGAAGAATTACGACCGCGAACTCACGGCCACCAATCTCTTCGCCATCCAGTCCGAGCTCGCCCAGGCCATCGCCGCCGAACTCAAGGCCGCGCTCTCGCCGCAGGAGAAAACCCAGCTGGAACGCGCGCCCACCGCGAATCTTGAGGCTTACGATCTTTATTCAAAAGGCCGCGAAATCTTCAATGCGCGGGGCAGTGACATCGCCGGCATGTTCAAGGACGCGACCCCGCTCTACGAACGTGCCGTACAGCTCGACCCGAAGTTCGCCGAGGCTTGGGCCGGCCTCGCTGCGGCCTACAGCCTGGCTTATAACCGCGGGATCATCGAACGCCCGCCCGCCGCGCAAGCCAAGGCGCTTGACGCGATTCAGACGGCCCTGCGCCTCGCCCCCGACAATCCTCAGATTATTCTCACCCTGGCCTCCTATTATACGCTGGTCGAGGGCGACCATGAGCGCGCCTTGGCCGAATGCGAGCGCGCCGCTCGGATTTCGCCCAACAGTGTCTATTACACCCTCAGCACAATCTACAGCCGTCAAGGTCGCCTGGCCGAAACGGTGATGGCGGCGCGCAAGGCCCATGAACTGAACCCGAGAAGCATGGCAGCCGCCCGCCAATTGTCCCTCTATCTAATCACCGGCCGCCGGTACGCCGAGGCGGAGGAAGTATTGCGGCAGGGGATCGCGGTGCAGCCGGATTCGCTGGAGTTCGGCGCCATGCTCGCGAGCATTCCTTTCCGGACCCGCGGCTCGACGCGCGAGTGGGACGCCTGGCTGGCCGGCATCCCGCCATCGAGCCGCACCGATGGGGCGTTTCAGACCATACACCTTCAGGTCACCGCTATGATGGGCAGCGCGGCCGAATACGTTGAGTTGGTAGACCGCTATGGGCGTGAGGCCAGTGCTGGCTACGGCTACGCGCTTGCCTTGCTGATCAAGGGCGAAGCCGAACGCGCCCGAAGGGCGGCGATCAAACTCCGGGACGACCAGCTCGCCATGCTTTCGCGCGAACCGAACAATACCGCGGCCTTGGGCCGCCTCAGCGTCGCCTACGTGGTCCTGGGCGAGAAAACGGCCGCCTTGGAGGCCGCCGACAAAAGCGTCAGCGGGGTTGCCGCCTCGACCTCGGGAGTCGACCCAATCGCCGCGAAGCTGCGGCGGGCGCAAATTCTCGCCTGGATTGGCCGGAAGGACGAGGCCTTGGTGGAGCTTAACCGGCTTTGGTGGCAGCCGGCCATTCCCCGTGACGCGCTCACCTCGTTCATGTGGGCGCCGCTGCACGGAGACCCGCGCTTCGAGGCGATCAAGAACGATCCCAGGAACAGCCAGCCGCTGTTTTGAGCGTGTAGGAGCCTGCTTGCAGGCGATGTTCATGAGGTCGCCTGCAAAAGCAGGCTCCTACTTAAAGGTCGCGTTCAGGCTTCCTTCGCGGCCAGCCAGCGCTCGGCTTCGATGGCGGCCTGGCAGCCCATGCCCGCGGCGGTGATGGCCTGGCGGTAATGATGGTCGGTGCAATCGCCGGCGACATAGACGCCGGGCGTCTTGGTCTTCACCTGGCTGTGCCCGGCGGGAATGAAATAACCCTGGTCGTCGGTGTCCACGGCGCCCTTGAACGGTGCGGTGTTCGGCACGTGGCCGATGGCGACGAAGATGCCCTTCACCGGCAGCACCGACTCGGCGCCGGTCTTGACGTGCTTCACCTTGAGACCGCTGACCGCGCCCTCGGCCACGCCCTCGACGGAGACGGGCACGGTGTTCCACACCGGCTGGATCTTCGGATGCGCAAGGACGCGGTCGGCCATGATCTTCGAAGCGCGGAGTGTGTCACGGCGGTGCACGAGATAAACTTTGCTGGCGAAACGCGTGAGAAACAGGGCCTCCTCGGCCGCGCTGTCGCCGCCGCCGAGCACGGCGACGTCCATCTTGCGGTAGAACGCGCCGTCGCAGGTCGCGCAAGTCGTCACGCCCTTGCCGCCGTAGAGTTCCTTCTCACCAGGGATGCCGGTGAGGCGGGGCGAGGCACCGGTGGCGATGATGATGGTCTTCGCCTTGATCTCGCGGTCGGCGAGCTTGAGCGTGTAGGGCCAGCTGGAAGTATCGAGGCCCTGCACCGAGCCGCTCTCGTAGCGCGTGCCGAATTTCTCCGCCTGCTTGCGGAGATTTTGCATCAATTGGTAGCCGTCGATCCCCTCGGGGAAGCCGGGGAAATTCTCCACCTCGGAGGTCGTGGTCAACTGGCCGCCGGGCAGCACGCCCTCGAGGACGAGGGGGTGCAGGTTGGCGCGACCGGTATAAATTGCGGCGGTGAGACCGGCGCAGCCGGTGCCGACGATGACGACGTTTTCAACTTGGGCGGACATGGGAATGAAGGGCCCAACTGAGCCCAACATTCCGGCCAGCGCAACCCCGGAGATGCGAAGGACGGCGGGTTATTCGGTGCGCAACGCCACGGTCGGGGCGATCCGGGCCGCGCGGCGCGCCGGCAGCCAGCACGCGGCGACACCGATGGCAATCAGTAGCCCGCTGATGCCAAAGAAAACCAGCGGGTCGTGGGGCGAAACACCGCTGAGGAATCCGACGCTGCCCAGCAGTCGCGTGGTGGCGAAGGCCCCGCCGAGCCCGAGTACCAGCCCGAGCCCGAGTTGCATGAGTCCGCGCGAAAGCACGAGCCGGGCGATGTTGGCGGCGGTGGCGCCGAGCGCCATGCGGATGCCGATCTCGCGGGTGCGGCGAGCCGTGGTCTGGGCCACGACGGCATAGATGCCGACCGAGGCCATGAGCAGTCCCGTCACGGCGAACACCGAGAAGAGCGTCCCGAAGACCTGGAGGAACCAGCGCTGCTTATCGAGCGCGGCGGTGAGCGTGCGCACCTCGAAGAGTGGGAGGTCCTGGTCGATCTGCTGCACGGCGGCGCGCACCGGCGTCGCGAGGGCGGTCGGGTCGGCCGTGGTGCGCAGCAGCAGGCCCATCCAGCCCCAGGATTGCTGGCGGTAGGAGAGGTGGATCACGGGCGACTCATCCCGGTCCCTCGTTTCCTGCACCAGATCGGCGCAGACCCCGATCACGGTCATCCACTCCTGCGGTTTTTCATTTTCCACGAAACGCAGGCGCTTCCCCACGGCCGCTTCGCCGGGCCAGTGCTTGGCGGCGAAGGCGCGGGAGACGACCACCGCCTCCTTGCCGGGGTCGCCATCGGTTTCCGCGAAGCCCCGGCCCTGCAACAGGGGCAGGCCGATGGTCGCAAGATAGTTGGGGGTCTGTACGATCATCGAGGCGCGAGGCGGCTGCTTGGGGTCGGGATTCGGCTTGCCGTCGATCTCGATGCCGCGGTCCGGGGCGCCGAGCCCGG
>JAYTUA010000177.1:0-5554 GCA_043745015.1 Opitutaceae bacterium | reverse complement strand
TGGAACGAAAACAAGAAGTTCAAATATGTGCTGCCCGCCGAGGGCGCGCATCGCTTCATCGACATCCTCGCCATTCCGGCCGGCGCGCCGCACAAGGATGCCGCCCACGCCCTCATCGACTACATCCTCCGGCCCGAGGTCTCGAAGCTCGTGTCCGACAAATTTCCCTACACGAATCCCAATCTCGCGGCCCGCAAGCTCCTGACGCCCGAGCAGCTCGCGAACCCCGCCAGCTACCCCACGGCCCCGGCCAAGCTGCAGACGTTTCGCGACATCGGCAATACGGCCGCCGACATCGACAAGATGATGACCGACCTGAAGAGCGCGCAGTGAGCGTTCCCAACACACCCCGGCGCGTCGCGCCACCCCTCTTCATAGAGGGGAACCGGATCGCCCGCAGCGTGGATCCCCTCTTGAGAGGGGTGCCCGCAGGGCGGGGTGTGTAATCCCCATGCCTCCCGCCGCTCCCGCTCTGCCCGCTTCCGACCACACCCGGCCGGGCTGGAAGGCATGGGCCTTGCTGGCCCCGATGGTCTTGTGGCTGGCCGTGTTCGTGGTCATTCTCGGCGTGATCCTGTTCGTCTATAGTTTCTGCGAGCGCGACGAGGTGGGCGGAGTCATCTTTAACTTCTCCTTCGACAACTACCGGCGGGTGTTCGATCCGGTCTATCTGCGCATTTTCGCGCGTTCGGTGGGCTACGCCGGCCTGACCACCATCATCTGCGTCGTGATCGGCTACCCTGTGGCTTATTATATTGGCCGGGTGGGGGAGAGCCTGCGCAACAAACTCCTGCTGCTGGTCATGGTGCCGTTCTGGACGAGCTTTCTCATCCGCACCTACGCCTGGATCACCATTCTCAAGCAGGAGGGATTGCTCAACAGCGTCGTGAAGTCGGCCGATGTCGGCCTCGGGCCGTTCAACCTGCTCTACACGCCCACCGCCGTGGTCATCGGTCTCGTCTACGCCTACCTGCCGTTCATGATTCTGCCCATCTACGGCAGCGCGGAGAAGCTCGATAATTCCCTGATCGAGGCCGCCTACGACCTCGGGGCCGGCCCGATCCGCACCTTCTCCTCCGTCATCGTGCCGCTCACCATGCCGGGCATCGCCGCGGGCACGCTGCTCGTGTTCGTGCCGGCCATCGGCATGTTCGCCATCACGGACCTGATGGGCGGAGCCAAGGTGCCCATGATCGGCAATGTCATCCAGAACCAGTTCCTCCAGGCGCGCGACTGGCCGGTCGGCGCCGCGCTGGGGGTCATCTTCATGCTCATGTTCGCCGTTACCTACGTGATCCTGCAACGCCGCGGTGCGCGGCCTGCCGCATGAAAGCGATGACTGCTTTCTTTGTAGGCGGGGTGCCCTCACCCCGCGAGGCAAGGCGGACGTATTGCGGGGTGAGGGCACCCCGCCCACAGCAGACTGGATTCTTCACTTCGTTCAGAACGACAGGCAAAACATGAGCCAGCTCTCTCCCAAGCCCATGGTCGAGATCCGCGGCGTCACGAAGCGCTTCGGCGCCTTCACCGCGGTCAACAACGTCAGTCTCACGGTCAACACGGGTGAGTTCATCACCCTCCTCGGACCCTCCGGCTGCGGCAAGACCACGCTCCTCCGCCTGCTGGCCGGTTTCGAGACGCCGGACGAAGGGGCGGTGCTGCTCGACGGGGTGGATGTTTCCCACGAGCCGCCCTACCGGCGCAGCGTGAACCAGGTTTTCCAGAGCTACGCCCTGTTTCCCCACCTGAGCGTGAAGGACAACGTCGGGTTCGGCCTGCGCATGCAGAACGTGCCGGCCGTTCAGGCGGAGGGTCGGGTGCGGGAGGCGCTCGCCACGGTCTCGCTCAGCGAGCAGGCCGACAAGTTTCCCCACCAGATGTCGGGCGGGCAGCGCCAGCGGGTCGCGCTCGCCCGCGCCATCGTCTGCCGGCCCAAGGTGCTCCTGCTCGACGAGCCCCTCTCCGCCCTTGACGCCAAGCTCCGCCACGGCATGCAGCTCGAGTTGAAGCACCTCCAGCGCAAGCTCGGCCTCACCTTTGTCTTCGTGACGCACGACCAGGAGGAGGCGCTGACGATGTCCGACCGCATCGCCATCATCAATCAGGGCCGCATCGAGCAGCTCGGCAATGCCAGCGAGATCTACCACAAGCCCCGCACGCCCTTCGCCGCTGATTTCATCGGCCAGGCCAATCTGCTCAGCTCGACCATCGTCGGACGCAACGGCACGACCGCCAAAGTCTGTATCGAGACCGGCCTGGAGTTGGTGGTCTCGTCGACGGACCTGCCAGCCGGCGCCACCAAGGCGCTCGTGTCCATCCGGCCCGAGAAGATCCACATCAGTCGGGTGCCCCTGATGGCCGAGAACGTCTTCCCAGCGCGCATTGAGGAGGAGATTTTCCAGGGGGCCACCGACCAACTCCGACTCGTCACCGATCACGGCACGCGCCTCCACGCGCTTGTCGCCAACGAGAGCGCCACGCAGGAGGCCTTCCACGAGGGCGACCGGGTCTTTTGCAGCCTGCACCTCGACGACCTCGTCATCGTGCAGGCGGAATAATTCTCCACGACAACACACCCTTGTCGTCGCCCGTGGGATGTGCCAACCTGGCCGCATGATCGCGGCCGTGCATTTCAAGAACTTCAAGGCACTGCGCTCGGCGGCGGTGAAGCTGGCGCCCTTCAACCTCGTGCTCGGACCCAATGGTAGCGGCAAGACCAGCCTGATCCAGGCCTTGCTCCGCCTACGGACGCTCGCCGGTCTCCCCGCCGTCCACGCCAGCGAACTCAAGGGGCAGAAAACGATCGGTCCGCAGATTGAGTTTCACTTTGCGCCGCCTTACCAAAACGTCCGTGTGACGCTCGGCTGCAACTCCGACGAGCTGGTCTGCAATCTTCTCGTGGTTGATTCATCTCCGGGGCTGGAGGGTCAGGCCCAGTGGGCCGAGCTCCGCACCCGGCTGCAATCCATCCGTGCCTACCTCCTCGACCACTACGGCATGGCCGCGCCGGCGAAACTGTCGGACGGCGCCGAGTTGGCCTCCAACGGCGGCAATCTCGCCGCGGTGCTGGCCAGTTGGAAGGAGAAGCAGCCGGCGGTATTCAAGGAATTGGAGGCCGAGTTCGTCCGCCTGATGCCGGAATTTTCGGGACTGGAGTTTCGCCCCATCGTTACGGGAACCGTGGAGCTGGGGGCCAGACTGAAGGAGAACGGAAATGATTTCATCGCCGCCGACAGCCTGTCGCAGGGCACGCTCTATCTGCTCGCGATCCTCACGCTCGCTTTCACGCCTAATCCCCCGGCCGTCCTCTGCCTGGAGGAAGCCGACCGGGGCATGCACCCGCGGTCGCTGCGCGAGGTCCGCGATGCACTCTACCGGCTGAGTTATCCCAAGGACGCCGGCATGGACCGCGCGGCGGTGCAGGTGATCGCCACGACGCATTCGCCGTATCTGCTCGACCAGTTCAAGGAACACCCGGAGGAGATCGTGCTGGCCAGCAAGCACGGCCGGGCGGCGAACTTCGAGCGTCTGTCCGACCGGGCCGACCTCCTGGAGCTGATGAAGGAGGCCCACCTCGGCGACCTGTGGTACAGCGGCATCCTCGGCGGCGTGCCGGGGGAGTGAAGCAGAAGCCACCACGAAATACACGAAACACACAAAAATGACTCCGGCATTCCGTGGCTCTGCATCCTTTCGTGTCTTTGGTGTGTTTCGTGGTGACAGTATATGAAGCTCGCGATTCTCAGCGAATCCCCGGCCGACGAGGCGGCGTTGCACGTGCTCGTGGGCTACGTGCTGGGCGGTCCGTTCACGACCGTCCAGTCCGCCCTGCGGGCGCGCGGCTGGCCTTCAGTCGAGCAGGTGCTGCCGCCGATCATCCGCCACCTGCATTTCAACACCGATGCGGACGGACTGGTGGTCGTGGTGGACTCCGACGACTCGCCCGTGCACACCGCAGAGCACGAGGCCCCGGGGTATTATCATCCCTTTTGCCGGGTCTGCCGCTTGCGGGCGGTTTTCCGCCGCACCCTCAAGCACCTGCCCCCGGCGCACGGCCGCGACCGCGTGCTGCGCGCCGTGGGGATCTGCGTGCCGGCCCTGGAGGCGTGGTTGTTGTGCGGGCGCGACACGTCGGTGACGGAGCAGGCGTGGCTGGACGGCCAGGCCGCGAATAGTCCGCCCTATACCCGCCGTGAGCTCAAGTGGCGGGTCTATGGCACCGAGCGGCCGTCACTGCAGCAGGAGATGAAGCGGATGGTGCAGGAGGTGTCGCGGCACCAGGGCGATGTGCGCCGCCTGGAGCACGATTTTCCGCATGGTTTCGGGGCGCTCGCCCGCGACCTGCGAGAATGGCGACAAAAACAACAGTTGACATCTAAACAATAACCCCGCTGGCTGCCGGCATGAAAAGCGCCACCGGCTACGACTTGGTCAACCAGGTGCTCAGCGCGGCCAATGTCATGGTGAAGGAGAGTCACCGCCTGTTCCGGCGGCACGGGTTGACCGATGCGCAGTTCAATGTGCTCAACGTGCTGGGCGCCGCGGCGGAAGGGGTCAGCCAGCGCGAACTGAGCGATGAGCTGGTGGTGGACCGCTCCAATATCACGGGCCTGCTCGACCGGATGGAGAAGCTGGGCTGGGTGAAGCGGGCCGATCATCCGGACGACCGGCGGGTCTATCTTGTCACCCTGACCGCCCCAGGCCGGAAGCTCTGGCAAAAGGTGCTTCCCGGCTACGTGGCGGCGGTCGAGGTGGTCACGGCCGCAGTGCCGGAGGCGGAGATGAAGCGCACGCTGGAAACCCTGCGCCGGCTCGAGGAGTCGGCGCGCCAATGGGGGAAATCTTATGAAACCTGAAGAAAATCTGTCCGAATGGTCCGTCGGCTGGGTCAAGGACGGGCTGATGACCGCCGCCCAGCGCGACGCGATCCTGGCCCGGCATCCCGTGCCAGCGGGTGGAGCGAACCGGTTCCTCGCGATTCTCGCCGGCATCGGCGGCTCGCTGTTCGTGGTCGGCGTGAGCCTGATCATCAAGTCGAACTGGGATCAGCTGGGCGACTGGCTGAAGATTGGCGGGCTCCTCGCGCTGCTGGCGGGAAGTTACACTCTGGGCTGGCGCTTGAAGATCTCCCCCGGTCATTACCCGAAAACGGGTGACGCCTGCCTGATGGTTGGCGCCGTGTTTTTCCTGCTTGGCATCGCCCTGGTCAGCCAGATCTTCCACATCGACAGCCGGCCGGCCAACGGCGTGCTGCTCTGGTGGGCGGGTATCGCCGTGCTGCCCTGGCTGATGCGGGCCAAGGGCATGCAGTTTGTGAGCGTGGTCGCGGGCCTGACCTGGCTGGGGATGGAGCTGGCGGCGCGCGACTCCTGGCTGAGTCTCTGGGCCGAGGGCAACCATTGGGATCACTCCGGCTATCATTTTGCCGCGGTCGGCGTTCTGGTTGGATTGGCGCTGGCGCTTTTCGGCCTGGGCTTGCGTCGCGGCCGCCACGACGACTTTGCCGGGCTGCATGAGAAGCTGGGCCTGCTCGTGGCCTGCACGGGACTCTATG
>JAYTUA010000176.1:0-5589 GCA_043745015.1 Opitutaceae bacterium | reverse complement strand
GTGAGGCGGCGGCGCGGCACCTGGAGGCGGCGATGCCGTTGCTCAGCGCCGAGGACTTTAATCGCGCCCACTGGCTGGCCTCATTCGCGGTGTATGCGTTGACCGAATAATTGCCCGCAGCAGGACCGGGTTGGCCTAGCCTATTTTGGCGGAGCCGGCGGCACCGTCCGGCGCATTATGCCGGCCCATGATCACAATCATCCTGCTCTGCCTGTCCAATCTCTTCATGGCCTTCGCCTGGTATGGTCACCTGAAGTATTTCTCCGACAAACCCCTCTGGGTCACGATCCTGATATCCTGGGGCATCGCCTTCTTCGAATACTGCCTCATGATCCCGGCCAACCGGCTCGGCTACGCCAAATTCACGGGTTACGAGCTGAAGATCATCCAGGAGGTCATCACCTTGATCGTCTTCGTGGGGTTTGCGTGGCTTGTGCTGGACGAGAAACTCAAGTGGAACTACGCCGTGAGCCTGTTCTTCCTCGCGCTGGCGGTGTGGTTCGCCTTCGACTTCAACCCGGCGGCCGCTCGCGGGGCCTGACTTTAGGCGGTTTTTTGTCCACTCCGCACTTGCCCGGCGGACACGCCGAAGAAAGTCTCCTGACATACTGTTGTCAGCGCCACCCTGTATGATGTCCCTTTAACCCCTCACACACGATACCCATGTCCAAAGCCACCAAATCCGAGTCTCGCGTCGCCCCGGCCGAGAAATCCGCCAATCCCGCCCGCGAGAAAAACATCGAACTCGCCGTCTCGAGCATCACCAAGCAATTCGGCGAAGGCTCGATCATGCGCCTCGGCAGCAACACCAAGATGAAGGTCGAGACGCTCTCGACCGGCTCACTCGCGATTGACCTCGCCCTCGGCGTCGGTGGCCTGCCCCGCGGCCGCATCATCGAAATCTACGGGCCCGAGTCGTCCGGCAAGACCACCTTCTGTCTGAGCGCCATCGCCGAAGCCCAGCGCCAGGGCGGCCTGGCCGCCTTCATCGACGTCGAGCACGCGCTCGACCCGAAATATGCCCGCGTCGTCGGGGTCAGCCTCGACGACCTGCTCGTCTCGCAGCCGGACTCCGGCGAGGACGCGCTCAACATCATGGAGACGCTCATCCGCTCCAACTCGATCGACATCATCGTGCTCGATTCCGTCGCTGCGCTGATCACCAAGGCCGAGCTCGACGGCCAGATGGGCGACATGACGATGGGCAGCCAGGCCCGCCTCATGAGCCAGGCCATGCGCCGCCTCACCTCGGTCGTCAGCAAGACGAACTGCGTGTGCATTTTCACCAACCAGATCCGCGAGAAGATCGGCGTGATGTTCGGCAATCCCGAGACGACCTCCGGCGGACGCGCGCTGAAGTTTTTCTCGTCGGTCCGCATCGACATCCGCCGCAAGGACCAGCTCAAGACCCCCGACGGCAAGGTCATCGGCAACCGCACCAAGATCAAGATCGTGAAGAACAAGGTCGCGCCGCCGTTCACCGAGGTGGAATTTGACATCATGTATGACGAGGGCATTTCCGCCACCGGCTCGCTGATCGACCTCGGCATCGACCACAAGGTGCTGGAGAAAAAGGGCGCGTGGATCGCCTTCAACGGCGAACTCGTCGGCCAGGGCCGCGAGGCCGCCAAGGAAGCCCTCCGGACCAATCCCGCCCTCGCCGCGAAGGTGAAGGCCGGCATCCTCGAAAAGGTGACCGTGAAGGGCGGCGAATCCGTCACGGCCGATAGCGACGAGTGATCCGGGTCTGTTTCCCCTGTAGCGCGCGTCCAGCCGGGCGCGCGTTTTTTTTGCTAGGATTCGATAGTTGTGTGGGCAATTTTCCCTTTTGCCATAACCCGGCCGTTCGCTTGCGTGGGGCGATGTCGTTCCTGTCAGACACCATTGCCGCGCTCGCCACGCCGGTTGGCACTTCCGCGATCGCGGTCGTGCGCGCCAGCGGCCCGCAGGTTGCGTCGCTGGTGACGGGAATTTTCGGCGAGACTCCCCTGCCCCGCGCGGCCCGCCACGCCGACTACAAGGATGCGTCCGGCTCGCTGGTCGACGACGTGCTCTTCACTTTTTTCGCCGCCCCGAATTCTTTCACCGGCGAGGACACCGTGGAAATTTCCTGCCACGGCAACCCGTTCATCGCCCAGAAAATCCTCGAGGACCTGTTCGCTCGCGGTTGCCGGCCCGCCGAGGCGGGTGAATTCAGCAAGCGCGCCTTCCTGCACGGCCGGATGGATCTCAGCCAGGCCGAGGCCGTGATGGATCTGATCCACGCCCGCAGTGAACGGGCGCTGGCCGCAGCCAACCAGCAGTTGCGCGGCTCGCTCGGTCGGCAGATGGAATCGCTTATCTATCAGTTGGTCAATATCTTGGCGAAAATTGAAGCCTACATCGATTTCCCAGAGGAGGACCTGCCCGCCGAGGACCGGCAAGCGGTGCTGCACGATCTGGAACGGTTGAAAACGGACACGGGGCAGTTGCTGGCGACCAGTCACTACGGCGCGATGCTGCGCGACGGAATCAAAACGGTGATCCTCGGCGAGCCCAACGCCGGCAAGAGCAGCCTGCTCAACCGGCTGGTCGGACGCGACCGCGCCCTGGTTAGCGCCGAGCCGGGCACGACGCGCGATTATCTCGAGGAACGCATTCTTGCCGGCGCGCACGCGCTGCGCCTGATCGACACCGCCGGGCTGAACCCGAGCCCTTCTTCCCTCGAGAAACGCGGGATCGACAAGACGATCGAGCAGGTCGCGGAGGCCGATCTTTTCCTCTGGGTGATCGATGCGACGCGTCCCCTGCCCTCATTGCCGTCGTCCGTCGCCGCGCGACTTTCGCCCGCGAACACGCTCGCTGTGTTCAATAAAACGGATTTGCCGACCGTTCCACGTGGCACATTGCCGCAGAATTTTCCTGCCGTGAATACCTCCGCGCTTACCGGCACCGGATTTGAGTCGCTGCAGTCCGCGATCGCCGCACGCGCCGATTCGTTTCAATCCGAATGCGGCGACGAGGTGATCGCGATCAACGCCCGCCACGCCCATGCGCTTGAGCTGGCCAACCATTGTTTGGATTCCGCCGCGCAGAAACTTGGATCCGGTATCGCTACCGAACTGGTAGCCAGTGACTTGCGTGTAGCCTTGGATGCCTTCGGCCAGATTTCGGGTAAGATCGACCACGAGAAAATCCTGGATCAGCTCTTTGCTTCGTTCTGCATTGGAAAATGATACTATATCAAAATATTTATTTTGATAAGAAATCTATATCGTCGTGATTTTCAACAAAACACCTTTTGACGTGATCGTTTGCGGGGCTGGTCACGCCGGAGTGGAGGCTTGTCTGGCAGCTTCGCGGACGGGTGCTTCCACCCTGCTGCTGACCGGCAATATCGATACGATTGCCCAGATGAGCTGCAACCCCGCGATCGGCGGCCAAGCCAAGGGTCAGATCGTTAGGGAAATCGACGCGCTGGGCGGAGAGATGGCGATCAACACGGACGTCACCGGGATTCAGTTCCGGCTGCTCAATGAATCGAAAGGCCCGGCCGTCCAGTCGCCGCGAGCGCAATGCGACAAGAAGGCCTATCAGTTCCGCCTGAAGCACACCCTTGAACTGCAGCCGAACCTCCAGGTCTTTCAGGCCACGGTCACGGGCCTGATCTTCAAGGACGGCAAGGTTGTCGGTTGCCGAACCAACTTGGACATCGACTTTCTGGGCCAGACCGTGGTCATAACGACTGGCACATTTCTGCGCGGCCTGATGCATGTCGGGCAGAACAAGAACGAAGGTGGCCGGCTGGGGGACTTCAGCGCCAAAACCCTGTCGGGAAGCTTGCTGGAAGCCGGCATCGAACTGCAACGCCTGAAGACCGGAACTCCGCCGCGAATCCTCGGCCGGAGTATTAATTTTACCGGGTTGCAGGAGCAGAAGGGTGACCCCGAGCCGACCTTGTTCGCTTTTCATGACACCCGGGATCCCGAAGACCTGTTCCACGTGGAACGGACGGGGGAGCGGCGCCTCGGCTGGAAGCCTGGCAGCGAGCAGGTCTCCTGCTGGATGACTCATACCACGCCAGATTCCGAGAAGATCGTCCGGGAGAACCTGCACAAATCCGCCATGTATTCGGGTGAGATCAGCGGGGTGGGGCCGCGCTATTGCCCAAGCATCGAGGACAAGTTCGTGCGCTTTGCCGACAAGCCGCGCCACCTGCTTTACCTCGAGCCCGAGGGCCGCAACACCAACGAATATTACATCAATGGCCTGTCCACGAGCCTACCTTTCGATGTCCAGCTCGACCTCGTCCATAGCATCCCAGGACTGGAGCAGGCCACGCTGCTGCGGCCGGCCTATGCGGTGGAGTATGACTTCGCCCCGCCGACCCAGATGTTTCCTTCCTTAGAGTCACGCAAGATGGAGAACCTGTTTCTCGCCGGCCAGATCAACGGTACCTCTGGCTATGAGGAAGCCGCCGCCCAAGGGTTGGTCGCCGGGGTGAATGCGGTCCGCAAGGTGAGGGGAGAGGCCCCCATGATCATCCAGCGTCATGAGGGCTACATCGGCGTCCTTATCGACGACCTCGTCACCAAGGGAACGATTGAGCCGTACCGGATGTTCACCAGCCGGGCCGAGCACCGACTACTCTTTAACCACGGTAGCGCCGAGATTCGGCTCCATCAGCACGCTTTTGTTTGTAAACTATTGTCCAACAGTCGTTTATCTAGAATTAAGGAGAAAATTCACGCGATTGAGCACTGGCGAAACCATCTGGAGACCATCAAGGCCCCGGGTGGCACTTGGGCGGACAAAATCCGGCGCGCGGACAACACAACCGAGCTGCCGGCGGACTTCCTCAACCAATCCAAGGAAGTCCGGGAAGAGGTGCTCTATCGCGTGCGGTATCGCGGGTATCTCGAACGTGAGCAGCGCCAGATCGAGAAACTGAAGGACGTGGAAAAAATCCGCATCCCCGACTCGCTTGACTACCTGAAAATTGCGGGGCTTCGCCGTGAGAGCGCCCTTAAGCTGCATGAGCACCGTCCGCTGAATCTGGGCCAGGCCAGCCGGATCAGCGGCGTGAACCCCGTCGATATCAGCATCCTGATGGTTCTCATCGCCGCGGAAAAGAAATCCAAGGCCTGATCACCTCTGAGCTTGGGAGGTTCGGGATTGCGCCTCGCCGCGACCTCACGCCTATAAGGCACGTGGGACCCAAACCGGAATTCATCCAGCATGTCGCGCAACGCCGGGCGGTACTGCGTGAAAAGCTGGCCGCGTTTATTCCTCCGACGGCCGCAATTACGCTCGAGATTGGCTGCGGTCATGGACACTTCCTCGCACGCTACGCCGCGGAGTTCCCCGAGGCCTTCTGTGTAGGGGTGGATATGATCGGCGAACGCATTCGCCGCGCCGAGCGCAAGGCGGCACGCGCTAAGCTCGCTCATTGCTCCTTTATTCAAGCCGAGGCACGGGAGCTGATTGATGAATTGCCCCTCGGCGTCAGTCTAAACGAGCTCTGGGTGCTGTTCCCTGATCCGTGGCCCAAGAAACGCCACCACAAGAACCGGCTGCTGCAGGCGGGCTTCCTCGAAATGGTCGCACAAC
>JAYTUA010000175.1:0-5597 GCA_043745015.1 Opitutaceae bacterium | reverse complement strand
CGGGGCTTTCCTTGAGCGTGGGGATGAACGTCTGCGACCAATACTTCATGTGGCTCGCACGAGAACAAGTCGGCCGGGACGGCGCAATTGTATTTGCGACCGGATACTTTTCCCGATGGAGCGCGGGCGACCTCGCCCGCAGTGGGTAGGGCGCGGATTCCGCTCCGCGCCGAAACAACGGCGGCGAAGGGACTCGCCGCCCTACCCCTGCATGAAACCCGCTTGTGGTCGGAGAGCTCCACCGTTTTGTTAGCCCCATGACCGCCCCCCGCCCCGCCCCCAAGCCCTGGCCCATGAAATGGATCGTGGCGGTCATTGTCGTATTTGTGGTGGGCTACACGGCGGTGAATTTCTGGTTCCGCAAACCGGGCAAACCCTACCGCCCCTACCAGGACGCTCAGGACCGGGCGACCACCGCCCGCCTGCTCGCCGCCGGCTGGCACAAGATCCCGCTCGAGACCCGCCGCCCCGTCGAGAAACCCGACCCGGACGACACCCCCGCCCCGATCACGCGCGATTGGCCCGGCCTGGGGTCCGACCTCGCCGCCAATTTCGCCGAGAAACCCAGGCTGCTCGCCACCATCGACCGCGTGACCGCGCCCGCGGCGGTCGCCCACGGCTCTGACTACAGTTTCTATTTCACGGCCAGCCTGGCCGACCTGAAAGCGCAGGTCGGCGAGCTGACGCTCTACCGCCACGCCAACGAGCTCGTGCTCATCCCGGTGATCGAGAAACTGCCCGGCCCGGAGCTCATGAGCCGCTGGAACGACTCCACCTACACCGCGACCTTCTCCACCGCCGGCCTGCCGCCGGGCCGCTACGCCGCGCGCATTGTCGCCCAGGGCCCCGCCGCCGCGTGGAGTTTCACGGTGCGGTAAGCTGCAACAATCCATTGACGAGCGCGCCGGGATGCCTGATTAAATCGCTCCAACGATGAGCAACGGCTCCGACATCAAACCCACCGACCTGCGCGGCATTCTGAAATACGTCCCCCGGTTTCAGGGGCAGACCTTTGTCATCGCGCTGGACGGCATCATCGTCGCCGACGAGAATTTCTCCAACATCCTGATCGACCTCGCGGTGCTCCGCAGCCTCGGCATCAAGATCATCCTCGTCCACGGCATCGGCCACCAGATCGAGGAACTGGCCCGGACCCGCAAGATTCCGATCACGGACGTCCAGGGCACCGGCGTGGCCGACACCGCCACCCTCGACCTCGCCATCCGCGCCTCCTCCCGCGTCACGCACCTCGTCATCGAGGGCCTGACGCAGAACGGCCTGAAGGCCGCGCTGACCAACGCCATCCGGGCCGTGCCGCTCGGCATCATCAAGGGCGTGGACCACCAGTTCACCGGCCGCGTGGACCGGGTGGACAAGGAATTCCTCACCCAGTTGATCGAGTCACAGGTCGTGCCCGTCGTGAACCCCATCGGCTTTGACCGGGACGGCCGGCCGTTGCGCATCAACTCCGACCTGATGGCCGCCGAGCTGGCCGAGGCGCTCAACGCCACCAAGATCATCTACCTCACGCCGCACGAGGGCCTGGAAGTGAACGGCAAGCTCCAGCACCAGATTTCCGCCGCCACCCTCCGCACGATCCTGGACAGCAAGCCCGAGTCGATCAACGAGCCGATGCGCAGCACCGCCGCGCACGCGGTCAAGGCCGTCGAGACCGGCACGCCGCGCATCCACCTGCTGGACGGCCGCCTCATGGACGGCCTGCTCAACGAGATTTTCTCCAACGAAGGCGTCGGCACGCTCATCCACGGCAACGAATACCAGCAGATCCGGCAGGCCACGAAGCGCGACGTCCGCGCCATCTACAACCTCACCCGGCAGGCCGTGAAGCGCGATGAGCTGCTCTACCGCACGCAGGCGGCCATCGAGAAAAACGTCGAGCAGTTTTATGTCTTCGAGATCGACGAGAACATCATCGCCTCGGTCTCCCTCCACCTTTACCCGGACAAGGCCAAGACGATGGAACTGGGCTCGCTCTACGTCATGCCCTTCTACCATCACCGCGGCATCGGCAAGAAGATGGTGGATTACGCCTGCATGATGGCCAAGGAGCGCGGCGCGACGACCGTGATCGCCCTCTCCACCCAGGCCATTTCCTTCTTCACCTCCGTCGTGGGCTTCGAGGAGGCCGACAAGGACGCGCTGCCCGAGTCCCGGCTCAAGGCCTACGAGGACAGCGGCCGCAACTCGCGGGTGCTGGTCAAGAAGCTGTAGGCTGGTAGGGCGGTGAGTCCCTTCACCGCTTCCGTCTTTCAGAACCAAGCCCGGCGCGGAACGGAGTCCGCGCCCTACCCCTTCAATTCCACGATCACCTGGATCTCGGCCGTCGAGCCCTTGGGCAGGCCGGTCACCGCCACCGCGGCCCGGGCGTGCTTGCCGGCCTCGCCGTAAACTTTGCCGAAAAGCTCCGAGGCGCCGTTGATGACGGCCGGGCTGTCGGTGAAGCCGCTCACGGCGTTGACGAAGCCGGTCACGAGCACGAACTGCTTCACGCTGTCGAGGCTGCCGGTGGCGGCCTTGATGTTGGCGAGCGTGTTGAGCGCGCAGATCTTGGCCGCTTCGTAGGCCGTCTGCACCGTCTGCTCCTGGCCGACCTGGCCGGTATGCGTCATCTGGCCGTTGAGTGAACTGATGGTGCCGGCAAGATACAGCAGGTTGCCCGTGCGCACATAGGGCACGTAGCTGCCGGCGACAGCGGGCGGGTTGGGGAGTTTCAGGCCGAGTTCGGCAAGTTTGGCTTCGATGCTCATGGGAAAGGAGTGGAACCACTAATGGACACTAATAAACACTAATTATAGCCGGAGTATTTTACCACGGATTGCACGGATGAATACCAAGGCCGTTTTTAACAGGAGATCACGGAGACAAGACAAGAGGATTACTCTGTTCTCTCTGTTCGCTCCTGTAAATTCATCATCTGTGTCATCTGTGAAATCCGTGGCCAAAACTGCCTTGGCTTCGTGTCCCTTCGCACCCTTCGCAATTAAAAGTCCGGCCTAAAGCTTGGGGATGAATTCAAAGGTCGCGACATCGTCCACGGCGACCGGTTTGTCCAGCACGCCGACCTCCTGCAGCAGCTTGATCTGCTTTTCCAGGCGCGCGGCAGTCAGCTGCCCGGCGAACTCGCCCTTCGCGGGATCGCCGGAAACGAGCCGGTAGTCGTTCATCGCCTTGATGCTGTAGGCCAGGAATTCCGGCGAAAGCTCGCTGCGCTGCGCGGCCAGAATCTGGTTCGCCGGCGAAGGGTCGCCGGTCAGGTAGTCCACCCAGCCGCGCACGCTGGCGCGGACAAATTTCCGCACAGCGTCGGGATGCTTGGCGAGAAACTCCCGGTTGGTGAACATCACGCGGTAGGGCTCGTAGGTGTCGCTCGCGATCAGCAAGGCGCCGACCTTGGCGCCCTGCAGGCGCGCGAAGTACGGCTCGTTGGTCACGAAGCATTGCTGGACAAATTCCTGGCTGTTCATAAACCGCGCCGAGCCACCGACGAGCGGCAGCAGCGTGAACTCCACGCCAAGTTTTTTGCGCAGGACCTCCAGCCAGGTGGAACCGGCTCCCGCCATGAGCGTCTTGCCCTGCAAATCACGCAGGCTCTTCAGCGGGTGCTCCTCATGAAACATGATGCCCTGCGGATCGCGCTGCATCTCGGCGCCCACCATCTTGATCGGCACACCCCGGGCGATCGCCACGATGACATCGTCACCATTGGTCATGCCCAGCTCATTGCGCCCTACCGCGACAGACGACATGACCTGGGCGTTGGGCCCGCCCGGCAGGATTTCCACGTTGAGACCTTCCGCGGCGTAGTAACCCTTCGCCAGCGCCTGGTAGTAACCGCCATGCTCCGGCTGCGGATACCAATCGGTCTGGAACTTGATCTTGATAGGGCCCGGACCCGCGCCGACCGGTGCGGCCTTCTTTGCGCAGCCCGCCCAGCCGGCCGTCAGGACGATCCAGACGATCACAGAGGCGGAGCGAAGAAAATGTCTCATGGGCTTGCGGGTCCACCAGTGAACGAGGAAACGCCCAAAGACCACGCCGAATATCGGCCCCCCGGCCTGCCGCCGAAGCCTCGGCTAAGGCTGCAGCGAGTCGAACGGGCTCCGCACGCCGAGGCCGGGCTTCTTCATGACGTGGGTGTAGATTTGTGTGGTCTCGACGCTGGCGTGGCCGAGCAGCTCCTGCACGGTCCTGATGTCCGTCCCGCCTTCCAGCAGGTGCGTGGCAAACGAGTGACGAAACACATGCGGGGTAACCCGCTTGTTGATACCGGCGTTGGCGGCAGCCTTGCGGACGGCATTCTGAAACGCTCCATCCAAGGTGTGATGGCGCCGCACGATGGCCGTGGCAGAATCGCGGCTGGCCTCGCGTGACGGGAAAAACCACTGCCACTCCCACCGCTCGCCCGCCCGCTTGAACTTTTTCTCCAGCCCGTCGGGCAACCACACCCCCGGCAGCCCGGCCTTCCGGTCCGCCTCATGCAGCGGACGCAGCCTGTTGAGTTGTTGCTCCAAAGCCGGCACCAATGACTGCGGGATGATCGTCATGCGGTCCTTGTCCCCCTTCCCCCCTCGCACGGTCAGTTGCATGCGTTCCAAATCCACGTGCTGCACGCGTAAACGCAGCAGCTCCATGAGACGAAGCCCGGAGCCGTAGGCCAGTTCGGCCATGAGCCGATGCGTGCCGACCAACTGGTTAAATATCCGCTGACACTCCTCTTTGGACAGGACGATCGGCACCCGCTCCCGCGGATACGCGCGCTTGAAATCCAACTCGCCCAAATCCCGGCTCAAGGCTTCCTGCATCAGGAAGACCAAAGCATTCAAGGCCTGCCTCTGTCCGGACGGGCTGGAGCGGATGCGCACCGCCAGATCGGTCAGGAAGGCCCCCACCTCCTCGGTCCCCGCCGCATAAGGCGTCTTGGGGGCGATGAAGGCTGCGAAGCGCCGACCCCACATCCGATAGGTCTCTTCCGTCCGCCAGAGCAGCCCGCGCAGGCGCATGGTCTTGATCAGCGCCTGCTCCCAATCGGGTCCGCCCAGGTCCTGCCCCGCTGGTCTGGGTTCCATCGGCCGCAATGCCTTCCGCTGCACTGTAGCCGGGGTCTGAACAGGCAGGGCGTGTCCGCTGGGCGCACCGGTTGTCCCGACCGTGGATCGGATTGACCCCAGCCCGCTTTTCTTGCTTTCCGTCGCCGCCTTAGGCGCAACCTGTTGCCGCGCCCCCTCCCGGTAAAACCACCGCAAGGCCCCATGCGCCGGACCATCGGCGGCCTGCTCCCGGGTGGCCAGCCATTGCCGGATGAATGCCACCGTCGCCGGTGAATGCATTTTTTTGCAATGATGTAGAAAAGTAAGGATCTCCCGGGTGTGGGAGGCCTTGATCACCGGACTGAGGCTGGACTGGGCCAGAGCCTCCCTCCTTCCAACCAGGAAAAGTCACAGGGCGGTTGTTCATACACTTGGCCCGTGTAAAAACGAGTTGAGCTTTACGCCGGTAAAAATCAACGCGCAAAAGCTCAACCCGCCAAACTCGGCGGTTGATTTCCAGCCGCTTAGCGGGTGTCATGCCTCCCATGA
>JAYTUA010000174.1:0-5615 GCA_043745015.1 Opitutaceae bacterium | reverse complement strand
CGGAATTCTTCTTGATCTCCTGGGCGGTGATCAAGCTGGCGCGCAGGCCGGTGACGACAAGTTTCTCCAGCACGAGCGTCTTCTCGGCGGGCTTTTCCGTGGCAGTCTTTTCCTGGGCCAGGGCCGGGTTAAGGCCCAGCAGGACGGTCAGCGAGACCGTGGAGCAAAGCGCGCCCAGCATTCTGCGGCTGGCAGAGAGGGGAGTGCGCGACTTGGAATGGATCGTGGGGGTCATGTTCTGGGTTGGACGGGGTTACGGTTTGCAATGCACAGCGGGGTAAACGCTGCTTTTCCTACCCCTACATGCGCCATCGGCGGGCAAATCCCGACAGGCGGCCAAAAAATATTCGGCCCGCCTTGGACTGGCGGGGGCCGGCTAGGGGACGCGGGGGGATGATTCCAGTTGGGCGAGGCTCTCCCGCAACAGGATCCGGGCAAAGAGCCAATCGAACCAGAAGCCTTGGACCGGACCACCGGCATCCAGCCGGACCTTGAATTTATTTTCAATGATCTCCCGGCCCGCGGCCAGTTCGGTCTGCGCTTCCTCCGGCCGGCCCAACTGATGGTAGGACATCGCCAAAATCACCAGCGCGGTGGCCGTGCGCGGGGCATTGGCCCCGGGGTAATCGAGGCACCGGCGGCACCACTCCGCCGCTTGCAGGTAGTTCCCCCGGCGGTATTCCAGCAAGCCCAGGGAAATCGAGCGCCAGGCCGCCGTAAAAACGTCGCCGCCCAGGTCGGCCTCGATGAGATGCTTGGCGGTTTCCTCCGCCAGCGGCTTCAAGGACTCGATGAGCCGTTCATTGGCGGGCAGGAGCAGGCTGATCTTGACGATGCGGTCGGCGAACGGGCAGGGCGCCTGGGTGAAGCGGGCGATGGCCCCCTGCCGGAAGCGCTCGTAGCCGTTCGTGTCGCCCAATTCGATGAAAATGGGCCCGCCGCGCAGATGATCCAGCGCGGAAACATCGGAACCGTCGAGCTGGTCGACCTGCAGCAACCGCACCATCCGGTCCGCCGCCTGTTTCCATTGCAGGCGCAGGGCGTGCCATTCAGCGACCGAGCGCAGCACGGTGGCGCCTTCCAAGGTCGGCTGGTTGAGCGGGATCTCCATCACGAGCTTGTCGGCTTCCTCAAATCTTTCCTGACTCACCAACAAGGCCGCCTGGGAGATTTTTTCCCGCCCCTCCGCCTCGTGCCGCAGCCGGACCTGCTGCTGCTCGGCGGCCACGGCCCGTTGGTGGGCCTCCCGTTCCTTGAGAAAGAGCCAGGTGGAGGTGCCAAGGCCGATGACGAGCGCGGCCGCCACGGCACCGCCGGCGGCAAACACGACCCGGTTCCGGCGCACCAGTTTCTGGAACCGGTAGAGCCGGCTCGGCGGCCGGGCCATGACGGGCTCGTTGTTCAGGTGGCGCTGGAGGTCCATCGCCAGGCCGTTGGCGGTTTCGTAGCGGCGGCCCCGGTCCTTCTCCAGCGCCTTCATGACGATCCAGTCGAGGTCGCCATGCAGCAACGCGCCCAGACGGTGTGGCTCGGCCTGGCGTTCATTTGCGGTTTTGACCAGTTCCGCACCCTGCAGCGTGGCCAGCCGGGCGGAAGGCCGGGCCGGTTCCTTTTCGCGCAGCGTCCGGCGCATCTCGTCGAGGCCGGATTCCAGGAGCTGCTTGGCGTCGAACGGGGTTGTGCCCGTCAGCAATTCGTAGAGCAGCACACCGAGGCTGTAGATGTCGCTGCGGGTGTCCGTATCCAACCCGTTCATGTCCGCCTGCTCGGGGCTCATGTAGGCCGGCGTGCCGATCAGTTGCGCATAGGACGTGAACAGCAGCCGGTCCGTCAGGCGTGCCTCGGTGGCCTTGGAGATGCCGAAATCGATGACCTTGGGGACGGCGATACCGTCGTGCAGCGTAACCATGATGTTCGACGGCTTGATGTCGCCGTGGATGATGCCCTTCTGGTGCGCATGCTGGATGGCGTGGCAGACTTGGATGAAGAGGTCGAGCCGTTCGGGGGTTCCGAGGCGGTGCTGGTCGCAATACGTCGTGATCTTCACGCCGCGCACCAGCTCCATGACGAAGTAGGGCGGACCGCGGTCGGTGGCGCCGGCGTCGTACACCCGGGCGATGTTGGGGTGGTCCATCATCGCCAGCGCCTGGCGCTCGGCCTCGAAGCGGGCGATGACGCTCTTGGTCTCCATGCCGAGCTTGATGATCTTCAGGGCCACGCGGCGGCGGACCGGTTCCTCCTGCTCGGCCATGTAGACCACGCCCCAGCCGCCTTCGCCGATTTTCTGCTGGAGTTTGTAGCGTCCGATCCGGGTGCCGACCGGCTCCTCGCCCGTCACGGTCGCGGTGCCCGTGCCCAGGGAGACCGGGGCGTCCCGGGTCGGCAGATTCAGCGCGGTGCCGCTTTCGGTGAAAAACTGTTCGGCCTCCAGCTCGGCCTCCAGCAGATTTTCAATCCGGGTGCGGAGGGCTGGATCGCCGTCGCAGGCGCGGTTGAGAAAGTCGCGGCGAGCCGCCGGGCCTCGTCGAACAGTTCCTCTTCTTGCTGGGTTGCGGTGTTCATGCGGTGCTCGCTTCAGTCATGCGCGTTCCGGGCGCAAAACCCGACACAGCCGGGTCATTTGGTGGTCGGGAACTTAATTTTGTGCGCGGATATGCTGGAAGAGCCAGGCCTTGGCGTAGGCCCAGTGCCGCTCGACGGTACGCTCCGTCACGGCCAGGCTTTCCGCCACCTCCTGGTTGGTCCGGCCGCCGAAGAATTTCAACACGACCACCTTCGCCTTTTCGGGATCCTGCACCTGCAGCTGCTCAAGCGCGTCGTTGATCAGCAGGACCTTTTCATCGGGGGTCGTCGCGGCCAGCTCGATCTGGTCGGCGTCGACGCGCACCTGGTCGCCGCCGCGCAGGCAGGCGATCACGAGATGGGTGGGTGAGCCGCGTTCTCTCTCCACCAGATGTCCCTTCGCCGCGGGGAAATAACCTGCATCGGTGACGAGCAAATTGCGGAGCAAAGAGTGCTTGGCGGCGGCTTCGCGCACGGGCTGGGGCACGACGACCAGGTGCTGGCCGGCAAAGCCGTCGAGCCGCAGTTTACCGGTACTCATACCATAATATCATGCTATATATTCCGTGGTCTGTCCATTGAAGAGGTCGGGGCGAATCACTAGAGTGGGCGGCAACCCCTCGCTTCCCCCTCTGATGTTGCCTTTCCCCTCAGCCGGCTGGTGTCTCGCGCCCCGTGCATCGGTTTCAGCGGAGCGGCCAGAATATCCTCGGGTTAATAACCGATCGGGTCGGGAGACGGGATTACGGTAATATAAAACCAAACTGTCTTATGGATTAATAATAATATTATCCTAAATCGAAGAGCCTGTTAATCCCCCGTTCGCTGCCCCTGCCTACGCTCTTTTTTCCGCTCCCTCCTTTTCGGACGGGCGGGAACGCCCCTTGTCAGTACCCCAACCAATGAAACCCAAAAATATGAAAACCTACCGTAACCCTACGGGAGCCCGTCATCTTGCCTGGATGACCGCGGCATCCCTTTTGTTGTTAGGTGCCGCCCCGGCACAGACGACCGCGCCCAAGCCGGATGACAAGGACAAGCCAGAAGAAGTCCTCATCCTTTCCCCCTTCGTGGTCGATTCCAGCAAGGACGAGGGCTACCGCGCCACCAACACGCTGGCTGGCAGCCGCATCAACACCGACCTGAAGGATATCGCCGCCTCCATCACGGTGGTCACCAAGGAATTCCTGACCGATGTCGCCGCCGTGGACATCAACGACATCCTGGCTTACACCGCCAACACGGAAGGTACCCGCGATTTCACCTCCACGGTCCAGTCGATGGGCCGGGCCCAGGACAACGTGGCGGCGAATCCGCAGACGGCCAACCGGCTCCGCGGCCTGGCCAGCGCCGACATTGTACGCGATTATTTCTACACGATCGGCACCTGGGCCGGGTTTGACACCTATAACCTCGATCAGGTGACGATCAACCGGGGCCCGAACTCCGTGCTCGCCGGGCTGGGTTCGCCGGCCGGCATCATCAACTACTCGCCGCAATTGGCCGGCCTGGCCCGCAACAAGAACGAGGTGAGCTTCCGTTTCGGCAGCTATAGCGACAAGCGCGCCAGCTTCAACAGCAACGTCGTGGCGAAGGCTGACGTTCTGGCCTTCCGGGTCGCGGGCGTCTGGTCGGACAAGGGCTTCAAGCAGCAGCCGGCCTGGAACAAGGACAAGCGCCTCTACTTCGCCACGACCTACCAGCCTTGGACCAAAACCACGATCCGGGCCAGCTACGAGGTCGCGAAGATCGATTCCAACAATCCCAATTCCATCACGCCCGAAGACGACGTGACCCAATGGGTCACCTTCGGCAAGCCGTCCTACGACCGCAATTCCACCGCGCCGGTCAGCGGCTTTCTGTCGTCCGGCGGCCAGCCGACGCTCGTCTACAACAAGGACGGCTCAGTCGCCGGATCCTTCAACACGGCCACGGATTACTACTTCCTCCAGCAGAATTACTCCAACGTGGGCATCTGGACCCCGATCCGGATGAACAGTAACAAGTATTTCCAGCTGGACGAAATGAACCTTTCGCCGAGCCTCGCGAACCTGAAGGTCAAGACGGCCACCATCTCGGTCGACCAGGAAATCACCCGCGGGCTGAACGCGAACCTCTCCTATGTGAAGGAAACCGTGGACAATGACCGGCTCGTTCTTTTCCGCTCCGAGTACGCCAGCTACCTGGTCGACGTCAACCTGCGGACCCTCACCGGGGCGGCCAATCCCCACTACGGCGAGACCTACATGCAGAACCGCGGCCTCGACAACAAGCAGGGCGACCATAACACCAATGATGTGGTGCGCGGCACCGTCACCTACGACCTGGACCTGACCAAGCAGAACAAATGGTTCGGTCACTACCGCCTGACCGGTTTTGCCGAGCGGCGCGAAACCGAGACCCAGCATCTGCAATACAATGCGCGCAGTGTCGGCGGGGCGACCAAGGACCTGGAGATCGGCTATCGTTACTACCTCGGCGGCTCCGTCACGAGTCCCGCCACGACCGTCCCGGGTCATCCGGGGCTGTTTTCGGGCGTGACCAACACCTACTTCGATTCGGGTACCGGCACGTTCAAGACCGACACGCTGAGCAGCTACTACGCGCTCAAGAGCGACCAGCGCCAGCTGGTCAAGCTGGGCAGCTCGGCCCTCGTGCTCCAAGCCTACCTGTGGGACGACAAGATCGTCGGCATGTATGGGTTCCGGCGCGACAAAAACGAGGCCGGGTTCAGCAGCTCCGTGGACGGCGGCACCGGCATTGTCGGCCCGGCCTCCACCAACTTCGGCACGCTCACGGCGGTTTCCAAGCAGACCAAGACCTATGGCGTGGTTGTGCATCCCCTCAAATGGCTGAGCTTCCACTACAATCACGCGGAGAACTTCGTTCCCAACGCGGGCTCGGTCGATCTGCTTGGCAACTCCACGCCGAGCCCCACCGGCCTGGGCAAGGACTACGGCTTCTCGGTCCGGTTGCTCGACGGCAAGCTCGACATCAAGTTCAACAGGTTTGATCTCACGGCGGCGAACGGCAACGCGGGCAATCCCGCCAAC
>JAYTUA010000173.1:0-21747 GCA_043745015.1 Opitutaceae bacterium | reverse complement strand
GGGAACGGCAGATCGTTGAACTTTTTCTTTTTAACCACGAAACACACGAAACACACGAAAGGCCGAAAACAGAAGCGATTTTATTTCGTGTGTTTCGGGTATTTCGTGGTGAACTTCTGCCGTGCTTCCCGAGAAGATCACCAGCCTCCAGAATCCCCGCGTGAAGCAGCTCGTGAAGCTGCGCGAGCGGCGCGACCGCGACGACGCGGGCCTGTTCCTGATCGAGGGCTACCGCGAGGTGCGCCGGGCGCTGGAGAAGGGAGTCCGGCCCAGGGAGTTTTATTATGCGCCCGACTGGTTCCTCGGGGCCAACGAGCCTGCGCTGATCGAGCAGGCGAAACAGGCCGGCGCGCAGCTGTTCGAGCTTTCCAAGGAGGCTTTTGCCAAGGTGGCCTATCGCGAGCGCCCCGACGGTCTGCTCGCCGTGGCCACGCAATGGAAACACGGCCTCAACGACCTGAAGCTGGGGGTGCATCCGTTCCTGCTCGTGGTGGAGGCGATCGAGAAGCCGGGCAACCTCGGCACGATCCTGCGCAGCGCCGACGCCGCCGGTTGCGATGCCGTGATCGTGTGCGACCCGGTGACGGATGTTTTCAACCCCAACGTGGTGCGCGCCTCCACCGGCGTGCTGTTCTCCGTGCCCATCGTGGTGGCCGACAGCGCGGCGGTGCACGCCTGGTTGCGCGAAAAGGGCATCCGCATCGTCGCCACGACACCCGACACACCAAATCTCTACACCAAGGCGGACCTGCGCGGTGCCTTGGCGATCGTGATGGGCAGCGAGCAATACGGCCTGAGCGAATTCTGGCTCAAGGAAAGCAACCTGCTCGTCCGCATTCCCATGGCTGGCCAGGCCGACTCGCTCAACGTCGCCATGGCGACGATCATCACGCTCTTCGAGGCCGTGCGGCAGCGGAACGGGTGAGCTTGGCTACAAAAAGCACAAGAAACGCAAAAGGGAGTCAGGCCACTTTTGGCAAAGACGCGGTCGCAAGCCACGCTTCTACTCGGATCCGAGTCTCCGCTGAAACATCAGCATTCTTCGCTAGCTTGATCTGTTCGATGATCCAGTTTCCGGCGTGGTCGTTTCGGATATGGATGGTTGCGCGAACGGGGGATAGTAATCTGTAGCAATAGGCGTATCCGAATATCACGTCGCGTTGAACCGCCAGCGTGCCGATACAGTTATGTTGCACACGGCCCTCCACGATCAGTCCGGTACTTGTGGTGATGGGCTCGATCCCGGATGACGCCGGGATGGGTGGCGGTGGAAGCGCCAGGCTCGCTCTGGCTGGCCGACAAGGCAGCCGCGCCAATCGCTTGGCCACGGTGGACATTGCGGGCAACGGTTTGGCATCCAGCAGACCTTTGAGAACGAGATCACTATATCCCCACATCTGTTCGATAAACGGATAGAGCGACTCCTCGTGGCTCTTGGACAATTCGTTTAGCAGGCTGCCGGTGATACATGGCCAAAGGAGTCGGTTCCGCAGCAGGTAGGTGATAACGAAGTTAAGCTGCGGAAGATGCAACAGGGCTTTGCGAAGCCGCGGCTTTTCCAGCGCTTCGCTGATGGCGCTGAAGTTCTGCAAGGTGGCAAACCGTTCGGGGATTCTGGCCAGGAGGGTCTTGACGGGGACCGCCGGAACAGGCGGGGCCTCAAACAGCAAAGGGAGGCTCAGTTGGACGGCGCGCATTTTATCTGCCTGAAATAATAAAGACAGCTCGAAGCAAAGGAACGCCATCTTCATGTCAGGCGAAAATTCTGCAGTTTCTATGCCGATCGAGCCTAGAGCGTACGGCATCAATTTGCGCCCACAATATGATGCTTGGCGCCGGATATCCTGCTATTGCGCAGGCAACGCAACAGTTCACGGGGCGCCGGGTAGAGAGTCAGGAGCCTGTAGCAGGCCTCTTCAGCACAAATGGCGAAAATATAAATTACGCCTCCGTGCAGGACGGGGAAGCATTTCTTTCGACCGCTGCACAGATTTATCAGCCAGGAACGCACAACCTTCCGGTCAATTTCACCGGCATAAAGACCGACAGCAAGTGCACGGGTTGCGGTCCGCTGGAGTGCGCAAACGTTCCAACCGGTACGCTCTTTGGCACGCAAAATTGAGTGCTCGGTTAGCAATACCAGTGACGAACCCCAGCAGGGTTCGGCTGCACTGTCTCCGTAATCCTTCATTCGCTGTGGGTCCGATACCCCGAAGCTTGCTTCGGCTTGGTTGGTTGGCCGGGTTTGAGTGTGGATTGCATGACGCTCGAATTAGTTGGCGGTGGTCTTGTCAAATGCCCCGGGGCTTGCCCCGGGGATCTTTACTTAGATATTAAAAATAAGTTCGATGGTTTTTATACGGACAATGCACCGTTATGTTCCGGATTGGGGGCTCGCTACTTTGCTCAGTTTCCAGACGCGAGGCTCGACTTCCTCTAGGACGACGGTATCGCCCGCACAAATCTTTTGGTGAGCGTAGAAGGCCTTGATCCACCCCCGCTCGCGAAGCCGATTTCCCGGCCTGATAATCTCAGTTTCGAACTCCGTCCCGTCAGGCAGGTTAATTTTGAGCGTCTCGTTGACGCCAAAATATCCACGTTTGGCGGCCTCTGTGAGTGTAAGGAGGTTTTGGTTTATCTCCCCCTGACTTACAGTTTTTCGAATTTTTCTTAACCTTCGCTCCTTAATGTCAATCGGTCTGGGCGCATCCTGAGCAAAGTTGCGGAGTAACTGTACGGTTTCTGGGGAACCGGACGGATTCATCCAATTGTCCTCAAATCCTAAGGTGTGTTTCAGGATCGCTGACATTCTTTCACCTGCGGAGGTAACTTTATGGACACACTCCTCAATGTCCCGTGCGTCACCGCTTACCGTTACAAGCCAACCTGTTTCTCCAGACCGAGCTGCATCTTGGGCCTGACTTAGCAAGTGGTCCTTCATCGCGTCTGCAATGGAGATAATTTTCGCGAGCGCCTGCGAAAGCTCTTTTGGTTCAAGTGTGTTATCCATGAATTCATGGAATGAGTCATGTTGGAAAAATGCAAGGTATAAACGATGACTAGGATAACCTAATTAGGGGCATAACTTTCTGCGAAGCAAAATCTGACATTGTGAAGAGCGAAGAGGTAATTACATTGTGACCATGCTCACTAAGATCGTGCCCATCGGAAACTCGCGCGGCATCCGCATTCCCAAGGCGATGCTGGATCATTGCGGCATTGAGGGAGAGGTTGATCTGCAGGCCAAGAACGGCGCGCTGATTCTGCGGCCGGTCAACACGCCGCGGGCCGGCTGGGCCGCGGCGTTCGTCGGCATGGCCGCGGCCAAGGACGATTTCCTCGTGCATGAGGATGCCCCGGCTTCCACGCAGTTCGATGCGGAGGAATGGGAGTGGTAGCCCAGCGTTTCGACGTGTGGCTGGTGAACCTCGATCCGACCATCGGCAGCGAGATCAGGAAAACGCGTCCGGCCTTGGTGGTGTCGCCGGATGAAATGAACGCAGCCATTTCCACGGTGATCATCGCGCCGATGACAACCAAGGGCCGCGATTATCCCACGCGGGTACCTTGCACCTTCCAAGAAAAGTCCGGGCAGGTGGTGCTCGATCAACTCCGCACGGTGGACAAGCAGCGTCTGGTGAAGCGGCTGGGCCGCATCGAGGACGCCACCGCCGGAGCCGTGCTCGACACCCTCGCGAAGTTGTTTGCGAAATAACGAGGTGGGCTGCATCGAGCCTGCTGGAGCGCCGCCGCGGCGCGGAACGGAGTCCGCGCCCTACCCGTTTCGTTTCAGGTGTTCGATCAGCTCGGCGGTGCCGTCCGTCATCGTGACGAGCGGGTGGTAGCCGAGGTCGCGGCGGGCGGCGGAAATGTCGAACCAGTGGTCGGTGGCCATTTCCTTGGCGACGAAGCGGGTCATCGGCGGCTCGCCCTTGAGCCGGAGCGTGCGCCACGCCGCCTCCAGCACGCCGCCGGCAAAATAGGCGGCGGACAATGAAACATGCTTGGTGACGGGCGGTTCGTTGAGCTCCATCAGGAGATTGTTGATCCACTTCCACAGGACCACGGGCTCGCCGTTGGTGATGAAGTAGGCGCGGCCGCCGGCCGGGTGATTGGGCTGCACGAGCGCGCCCTCGGCGAGCAGATGCGCGTCCACCACGTTGGTGATGTGCGTCACGTCCACCTTGTTCTCGCCGGAACCGATGATCTTCAGCCGGCCGGCCCGGGCCAGCGCGAGCACACGTGGCACGACGTTCTTGTCGCCGGGGCCCCACACGAGATGCGGGCGCAGGGCGATGGTGGCGAAGGTCTTGTTGTGGGCCGCCAAGACCTCCAGCTCGGCGGCGGCCTTGCTCGTGGGATAGGCGCACGGGGCGTGCAGGCAGAGCGGCGCGGATTCGTTCACGTTTTGAAGGTCGCCGCCGTTATAGACGACGCTGGGCGAACTGGTGTAGATGAGCCGCGACACCCCGGCCTCGCGGCACGCCGCGATGACATTGCGCGTGCCCCCCACATTGACATGGAAGAACTCCGTGCGCGGTCCCCACACCCCCACCCGGCCCGCGACATGAAAGACGGTTTCGGCGGAGGCGCAGCCGCGCGCGAGCGCGTGCCGGTCGTCGAGATCACCGGGGATGACCTCGGCTCCGCGCGCCTCCAGCTCCGGCAGCGGCCGGCGGGACAGCACCCGCACGCGCCGGCCGTCGGCGAGCAGGCGCTCGGTGAGCTTGCCCCCGATGAAGCCGCTGGCACCGGTGATAAAGACGGGAAAGTTTTTGCGAACGGAGAACACGGGGAAACTATTCAGCCACGGATTACACGGATGGACACGGATAAAGAAGAGATACCTAAACCCGTCATCCTGAGCGGAGCGAAGGATCCAGTGTCTTGGGCAGTAGAGATTGTCATGCTGGATTCTTCGCTCCGCTCAGAATGACTGCACGAGATCATGTCAGAGAACCTCGGAACTGTTCTGGCCGGCGGCCCAGTGGGCGAGCGTGAGGCGGTGGATCTTGGCGTTGTGCCGGACGTCCACCGGCAATGACGGATGGAAGAAAAACCGGGTGATGCCGGCTGTATGCGGGTGCTTTTGAGCCAGCGCGCGCAACTCCTCCGCCAGCCGGGCCTCGTCCGTGAGGGTCTTCACCGTCTGGACGACGAGCACGGGGATTTGCCGGCCCGGTTCCCCGAGGCCGACGAGGGCGCAACGTTCCACCCCGGGGTAACCGCGGAAAACCTGCTCGCAGGGCTCGGTATGCATGACGCCCGTTTCCGTCACGACCCGCTCGGCGATCCGGCCGCAGAACCAGAGCCGGCCCGCCGCATCCAGGTAGCCGGCATCGCCCAGGCGGTGCCAGGCCGCGGAATTTTCGATTTTCGATTTGGCTGACTGTCGCCCTGCGGGCTCGAAACGATTTTGGATTTTCGCAGCCGCAGTTGCTTCTGGAAGGTGGTCGTAGATTTTCGTGACGGTCGGTCCGGTGACGATGATTTCACCGATTTCTCCTGCCGGTAATTCGCGGGCTTGGTCAAGCGAGGCAAGCGGGCCGTCGTGGAGGGCGATGATTTTGACTTGGTTGGCCGGCAGCGGGCGTCCGATCAGTGAGCCGCCCGTGGCGCCGACGGGGACTTCGTCGGCTGAGACCGTGGCGACGGGCAGCACCTCGGTGGCACCGTAAGGACTGTGCAGTTTCCCGTTGGTCAGCACGCGCGGCGCGTCGGCCCAGAGCGAGGCGGGGACAGCCGCGCCCGCGCAGAGCACGCGGCGAAGGGTGGGCAACGTGAGGTTATGCGCGAGGCAGTGATCAAAAATCTTCCGCCAGAGCGTGGGCGAACCGAAGGAGTTGGTGACGCCTTCCTGCTGGATCGCCTGGACAATCTTCGCCGGATCCATGGCGGCCGGACGGGACGGATCGAGCTCGGGCACGATGGTCGTCAGGCCGAGGGCGGGGTTGAAGAGGGCAAAGATGGGCAGCATGGGCAGGTCCACCTCGCCGGGGGCGATGCCGTAGGTGTCGCGCACGAGCCGCACCTGGGCGTCGAACATGCCGTGTTCGTAACAGACACCCTTCGGGGCGCCGGTGGAACCGCTGGTGAACAATATCGCCGCAAGATCTGCGGCGGTATTGTTCACTATTTTGGATTTTGCACCGGTGCCCACTGCTGTGGGCCCGGTATTTGTCCCGGCCGTCGCCGGGCGAAAATTCTCGATTTTGGATTGGGCGGAGCCAAGCCGGGCGGTGGATGAGCCGCTGGCCCACACGCGAATCTCGACCGAGGCAAAGGCCGAGCGGAAGAGGTGGCTCATCATCTGCGCGAACGGAATGCCGAGGAGCACACGGGGCTGGGACCGCGCGACGCAGGCGAGGAAGTTTTTCCGGCCCATGCCGGGGTCAATGATGACGGGCACCGCGCCGAGCTTGAAAAGCGCAAACGCGGCGGCGATGAGCGGCAGGCCCTGCCGCACCATCACGAGGACACGGTCGCCGGCACGGACGCCTTTATGCCCGAGGTGAGCGACCCACGTGTCGACCTCGGCATCGAGTTCACGGAAAGTGAGCGCGAGATAATCGATGCGCCCGTCACCGGTGCGGCCCCGCGGAATCTTGATGGCGGGCTGATCGGGCTGGCGGGCCGCCATCAGGGGCAGGTGCCGGGCGATATTAGCGGACTCGCTCACGGCAGGACTCAGGCCTTCCAGGCGGGATCGGAGGTGAAAAGTTGCGCCTGCCAGGGGAGGAGGACCTTGCCGATGTCGGCGGGGTCGCGGGCCAGGAGCGCCAGCTGGGAGCGGGTGGCGATGAGCGTGGGGTCGAGATTGAGACCCTGGGCGAGGTGATCACGGACGGCCTTGATGCGGTCCTGCCGGGCCAGTTCGTCGGGATTCATCGGGGCGAAGTCGCGGCGGCGTTCCCGCCGGGGCAGCGAGCGGGGGTCGGTCTGATAGGCTTGCCGCACAGCGTCGGCCAGCGAACCGAACAGGCGGTCGTGGCGCCGGCCCAAATTGATCTGCAGCACCTGCTCGGGCGAAGCGCCCTCGTCGGCCGCCCGGGCCAGCCGCATGAGCAGGTCGTTGCCGGTGACCTTGAAGGGCGGGGTGTTGAGCTTCTCGGCCCAGCTCTCTCGCCAGTGCCACAGGGCATGCAGGACCGGGAGGCCGGTGCCGCGGAGTTTCTCGGCGCCGCCGATCCGCCAGTCGTTTTCGTCGGCGGGGGCAAAGCCATCGCGGGCGACCTCGATCTGCCACTGGCACCGCTGTTCCACCCAGCCGAGGCGGCCCAGGCGCACCAGCTCGTCGCGCAGCCGGTCGCGCAGGGCGGGCAGGTGATACACGTCAAGGGCGGCGTAATCGAGCATGTCGCGTTCCAGCGGGCGGCGCGACCAGTTGGCCTTCTGGTTGTCCTTGTCGAGCTGGACGCCGAAATTCTGCTCGAGCAGGGCGGCGAGCCCGAAGCGCGGGATGCTCAGCAGCTGGGCGGCGAACATCGTGTCGAAAATGCTGAGCGGGCGAAAATCGCAGAGCTCGCGGAGCAGGCGCAGGTCGTAATCGCTGCCGTGCATGATCAGCGGCTTGGCGGCGAGGCGGGGCCAGAGTTCGCCGAGGGGCAGACCGGCCAGCAGGTCAACAAGGTAGATTTCGTCCCCGGCGAGGATTTGCAGCAGGCAGACCTGGGTTTTGTAGCGGAAAAGGTTGTCGGCCTCGGTATCGAGCGCGATCTCGGTGGTGCGGTCGAGCGCGGCGAGGAGCGGCGGCAACTGCCCGGGCTGGTCGATGAGTTGGTAGTGCGGGGTGGAGCTCAAGGTGTCAGGGTCAGGGTTGTTTCTCCCAAGCGGAAAGGAAGGCGTCAATCAACTGTGGCAGGTCGGGGCTGTACCCGCCCTCAAGGATGGCCGCTGCGGGCAGGCGGGACTGGGCGAGCCAGCAGCCTAATTCGGCAAAATCGGCCGCTTCGAGGGTCATTTCCGTGATGGGATCACGGGCGTAGGCGTCAAAGCCCGCGGAGACGAGGACCAGGTCGGGCCGGAAGGCCAGCACGGCCGCCCAGGAGCGGGCGAGTTCGGCCATATGAGCGGGGCGCGGGGTGAGCGGAGTGACGGGAAAATTGGCGATGTTGCCCTGGGACGAGGTGCCGGTGCCCGGGTAGCCGGGATACTGGTGGACGGAGGCATAAAAAGTGTCGGGCTGGTCCCGGAGAATGTCCTCGGTGCCGTTGCCGTGATGGGCGTCGAAGTCCCACACCGCCACGCGGGTGCCCGTGGTGGCGGCATGGAGGGCGGCGATGGCGATGGAGTTGAGATAGCAAAAGCCCATCGCCTGCCGTCGCGTGGCGTGGTGGCCGGGCGGGCGCATGAGCGAGAACGATTTCCGGCCGTCGCGGGCGCACTGGACTGCGGCCAGCGCCGCTCCGGCCGAGCGGAGGGCGTGTTCGCGAATGCCCGGGAAGTGCGGCGTGTCGTCGTCGAGGTCCGGTGCGTGCCCGATGCGCTTCAGCAGCTCCGAAGTGTGGGCTCGCAGAACAGCCGGCTCACTGGCGGCGGTTGGAACCTCCCAAGTCCACTCGGGGTGAACTTCCCGGAGGTGGGTGGCGCTGCGCAGGACCCGGGCCGGCTGCTCGGGCCGCATCGAGGAGCCGTAGTCAGCGCACTGGGGATCGTGAAGGATGGTCATCAACAGGTGTCCGCCTACGGACGATGGGAATGCAGCCAAGAAAACTAAACCGCGCCTTTCAGCAAGGCCGGATCGTCGCCCAACAGGGCATCCACGCCCCACCCCGCCAGCCGCTTGGCCCGGCGCCGGTCATTCACGGTCCAGACCCAAACGGTGTAGCCCCGGGCTTGGAAATAGTGAATCCACGCCGCAGACCGGACCGCCCGGTGATCGACGCTCAATCCGACAGCATCAAGCGCGGCCAGCTGGCGCACCAGGGCGGCGCGTGAGCCCCGGCCTTCCGTGATCAGCATGCGTGGAATGTTGGGCGCAAGCCGGCGGGCTTCACGCACCAACCCGGGGTCGAACGAGGCCAGGATCACCCACGCCGTCGCCCGGGCCGCCTTGACCGCGCGGAATACAGGTGCGACCGGCACGCCAACCTTGAGCTCGACCTGTACGACCGCCCGGCGGCGCGTGAGCCGGAGCACCTCGGTCAGCCGGGGAATGCGTTCAGTGCCGCGGATGCGCAGAAGGGATAACGCACGCCGGGTGCGGGTGGCGATACTGCCCGCCGCGCCGGTCAATCGGCGTAGCGCTACATCGTGAAACACCACCGGCACGCCATCGCGGGTGACCTGCACATCCAGCTCGATGCCATCCACGCCCAGCGCCAGCGCCCGGCGGAAGGCCGCGCAAGTGTTCTCGGGCTGTTCGACCGAGGCGCCGCGGTGGGCGATAATCAGGGGTGGCACGGCTCCTTTTTCCTTGGCCACGGTCCTCGCGCCAATGCTAAATGCAGCCATGAAGGTTGTTGTGCTCTGCTCCGGCGGCATGGATTCGGTGACCGCGCTCCACTGGGCGCGGGCGCACCATGAGGTCTGTGTGGCCTTGAGCTTCGACTACGGGGCCAAGCACAATCACCGGGAGATTCCGCTGGCGGCGGAACACGCGGGGAAGCTCGGCGTGCCGCACCGCACCATCCCGCTGGATTTCATCGGCCAGCTGTTCGCCTCCGACCTGCTCAAGTCCGGCGGCGCCATTCCCGAGGGACACTACGCCGCCGCCAACATGAAGCGCACGGTCGTCCCCTTCCGCAACGGCATCATGCTGGCGGCGGCGGCCGGCTTCGCCGAGAGCGCCGGCGCGGAGGCACTGGTGATCGCCGCGCACACCGGCGACCACACCATCTACCCCGACTGCCGCGAGGATTTCATGACGGCGATGGGCGAGGCGATGCGCCTCGGCACCTACGCCGGCATCCAGTTGCTCCGGCCCTTCATCGCCCAGACGAAAGGACAGATCGCCGCCACCGGCGCGAAACTCGGGGTGGATTTCGCGCGGACCTGGTCGTGCTACAAGGGCGGCGCGATCCACTGCGGCCAATGCGGCACCTGCGTGGAACGGCGCGAGGCCTTCCAGCAGGCCGGCCTGCCCGACCCCACCGCCTACGAAGCCACCCCGCCACTGCCGGCTGCCCCCTGATGCTGATTTCTGAAATATTTTATTCGTTGCAGGGTGAGGGTGAGTTGACCGGCGTGCCCTCGGTCTTCGTCCGCACGAGCGGATGCAACCTCCGCTGCAACTGGTGCGACACGCCCTACGCCTCGTGGAATCCCGAGGGAAAGCAGATGACGGGCGAGGAGATCATGGCCGAGGTAGCGGTCCACCCGGCGAAGCACGTGGTGCTGACCGGCGGCGAGCCGATGATCGCGCCGGGCATCCATGAACTGGCGTTCCAGTTGCAGGAGCGGGGCTATCACATCACGATTGAGACGGCGGCGACGGTGCCACCGGGGGGCATCGCCTGCGACCTGGCCTCGCTCAGCCCGAAGCTCGCCCACTCCGCGCCGGATGCGCGGCTGGACGACGCGTGGCGGAAAAAACACGAGGAGCTCCGCTGGCAGCCCAGGGTGGTGGAAAGCTGGATCGCGGCGGGCAACTACCAGTTGAAATTTGTCGTGGGGTCCGAGGCGGACCTGGCGGAAATCGAAGCCATGATCCGGGAGACCGGCTGCGCCATTCCCGCCAGCAAAGTTCTGTTGATGCCGGAGGGCACGACGGTCGAGGCGCTGCGGGTGAAAGCCGGGTGGCTGGGCGAGCTGTGCAAAGCGCGCGGCTACCGTTACGCGCCGCGCCTGCACATCGAGCTCTACGGCAACAGGCGCGGGACATGAAAATACAACTCCTCCCCGTGACTGGAGAAAAGCCCCGGAAGCTTTCCGAGGAGCTGGCTGAACTTCGCGCCCGGGCCGGTGAACGGGCGGTCACGCTGCGCGAAGTGCTCTACGTGCTGGGCGGCCGGGGCTACATGCTGCTGGTCTTGCTGCTGGCGCTGCCCTTCATCACCCCGATTCCGCTGCCGGGCCTGTCGGTGCCGTTCGGGCTGGCGATCGCGCTGATCGCCCTGCGGTTGTCGTTGGGTCAGCGGCCGTGGCTGTCAAAGAACCTCCAAAGGAAGGAACTCCCGGCGGGGTTTGTCAGTAAACTCTTCGGTGTGGCGGAGAAGGTGCTGCGCTTCCTGGAGAAATTCCTGCGCCCACGGCTGACGGTGCTGACTGACACCCCCCTGCTCCAGCAATTGCACGCGGGGTTGATGCTGCTGGCCGCGCTGACCCTGCTGCTGCCGCTACCGATCCCCTTTACCAACACCTTTCCCGCGTGGGCGATCCTGCTGCTGGCGGCGGGATTGCTGGAGCGCGACGGCGTCTTCATCCTCGCCGGTTACGCGGTATTCGTGGCGGGGCTTTTCTATTTCATCTTCCTCGGCGAGGCGACGGCACAACTGGTGCATGAGTTGCTCCGGTGGCTCAAAAATTAGCCGCCAGCCCCGGCAAGAAGTGCGCGAAAATGGCATGCTATCGGCTTGAAGTACACCGGTGAACCCGAAGGCTCAGTTTATACATGACCCGTAAGCGCCCCGAGCTTCGCCCTCCTTCCCTGCACCAGGTTATTGCCCGGAGAATCCGGACCGGGTTCAAAGCCGGCAAGGGGCAACCGTGCGCGGCGGATGCCCGCATCCAGGCCTACCTGGACCGGGTGTTGGCCGACACCGGGGAGATCCCGCGTCTCCCATTGAACACCTTCGCCCTCGATCAGGCCGGTCTGGCGCGCGAGCTCTCGCTGCCGAAAAACCGCGACAGTTACACCTCCCCGCTGCTGAAGAGCTACCGCCTGCGGAACGGCATCCTGCATAATCCGGCCAGCGACCGCCGCACCACCAAGGGCGTGTTTCACATTGCCGAGGGCGGGCTGCCCATTCCTGACGACAAGCTGGCGGTGCCGGCAGCGGTCTTCACCCGGTTGCTTGCGCGGGCGCTGCAGCCTCCGGTCGGAATCTCCCGCCTGCCCTACACGGCGGGCGGCAGCGCCAAGGCCGCCTGCTTTGTCTCCCTGCTGCTGCGCCCGCTCGTGGTGCCGGCCGTGCCGGGGTTCATTGATGAGAAACGGATGGAGGTGCGGTTCTTCGCGCCGGGCTCGCTCGTTTCCAACCTGGATTTTGTGGAAAGCATCTTCGGGAATGCCGGCGATCCCGGCGAGCCGGAGAACAATGCCGCGCTCAACCCCGCCGGCTGGACCGGCCACACCGGCTGCGTCATCCTCGCCCCGCACCTCACCGGCTGCAAGAAACAGGAGCTGGGCCTGCCGCACCAGGACCAGGCCACGCCGCGCCAGCGGCGCGACGACATGTGCTGGCAGTCGCCGGACGAACCCTACAACGGCGGCTCGGCCTTCAAGATCTGTTCCCGCGACGCCAGCGGCGTGATCGTGACGATCATCGCCGACAACTATTACGGCTACTGCAAGAAAGAGGTGAAGACCCAGATCAGCTACTCGGCCAACCTTTACGGCCTGGCCGAAGAGGAGCACGCGGGCGGGGCGCTGGTGTTCCCCGCCTACGACCTCGGCGAGGAATTTTCCGGCAACCTCCACGTCCAGCAGCGCGGCCATTCCTTTGCCGACGTGGCCCAGCGCTACGCCTCGCTCATCCGGGTGAAGCGCGAAGGTTACGCCGTGGACCGCAGGCATTCGGACATCCTCTATGTGCCCGAGGACGTGGCGTTCGACCTCAACGCGCAGACGGTGACCTGGACCCGCGGCAAAAAGCAGCAAAGCCTGCCGTTGCTGGCCGGCCGCACCTATGTGCGCCCCTCGGGTTACAAGGTCCATATCGAGCAACCGCCCGCCCACACCATGTGGCATCTGGTCGGCACCGTGGCCGAGGGGACGCTCTGCCACAAACCCTGCACCGTCTCCGGCGGCGGCAAATCCGAGATCTCCAAGGCCATCTCCGATGCGATTCTGCCGGGGCCGGTCTTCGTCGCGGATTTTGAGCAGGACATGGACCGGGTGGCCGCGCTGATTGCGCGCAATTACGCGACGCGCTTCCAGGACGCGGCGCGCCACGGCACGGACAACCGGCCCGTGCTCAGCCCGGAGCGCTCGCTGGGCTCGGTCATCAAGCTGCTCACGCCCGACCGGGAATACACCGACGAATTCAACGCGTGGCTCCGCTCCATTCCGCAATACGTGAAGGAAATCGTTTTCGTGGTGAAGCGGCACTACACGCACGTCTGGGGCGACAACTGGCGGCGGCACTTCTCGGTCGACCTTATCAATGGGAATCCCGGCAACGAGTTGAAATGCGACAACCGCAAGCTCGCGGCCAGCTACCTCCGGGTCGGCTACGATCCCGACGGCGCCTGGCGGGTCTTCGGCCTGCGGGAGGACTACCATCCGGCGGGCAAGGTGCAGATGGAGGACGACATCACCGCCTCCGTCGTCGTGCCCGGCGCGGCCGAGGGCGCGCCCTCGCAAAAGTTCGTGGAGAATTGCGAGCAGCGGCTCTTCCAGCGGCCCGACGACGCCATCCACCGCGGTTACGACAAGCTCACGGAGCGCGAGCTGGCCCAGCCCGGCAATTTCATCTCCAACTTCGAGCCGCTCGCCCGCGCCGAGGCCCGGGCGCTGGTGGACGAGGCGATCAGCTTCTCCAAATTCACGGCTCCGATGCAGCAGTTGGTGCGGGCGGCCGCCGCGGGCGAGGCGGGTCCCGCCTACTTCGTCTCCTCGGCGCATCCCCGCATCGTGGACGGCAAGCCTTCCAAGAATCCCCGGTATCTCCAGCACCGGCCCGACCTGGTGGATGCGCGCAGCGTGCATCTGGCGCAAATGGCCACGCGGCTGCACCGGCGGCTGACGGCCGAGGCCCCGGTGCTGACCCCGGTGAATGCCGTCGTGCCCGGCCGGCGCAACAACCCGCCCGAGCCGGCCGCGCACATCCGTTCGCTCGCCGTGTTCAACCCGGTCCACTACCTTGAGCTGCCCGAGCTGTTCATGGAATACATCAGCTCCATGACCGGCAAATCCCCCTCGACCACCGGGGCGGGTTCGGAAGGCGCGTTGACCAAGGGCCCGTTCAACGCGCTGCCCGCCATCATCGACCTCAACGCCGCCTTCGTTTCCCAAGTGCTGACCGGCCAGCCCGTGTTTATTTCCGCCGCCGGCTATGTCGGGCCCAAGGTGCGGGTGAATCATGACGTCAGCCTGCTTGTGCCCGAGGTGTGGAGCCGCATGAGCACGGCGGAGCGGGACCCGGCGTTCCTGCGCGCGGGTGGCTACCTGGAAAAGTGCGAGGATCTGACGTGGGAAGGCCGTACAATCCAAGCCAGCCGGCTCGGCTACAGGATCACGGCCAAGTTTGGCCGGACATTCTTCGGCCGCGTGTTCAACCATCCGCACTCGGTGTTCACTGACGAGATGCTGCGGCCCGAGACGCAGGACATGGCGGTCTTCGCCGACGGCATGGACAACATCTGCGCCACGCACCAGCGCGTCGCGCAAAGTTACTTTGACGACGGCACGATCACGCTGGCGTGTCCGCCGCTCCGCGCCCTGCTGCACATCATGGCCAAGGGCGACTACGAGGGCCGCGGGCTGGATGCGCCCGACGTGCGCAGCCTTTTCACCCGGGAATACCTGCTGGGCAGCGACTGGTATGCGGACCGGCTGGCCGCCAAGCAGCAGGCCGATGTGGTGCTTTGGACGCGGCATGTCCGCACGCTGGAGGAATTCATCGCCACCGCGGCGAACAAGGCGGTTACCACCCGGCTGCACCTGACCAAGCGGCTGCACGAGTCGCAGGCCGAGCTCGCCCGAGTATCCGCTGCTGCCTACCTCGACGCCCTGCGCGGCACCCTCGGCCGCCAGCCGCTGGGTTAGCGCTTCATCTTGGCCTGAAGCTTTTTGATCTCGGGGCTGACGGCACCGCAGCCTTCACTTCCGCAGCCGGGATTTTTCCGCTGCTTGAACCACGAGCGCACGAGCAGCGCCGCCGCGACGGCGACGATGACGAGGGCGATGATGGTCTGAAGGGTGGCGGACATGTCAGTAGCCGAGGGCGCGGCCGGTTTGGTAGAGCACAAAGCACACGAGCCACGCCGTGCCGGTCATGTAGAAAATCTGGAACAGCGGCCAGCGCCAGGAGTTGGTCTCGCGCTTCACGACGGCGACGGTGCTCATGCATTGCATGGCAAAAACATAATACACCATGAGCGTGAGGCAAACGAGCGGAGTGAATAATTTTGCGCCGCCGGGCCAGGTGGCGGCGGCCAGCGAGTCGCGCAGCGGCGTGACGTCGGCGCTCTTGCCGCCGGTGAAATGATCGACGCTGAACACCACGGCCATCGAGCTGACGAACACCTCGCGGGCGGCCATCGACGTGATGAGGCCGACGCCGACGCGCCAGTCGAAGCCGAGCGGCCGGATGACGGGCTCGAGCGCATGGCCGGCGCGTCCGGCAAAACTGTAGTCGATCTGCTGCGCGGTGGTGGTGGCGGGGTTGGGGTGCTTGGGGTAGGTGGTGAGAAACCAGAGCACGATGCTGATGCCAAGGATGATGGTGCCGGCGCGCTTGAGGAACAAACCGGCCCGCTCGATCATCTGCAGCGCGACATCCCTGAGGCCCGGCAGGCGGTAAGGCGGCAGCTCCATGATCATCATCGGCGGCTTGCCCTTGAGCAGCGTGCGCTTGAAGAGCCACGCGAAACCAAAGGCGCCGAGCGTGCCGAGCGCATACATGAGCAGCATGATGCCGACCTTGGTGAGCACGGGCACGGTGGCGCTCGGCAGCAGGGTGGCGATCATGAGCAGATAAACCGGCAGCCGGGCCGAGCAGCTCATGAGCGGCGCGACGAGGATGGTGACGAGGCGGTCCTTCGGGTCCTCGATGGTGCGCGTGGCCATGATCCCGGGGATGGCGCACGCGTAGGAACCGAGCAGCGGGATGAATGATTTTCCGTTCAGGCCGACGCGGCTCATCAGCCGGTCCATGATGAAGGCGGCGCGGGCCATGTAGCCAGTGTTCTCGAGCAGGCCGATGAAAAAAAACAGGATCAGGATCTGCGGCAGGAAGGTCACGACCCCGCCGACGCCGGAGATCACGCCGTCGCTGAGCAGATCGCGCAGGTCGCCGGGCGGCATGGTGTTCTTCACCCAGCCGCCGAGCGCGGCGACGTGGGCGTCGATCCAATTCATGGGATATTCGGCCAGGGTGAAGATGGAGAGGAACAGCGCAGTCATCACCGCGCCGAGCACCAGCCAGCCCCAGAGCGGATGCACCACGACCGCGTCTATCCGATCCGACACGGATGGCCCGGTGACTCCCGCCGGCTGGACGACATGGGTGCAAAGTTTTCCGATGGCTTCGTAACGGCTGCCGACCAGGGTGCCGGCCCAATCGGTCCCCTCCCCTTCCCAGCGCGTTTGCCAATGCGTCAGGATTCCGGTGGTACGCGGGCTGAGCGGTGTTGAACCGGCGACGCGCACCGTGTCGCAGTCGGTGAGCAGCAACAGGGCTTCAGCGCGGGCAACGAGAGGCGGGCGCCGGTCATGGTCGACGAGGGAGGCCTGCAGCTCGGCGACAGCCGGTGCGACAGCCGCCGGCACGTCCCAGCGGTGCCGGGCCAGCGGCAAATCAATGCGGCTCATGGCGAGCTTCAGTTCGACGAGTCCCCGGCCATTCACCGCTTCGCAGGCGATGACGGGGATGCCGAGTTCCTGCTCAAGGTGCGCGACACGGATTTGCAACCCGGCGGCTTTCGCCAGATCCATCATGTTCAGCACGAGGATGACCGGGCGGCCCAGGTCGAGAATCTGGTGGACGAGGTAGAGGTTGCGCTCGAGGTTCGTGGCGTCGACGATGCAAAGGATGCGATCGGGTTGAGGCGTATCGGCCCGGCGGCCCAGGAGCACGTCACGGGTGACCGCTTCGTCGGGCGAACGGGCGGCCAGCGAGTAAGCGCCGGGCAGATCGATGAGCTTGATCGGCCTGCCGTGCTGCGAATAGGTCTCGCCCATCCTTTTTTCGACGGTGACCCCGGGGTAATTGCCAACTTTTTGTTTCAGGCCGGTGAGCGCATTGAACAGCGTGCTCTTGCCACAGTTCGGGTTCCCGACGATCGCGTAAATGGGCGTGCGGGGCTCCGGATGGAGAGAACGCTTCCTAGTCGGGGAAATGATATGTGACGGAAGGTTCAATGCGCTGGTGTCCGTAAAGACTGAAGGGCTGAATGACTGAAGAGCTGAGAAAGCATGAGTGTGCAGCCGGTTCGAAGGGGTTCAGTCCTTTAGCTTTTCAACAGTGATCTGCTCCGCCTCCTCGCGGCGAAGGGTGAGGTGGTAGCCGCGGAGTTTGAACTCCAGCGGGTCGCCTAGCGGCGCGGCGCGCACAAAAGTGATGGCGGTACCCGGCAGCAGGCCCATCTCACGCAGGCGCAGGAACGTCGCGCCAGCTTTGGGAAAATCCTTCACGCGACCGCTGGCGCCGAGCGATAGCTCTGAGAGTTTGAGCAGAACGGGCATAGCGCGGGCTTTAGCGCGCGCTTTCCGGCCCGGCGGCTTTGCCCAGGGCAGGCAGGCGTTCGACCATGATGTTCATGGCGGCGCAGTGGTTGAGCGCAATGCGGGTGCCATTGACGAGGCAAAGGCTGGTGGTGGTGCCGGAAATTTTAGTGACGAGGGCGGCTTCACCGAAGCCCATCTCCCGAACACGCTGGCAAAAACTCTCATCGCCCCGGAGTTCGCACACACGGCCAGTCGAGCCAGCCGGAAGCTGGCAGAGGGCATGAAGATTGGGGTGCGAGTTAGGCATAGAGATGAGACTGAGTATCAAGACTCAATCAGTAAAAACAGCAGGGTCAATCAACTATCGCAATTAGCTTGGACAGTATAGACTAACGCCGCCGTCTCTTGACCGCGAGCTGGACCCCGGCGTAGCGCACGAGGCCTTGCAGGTGTTCGTATTGCTGCGGGTCCAGATTCTTGGCGTCCCGGAGCTCCTGTTCGGCGCGCTTCATCGCGGCCTCGACGGCAGTCTCGTCGATCTTTTCCTCGGTGATGGCGTGCTCCGCGAGCACGCGGACCCGGTCACCGTCGATCTGCGCGAAACCGCCGCTGACCGCGAGGAGCGTGGTGGTCGCGCCCTTGGCGACGCGGAGCTCGCCATTCTCAATCTGGGTGAGCAGCGGGATGTGGCCGGGAAGGACGCCGATCTCGCCCTCGACCGTCGGGATGACGACGGAGTCGATGGTGTCGGAATACACCTTCGCCTCGGGCGTGACGATTTCGAGCGTGAGGGGCATGGGAATTATTTTTTCGCGGCGGCGGCGATGACCTCGTCGATGCCACCCTTCATGTAGAAGTCAGTCTCGCCGACGTGGTCGAGTTCGCCATCGAGGATCATCTTGAAACCGCGGACGGTCTCCTTGACGGGGACGTATTTGCCGGGCGTGCCGGTGAACACCTCGGCAACCGCGAACGGCTGCGAGAGCAGGCGTTGGATCTTGCGGGCGCGATAGACGGCGAGCTTGTCCTCGGGGGAAAGCTCATCGAGGCCGAGAATCGCGATGATATCCTGGAGATCCTTGTAGCGCTGGAGGACGCGCTGCACCTCGCGGGCGACCTTGTAGTGTTCCTCGCCGACGATGTCGGGCTGGAGGGCCTTCGACACGGAGGCGAGCGGATCAACGGCCGGATAAATGCCGAGCTCGGCGATGGAACGCTCAAGCACGATGGTCGAGTCGAGGTGGGCGAAGGTATTGGCGGGCGCCGGATCGGTGAGATCGTCGGCGGGCACGTAGACGGCCTGCACGGAGGTGATGGAGCCCTTCTTCGTCGAGGTGATGCGCTCCTGGAGGAGGCCCATCTCGTTGGCGAGCGTCGGCTGGTAGCCGACGGCGGACGGCGAACGGCCGAGGAGCGCGGACACTTCGGAGCCGGCCTGCGAGAAACGGAAAATGTTGTCGATGAAGAGCAACACGTCCTGGTTTTTCTCGTCGCGGAAATACTCGGTCATGGCGAGGGCCGAAAGGGCGACGCGCATACGGGCGCCCGGGGGCTCGTTCATCTGGCCGTAAACCAGCGCGACCTTGGACTTGCTGAGGTCCTTCTGGTTGATGACGCCGGCCTCGGACATTTCGTGATAGAGATCGTTGCCCTCGCGGGAGCGCTCGCCGACACCGGCGAACACGGAGTAACCGCCGTGGGCCTTGGCGATGTTGTTGATGAGCTCGAGAATGACGACGGTTTTGCCGACGCCCGCGCCGCCGAATGCGCCCGCCTTGCCGCCCTTGATAAAGGGGCAGATGAGGTCGATGACCTTGATCCCGGTCTCGAGGATCTCAGACTTGGGGTTCTGGTCGACCAGCGCCGGGGCCGGACGATGAATTGGGTAGCGCTTGGTGTGGGCGACCAGGCCCTTGCCGTCCACCGGGGTGCCGGTGACGTCGAGAATGCGTCCGAGGACGCCGTCACCGACGGGGACGGTGATCGGGGCGCCGGTGTCGTTCACGGGCCAGCCGCGCACGAGACCCTCGGTGGAGGACATGGCGATGGCGCGCACCAGGCCTTCGCCGAGGTGCTGCTGGACCTCGAGGGTCAGCATCTCCTTCTTGCCATTGACGGTGAAGTCGATGGTGAGCGCCTGGTAAATGGGCGGGATGGTGGACTCGGCGACCTGCACGTCGACGACGGCGCCGATGACTTGGACGATTTTGCCTGTATTACTCATGACAGATGGGGCGGGCGGTGGTGGAAGCAGTCGCCTGCAAGCAGGCTCCTACAAATTGGTTTAAAGGGGATTAGTTCGAGGAGAACGAGGCGGCGGCAATCTCGAGGATTTCCTGGGTGATGCCGGCCTGCCGGGCCTTGTTATATTCGAGAGTGAGATCGCCGACCAGCTTGGTGGCGTTGTCCTTGGCGGTCTTCATCGCGACCATGCGCGAGCTGTGTTCGGAGGCCTTGGCGTCGAGCACGTGCTGGTAGGCCTCGCGGTTGACGTAGAGCGGGAGCAGCGACTCGAGGACGGTCTGCGCGTCGGGCTCGAAGAGAATCTCGCGGTCGTCGGCCTTGGCGGTCTGGCCGGAATCCTTGTGCAGGTCGGCGATCACGGCGGCGAGGCTCTGCAGCGGCAGCAGCGGCAGGTTGGTGGGTGTCTGCACGAGGGTGTTGCGGAAATGCGGGTAGATCAACTCGACGGTGTCCACCACGCCCTCGAGAAACTGCTTCACCATGAACTCGGTGACCACCTTCACGTCGGCGAAAGGCACGCGGTCATTGACGGTGAAGGCCGCCAGCAGGTCGCGCCGGGTGCGGGCGATGAACTGGGTGCCCTTGCGGCCGATAACGGCATACTTCGCCGGTCCCTTGATCTCGGTGACGAGCTTGAAGAGGTTGGCGTTGAGCGGGCCACAGAGGCCCTTGTCGGTCGTGACGAGAATGATGCCGCGCGTGCGCACCTCGCGCCGGGTCAGGAACGGGTGCTGGCTTTCCTCGACGCGGCCGGCGACGGCGGCGAGCATCTCGGCCATGAGGTCGGCATAGGCGCGGCCCGCGAGGGCGGCCTGCTGCGCCTTCTTCATCTTCGACGCCGCGACGAGCTCCATCGCCTTGGTAATCTGGCGGGTGTTCTTGACCGACTTGATGCGCCGGCGGATGTCGCGGGTGGAAGGCATTGCTTAGGGTCTAGGGTCCAGGGTCCGGGAGATTACTTGGCGACGAAGGTAGCCTTCCATTCATCGGCGGCGGCCTTGAGGCCGGCCTCGATTTCGTCGGTGAGCTTCGCTTCGTTGCGGATCTTCGTGAGGAGGGTGTCCTTGCGGCTGGCGAGAAACTCCTTGAGGGAGTTGGCGGCGCCGACGATGTGTTTCACCTCGATGGAATCAAAGTAACTCTTCTGGAGGGCCCAGAGGACGGAGGCCTGCACCTCGATGGAGACGGGGTTGAGCTGGGACTGCTTGAAGAGTTCCACGATGCGGGCGCCGCGGTCGAGGGTGGCCTTGGTTTTGGCGTCGAGGTCGGAACCGAACTGGGCGAAGGCCGCGAGTTCGCGGAACTGGGCGAGCTCGCCCTTGAGTTTGCCGCCGACCTGCTTGGTGACCTTGATCTGGGCAGAGGAACCGACGCGCGAAACGGAAAGACCGACGGATACAGCCGGGCGGATACCCTGGTTGAAGAGGTCGGTCTCGAGGAAGATCTGGCCGTCGGTGATCGAGATCACGTTGGTCGGGATGTAGGCGGACACGTCGCCGGCCTGCGTCTCGATGACGGGGAGCGCGGTGAGTGAGCCTTTGCCGTCGAGGCGGGCGGCGCGCTCGAGGAGGCGGGAGTGCAGGTAGAACACGTCGCCGGGATACGCCTCGCGGCCGGAGGGGCGCTTCAGGATGAGCGAGATCTGGCGATAGGCGACGGCGTGCTTGGAGAGATCATCATAGACGATGAGCGCGTCCTGACCGTTTTCCATGAACCATTCGCCGAGGGCGGCGCCAGAGAAGGGGGCGAGGTATTGATTGGCGGGGTTGTCAGCAGCGGGCGCGGCGACGATGATCGTGTATTGCAGGGCGTCGGCGGCCTCAAGGGCGGAGATGGTGCGGACGATGTTGGACTGCTTCTGGCCGACGGCGACGTAGATGGAGTAGACGGGACGGAAGCTCTTGTCGCCCGAGGCGAGGCCGACCTTGTTGATGCGGCCCTGGTTGATGATCGTGTCGATGCAGATCGTGGTCTTGCCGGTGCCGCGGTCGCCGATGATGAGCTCGCGCTGG
>JAYTUA010000172.1:0-5674 GCA_043745015.1 Opitutaceae bacterium | reverse complement strand
ATCGAGCATTTTGTCACCAACCTCGGCGCGATGCTCTGGAGCGGCGGACTCTGGGCCATCACCAGCACGCTGCCGGCGGCGGACACGACTTACTCGGTGCCGCTCGGCGACGGCAGCGACTGGGACTATGCGACAATCGTCGCGGTAAAGAAGTGGGGCCACAATCAGGGCCGCAAGACGTTTCATGATCCGCAGTTCGAGCTCACCGACGATTCCTTCCGGGTGATTCCGGGCGGAGTCGAGAGCAAGCGCATGCTGAAGGCCGATGCGGGCATCATCGCGATGCACGACCCGGTCCAGCGGCTGTTGTTTGCCAAGCAGGCCGCCTACCAGCCTGACGCCCAGTATCCGCTCGGCACCAACCTCGCGCTCTACGTGGGTCCGAAGAACTTCATGGTCGAGATGGAATCCATGGGGCCCTTCGCCACCCTCAAGCCGCAACAGACCCTGCGGCACACCGAGACCTGGCTGCTGCGGGACGCCAAGGCGGTCCCGACGGCCAAGGGCCTGCGCGGACTGTTTGCGTGATTTGTAGGGCGGGATCGCTGATCCCGCCTGGATCGCGGCGGGGTCAGCGACCCCGCCCTACAGCCATCCGCCGCACTGACTCGCCCTCGATCCAGCTCGCACCGATCAGGGTGGCGCGGGGAAAGGACGGGATGCCCGATTCGTTGCGGTGGATCTGGCCGACGACCATGTCGACCGCGGCTTCACCCACGGCGTCGTTGTGCTGGTTCATGCCGGAAATCTCCGCGTGGCTCTCCCGCCACTCGAGCTGGATGACCCCGATGTCCTGCGGCACGCGCAGGCCGTGATCCTTCAGCCAGGGGAAGACGATGTTGTAGAGCGAAAGCAGGACATCCGGCCGGTGGCGGTCGAGCCAGCGCGGAAAAAGTTTCCGATCGGTTCGAGCCTGCTCGATGTGCATAAAGGCAGGCACGCGCCGGGCGGCGGGCAACGACTGCTGCGCGGTCAGCATAGCCCCGGAAAACCGGCCCTCGACGAGCCGGTCAATGCGTTCCTCCACGACAAGGGCCGGCCGCTGGTAACCGAGGGCCAGGGCCCGCTCAAAGGCCTGGATCAGCAGGTCGTGGTGATCCACGCAGCTGAAGGAAAGGGCCGGATCGCGCGTGCGCACGCCGGTGACCACGCAGGGAAAGGCGGCCCAGACCGGCTGCAGGTGCGGCGGCAGCTGGTTGTGATCCATCAGGCCCACGATGATGATGCCCTTGATGCCCCGCGTGCGGAGGATGCGAATCCAGCTTTCCGCCTTCAGCTTGGGATCATGCAGCCAGAAAGGATCGAACGTGTAGCCGAGTTGCAGGCCCCGGCGCTCGCAGCCCTGCACGTAGGCGGGGATGGTGGCGTGCGTGCGAAAAGCCTTGGGGTCGCGGTGCGCGTTGACGAGGGCGAGCTTGGCCTGGAACTGGGCGGTGCGGCCGGCGCGCAACTGCGCGATGAGGTGCGACACGACCGCGTTGGGCCGGTAGCCGAGCTTGTCGGCGGCCTGGCGGATGAGGTCACGGGTCGATTCCGGAATCGACCGGTGGCCGCGCAACGCCAGCGACACGGTGTTCTTCGAATAGCCGACCTGGTCGGCAATGACACGCATGGTGACGGGGGGCATGGCGGGGCAACGGGCATTTGCAGCCACCTTTGCCTAACCGTCAAGTAAGTGCTGACCTGGGCAGCAATTGAGAGGGTAGGGCGCGGACTCCGCTCCGCGCCGTCGCGGCGGTGAAGGGACTCACCGCCCTACCGGCGTCAGCGGACGAGTCCCACGCGCACGATCGTCAGCGAATTCGCCGGCAAGGTAAGTTCGAATTTGGCTCCCGTGGGAGTGAAGGCCGTGGTGCGGGGGGCCACCCGTTCAGGCGTGGCGAAGGTGTTTTCAGCCAGAAGGTCGTCAGCCTGCAGGAGGGTCAGGGTGCCGTTCTTTACTTGGCCGGCTCCGGTCAGGTCCACTGCGGCGCGGGATTCCGCGGCGGTGGCATTGACCAGTTTGAGAATCACCTGGCCGGAGGCTTCATCGAGGGTGGAGGAGGCGTAGAGGCGTTTTTCCTCGGCGGGGTTGAGGCTGGCGAGAGTCACAGGCAGAATCCGGTCGCCACGATTCTGCGCGAACAGGCTTTGCACATGGTAATTCGGTGTGCGCAGGGTGCGGAGGTTGTCGGTCCAGAGGAGATTAGGCGTCCACTGCCAGGCATCGACGTGGGCGAAGAGCGGCGCGTAGGACGCCATGCGGACGACTTCCGCGTTGCGCTCGAGGCCGGTGAGGAAGGCCGCCTCGGCGAGGGCGCACTCAAAGTTGTTGCGGTTCTTGACGCTCACCGTGCGGTCGCTCTGCGCGGCGTATTCGCCCATGAAGACCTTGGGGCCGTGGCGGTCGTAGCTGTCGTAGCGATGGGTGTTGTCCAGAAACCAGGCGGGCCGGGCGTAGGAATGTTCGTCAACGATGTCGGCGTGGAGTTCGCGCAGCTTCGGCCAGAGAAACTTGAAGCGATCGTCATCCGGCGAGGGACCGGCCGCGGAAACGAGGGCGATCTCGGGATGTTTCGTCTTCAGGACCTGGGCGAATTTCGCATAGCGCTCAATGTACTCGGGCCCCCATTGTTCGTTGCCGATGCCGAGCAGTTTCATGTTGAACGGGGCGGGGTGGCCCAGCGCGACGCGTTTGGCGCCCCACACACTGGTGGCGGGGCCGTTGGCGAACTCGATGAGGTCGAGCGTATCCTGGATATAGGTATCGAGCTGATCGAGCGGGCAGAGCTCGCCGGAGTTGAACTGGCAGGCCATGCCGCAGTTCAGGATGGGGAGCGGCTGCGCGCCGATGTCCTCGCAGAGCTGGAAATATTCAAAGAAGCCGAGCCCGAAGGACTGGAAGTAGTCCGGCGCGGGCCGGTGGAGAAACTCGTAGTTCCAGCGGTTGATGAGCAGCGGGCGCTCCTCGACCGGGCCCAGCGTGTTTTTCCACTGGTAGCGGCGGTCGAGGGTGCTGCCCTCGACGATGCAGCCGCCGGGAAAGCGCAGGAAACCGGGCCGCATGTCGGCGAGGGCCTGCACCATGTCCGCCCGCAGGCCGCCGGTGCGGTTTTTCCAGGTGTTGTGCGGAAACAGCGACACGAAATCCAGGTCCAGTGTGCCCGGGCCGTCGACCAGCACCGCCAGCCACGCCTTCGCGTCGGTGGCCTGCGGGTGCAGGGTGGCGGAGTATTTTTGCCAGTCGCCGGTGAAGTCCTGCAGGTCCACGGACTCCAGCACGGTGCCGTCGCCGCCATAAAGCCGCACCGTCAGTTTGGGGGTGCCGGCAATGCGGCGGACCCGCACGGAAAAATCATAGGCCTCGCCGGTGCGCAGGCCGATGCCGCGGAACCCCTCGTTGGCGAGGCCGAACAGGTCGGTGCCCTCGGAGTGGACCCGGACGTAGTGTGGGTTCTTCGCAGCAAAGGGATGCTCGCTGCGGATGGCCAGTTCCCCCTTCGCCTTCGACGGACTGAGTTTGCGCCAGCCCATCAGGGCCTCGGGAAATTCGAAGCCCCGGTTCTTGACCAGTTCCGCGTAGAGGCCGCCGTCGGCGCCGAAGTTGATGTCCTCAAAGAAGACACCCCACATGGCGGGGTTGATCGGCGCGCCGGGCTGGTCGACGGCCACGGTCACCGTCGCGGCGTGAAGCGAAACCAGGCTGGCGAACAACAGGGAAAGGGCGGGGACGATGAGACGCTTCGTTTTCATGGGAGGGAGGATGGGCGAGGGCGAGAGGGGTAGGAAACGAGGGAGAGGCTTCAAAGCGGTTTGTCATTCTGAGCGCAGCGAAGAATCACCGGCCTCGGAGGTAACGCCGCGGACGCAAGCATGGATTCTTCGCTGCGCTCAGAATGACAATCGTGGGTGGTGGCATCGGGGCGTGTTGCATTGCTTTTCTAGAACTCGATGCGAAATGCGCTCGCGTGTTGCGTCGGGAGTCGCGCCGGCACTTTGATCGCGAGCGCGTCGGGTTCCTGCGACCAAGTGCACTTTTCCTCGCTGCCGAGGAGACGCACGCCGGAGACTTTTTTCCCGGCGAATTTCGCGTCGCGCCCGAGCGACTTGATGCGCACCTCGCCGCTCGGCACGCCGAGCGTGATGGCGTAGAGTGCGCCGCCCTTCGTCGTGAAGCGGATATCCTGCGGCGTGTAAGCGGTGTCTTCCTTGAAGTGGCCGGCGGCGGCGACCGTCGGGCCTTCGCCGAAAATTTTCCACGGGCGCGTGCCGTGAATGGCCTCGCTGTTCACCGCCATCCACGCGGCCATCTCGTCGAGAAACTGGCGCGGCTCCGGCGGGAGGCTGCCGTCGGGATACTGCACGACGTTCAACAGCATGCAGCCGTTCTTGCTCACGATATCGGCGAGCAAGTGGATGATCTCGCTGGTGGTTTTGTATTTGAAACCCTCGCTGTAAAACCAATCGCCGATCGACGTGTCGGTCTGCCATGGCAGCGGGTTGATGGCGTTCATCACGCCGCGCTCGACATCCTGCGCGCCGGCTTCGCGGATGAATTCTCCCGTGCCCATGTCCTTGTGCGTGTAGACGGCTTCGAGTTTTCCGTCGTGCGCGGCTTCGTTCGCATTGTAGAAATGTGCGACGAGGCTGCGGCCGATCACGCCGAACGGAATGCCGCCATCGGTGTAGAGGAGGTCGGGTTGGTTTTGGTCGACGAGATCCTTGATCCGCTGGAACCACTCCTGGTGCCACTCGGGATTTTTCGCATACCACGAACGGCCCCAGCGAAACGGTTCGTTATGCTGCGGGTGATAGAGATCCTGGAAGGCGGGATCGTTGCCGTCGTAGTTGCGGCCGGCCATCGGACTCCATTGGTCCCAGCCGTGGCTCGGCGAGAACCACGCGTAGCTGGGGCCGAGATGTTCGGAGAGGCCGAAGCGCAGTCCGAATTTTTGCGCGGCTTTTTTCCATTCGCCGACGACGTCGCGGTGCGGTCCCATCGCGACGGCGTTCCAGCGGTGGAATTTCGAGTTCCACAGATCGAAGTTGTCGTGGTGGACGCCCATGCTGACGAAATATTTTGCGCCCGCTTTCGCGTAGAGCACCATCAGGGCCTCGGGCTCCCACTTCTCCGCTTTCCAGAGCGGGATGATGTCCTTGTAGCCGTGCCGCGAGGGGTGGCCGTAGGTTTTCAGGTGGTGCTCGTATTGCGGGTGGCCCTGCAAATACATATTGCGCGCATACCAGTCGCCCTGGCGTGGCACCGACTGCGGTCCCCAGTGCGACCAGATGCCGAACTTCGCGTCGCGAAACCAATCCGGCGTTTGATATTGCCGCAAGGATTCGGCGGTCGGCGCAAACGGACCCGCGGCAATCTCTGGCGCGACGACGGGTTGTTCCTGCGCGAGGGCGGAGAGCGCCAGCGCGAGGAGGCAAGCGGCGCCGGTGGGGACGCGCAGTGAAACGTGGGGAGGCAAAGCGGCGATGGTCACGGCAGAGAAGCGTGGGATCGAAGTCTCGTGGAAAACCTAAAGTGAAACGCCTGCGGCGGAAATCCACCGCAGGCGCGATCCTGTCTTTCAGTTGGCGGCCAACTTACTGAGTCTCGTAAAATAGAGTGACAGAAGGAGGCGTCGTTGGCAGGGTGCCTTCATGAGCACCAAGCCATATCGTCCGCGTCGGGATTTTGCTGGGT
>JAYTUA010000171.1:0-59247 GCA_043745015.1 Opitutaceae bacterium | reverse complement strand
GGTGTCACCGGTGAACTCTGGGCGGTGGACGATGCTTGCCTCGCGGAACTGGACCACCTCGAAGGCCTCGATGAGGGTCTCTACGAGCGTATCGACGTGCGGCTCACCCCCAATCACCTCGCTGCTTCCGCGCAAACCTACCTCTATCTGCATCCGCCCCACGGCCTCGCAGCCATCGGCTCCGAGTGGCCGGTCGGTACGGTCACTTGAGCGCCGACTGCGGGATGCGTTTCACGGTGATGAATTTCGCCCGGAACAGTTCCTCCATCAGATCGCGGGTCGGCATCGGGATGCGCTTCACCAGATCCTCCATGGGCGGGAGGCCGCCACTCTCCTCCGGCGGGCTTTCCGTGTGCATCAGAGCCGGGGTGACAATCCCCATCTCGCGCTCCTGCGCGAGAAACGCCGCTTCCTCCTCGGAGGAGGGTCCGGCGGGTGCGTCCACGGCGATGGCGCTCGGCGGCGCTTCGTCCTCTGTCTTCTGTCCTCCGTCTTCTGTCCTCTGGGCTGGCTCAGGCGCCGACGTCAGCCGTTTTTTTTTGAGCCGTCGTCGGGCAAGCCCTCGGCCAAAGTGGCGAGTTCCTTGATCAGGCTGTCGATGGCCCGGGCGCGGCTGGCCTCGACGGCCTTGAGCAGCGCCACCTCGAAATTGATCTTCTCGGACAGACCGTGCTTCACCCCGTTCTCGCCCTCGCGCAAGCCGTCCAGCAGGCGCGTGAACTGCTCGGTGGTCATCGGCGGGCCCAGCACCGCGCTGTTGCCGCCCTTGGCAATCGAGTCGAGCAGCGCGCCCCGGATATGCGTCTGCAGGTCCACGAGGAGGCGGTAGAGGTCGCGACCGTTCTCGTCGCAATCGTCGACGATGCTGACGATCTTCTTGTGGTCGCCGGCGGCCAGGGCGGACGCGAGTTCGGCAATCTTCGCCGCCGACACCAGGCCGTAGACATCCAGCACATCCGCTTCGCCCACCTCGGTGCCGCAAAAGGAAATCATCTGGTCGAAAATGGACTGGGCGTCGCGCATGCCGCCGTCGGCCATGCGGGCGATGCTGGCGAGGGCGGCGTCGCTCACCTTGATCTTTTCGCTGGCGGCGATTTTTTTCAATCGCTGGACGATGAGCTCGGTGGGGATCGGCTTCAGATCGAAGCGCTGGCAGCGCGAGATCACCGTCGCCGGCATCTTCTGCGGGTCGGTGGTGGCGAAGATGAATTTCACGTGCGCCGGGGGCTCCTCGAGCGTCTTGAGCAGCGCGTTGAACGAGCTGGCCGAGAGCATGTGCACCTCGTCGATGATATAGACCTTGAAGCGGACCTGCGCCGGCGCGTAGGCGACCGTGTCGATGACAAACTCGCGGATCTTGTCCACTTGCGTGTTCGACGCCGCGTCGAACTCGATCACGTCGAGGCACCGGCCCTCGGCGATGGAAACCGCGATGGGATCGTTGACGTCAAAGTCGGCCTTGGGGCCGCCGGTGGCGTTGAGCGCCTTGGCAAAGATACGCGCCGTGCTGGTCTTGCCCGTGCCGCGCGGGCCCACCAACAGATAGGCGTGGGCGATGCGGTTGCGGGCGATGGCATTCTTCAGCGTCCGCACCACATGGTCCTGCCCGACGACATCATCGAAGGTCTGCGGGCGCCACTTGCGGGCGATGACTTGGTAGGCGGTGGACATGCCAGAGGGCAGAAATCAGAGGTCAGAAAAACAGAAAGGCGAGCCTGATGTTCGACTTTGCCGACATGCCGGCGAGACCCGGCAGCCAATCCAAAATCTGCAATCGAAAATCCGAAATTAAAGTAAGTGGCCAGGCAATCCACGGCACTGGAAGGACGTCGTCACCGTTGCTGCCTTCCGGCCCTGGCGGGGTTCACGCGCCTGCTCATGCATGGCGCCTGGCCAAGGCGGAACGTAGGTCGCCCTCCTGCCCTTTCAACTAAAATAAGAACGGCCTGAAAAAGACCACGCTAACTCAGATGCCCGCCGGTTTCTCGGACGGCGGGGGCCGCTCGCCCTCCGCGCCGCCTTCACGGCCCGGCCGCAGGCCGCCGGGACGCACCGGACGGTCCGGCATGAACTTGCGGGCGCGTTCGCGGAATTCCTTGTTCATCTGCTCGAACTTGGTGCGTTGCTCCGGCGTCAACTTCTCGGCGATCTCGCGCTGCATGCGTTCGAAGACCGCGCGGGTCTCGGTCATGGACTGATTCCGCAACCGGCCGATCACTTCCATGTTGCGCCGCACAATGGGTCGCAATTGTTCAACCTGTTCAGGCTGCAGGTCCAGTTTCTGGGCCAGGCGCTTGAGCTGCTGGTGCTCCCACTGGCCGGGCTCCGCCCGCTTCGCCGGCAGGTTGCGGCCCACGCGCATGGTGATGAGTGCGCCGGTCACGCCGCCGGCCAGAAAGATGCCGGTCAGCAGCAGAACCAGTTTCCAGGGCTTGTTCATCATGAAAGATCGAGGACTGCGGTTACAGATTCAGCGAGATCGGTATCATCGGGCAGATCCGGGGAGGTGACGAAGAAATTGAAGGCGATCGTCGCCACGCAGCAGGCGGTCGCCGCCACAAACCCGCGCAGGGCGAGCCGCTCCAGCCCGGCCCACCGGCCGGGGATCGCACTCGCCGCTCCCCTGGTGGCCACGCGGGTGGCGAAACCGGGGGGCGCCTCGGCCGCGGAGTCAGCGGGAGCCTGCCGCGCCAGGGCGGTCAATTTCTGCCATTGGTGGTCGAATCGGTTCATGACTTTTCCTGTTGTTGTAGGTCCTGAAACAACTTTTGCAATTTCCGTCGCGCGCGAAAGGCCCGAACTTTGACGAGGGTCTGGTTCCAGCCGGTCAGCCGGCTGATCTCGACCAGCGTCTTTTGCTCCAAATCGAGCAGTTGGATAACGAGCCGGTCGTCGGGCTTGAGCTGGGCGAGCAGCTTTTGCACGAGCTCGCGGGCCGCGAGGGCGTTGCCCGGGATGGCTTCGCGCTCATCGCTCAGCACATGGTCGAGCATCTCGGCCTGTTCCTCCGGCAGGTCGGCCCAGCGGAACTCCGGCCGGCGCTTCTGCGCCCGCAACTGGTCGATGCAGGTCGTCACCGCGATCCGGGAGACCCAGTGGGGAAACGGCACGTTGCCCTGGTATTGTTCGAGGCGGGTGAACATTTTCAGAAAGATGTCCTGGGCGAGGTCTTCCTCCGCGACCCGCCGGGGAAGATGGGAGCGCACGATGCGGATGACCTGGGGATAGAGTTCGGTGACCAGCTGCCGGGCTGCGGCTTGGTCGTGCTCGCGCACACGTTCGAGGCATCCGGCAAAATCGAACGATTCTTCAGCCATGGAGTTGTGCAGGAATGAGGCACATCCCACGAGACGGCAGGGGTAAACCCGTAGTTACCGGAAAAATCCATGTCATGATCACGGTGTAAATCAGGGCCGGCCGGCAACCAAGCTGATTCCGTGCCCTCGCCCTCATCTCGGGCCTGTTTTTCTGCAATTTCCCCTCGTCCTGATCATCCTCCCGGTATGGCTCTCGCCCTCCCATCTTTCGGGAAAAACGCCCGATGGAAACTCCCGGTTGCCCAATTGCAGTCTGGCCATCAGCCAAACGCCAGTCTTGATCAGTTACCTTCATTAATCCGTGACTTTGCCTAGGTCCGCTTCCGCTTCCTCCGTCAGCCCTGCCCCTCATCCTGCGTCAGTCCGGCGCGATGTCTTCTGGCTGCTGATCATGTGCGCGGCACTGTTCGGAATCGGGCTTGGGTTTGCGCCGCTGGCCAACCCCGATGAAGGCCGTTACGCAGAGGTTCCCCGCGAGATGCTGGCCACCGGTGATTTCGTGACTCCGCGCCTCGACGGCATCAAATATTTCGAGAAGCCTCCGCTCACCTACTGGCTCGTGGCCGCCAGCCTGAAGATTTTCGGACCCGGTGAAGCCGCCGCCCGGGCCATTCCCGCGGTCTTTGCCGCGCTGGGTGTCCTCTTGACCTACGCCGCCGGCCGGGCGCTGGCGGGCCGGGATGCGGGCTGGTGGGCCGCCATCATTCAGGCGACTGCCTTCCTCTACTTCATCCATGCCCGGATTCTGCTGACCGACATGGTGGTATCCGTCCTGATCTGCGCCACGCTGTATTGTTTTATCTTCGGCGTGCGTGAACCGCCGGGTCGGCGGCGCCAACTGTTGTTCCACGGTCTCTACGCGGGCGCGGCCCTGGCCACGCTGGCCAAGGGTCTGATCGGTTTTCTTCTGCCCGGCGCCGTCATGTTCTTCTGGCTGTTGCTGCTCAATCAGTGGCGGCGGCTGCGTCCGTTCTACCTGCCGACCGGCCTGTTGTTGTTCGCGGTGATCGCGGCGCCGTGGCATATCCTGGTCGCCCGCCGCAACCCCGATTGGGCCTGGTTTTATTTTGTCCACGAGCACTGGCTGCGGTTCACCACGACCACGCACGGCCGCAATGAACCGTGGTGGTTTTTCATCCCAATCGTGGTCCTGGGCCTGTTTCCCTGGACCGGAATGCTCTGGCCCGCGGTGCGAACCGCGCTGCCGGACAGCTGGTCCCGACGCGAAGAGGCTGCCGACCGGGCTTTCCTCCTGCTCTGGGCGATTTTCATTTTCCTGTTTTTCAGCGCCTCGAAATCGAAGCTCATACCCTACATGCTGCCAGTTTTCCCGCCGCTGGCCCTGATCCTCGGCCAATATCTGGCTCCACGCCTGCGGACCAACTCGGCGACCGCGTTGCGAGCCGGCTTCATTGGTTTTTCGGTCATTGGCGGACTGCTTGGGCTGGCGCTCATGGCGGTTTATCTAAAACCGGCTCTGCTCGGTGCCGTGCAAAACGCCAGAGAGATCAGCCATTTCGCGCTGCTCTCGGGCATCTTTCTGCTCGGCGGTGCACTGGGCGTGGCCGCCCTGCAGTTCAAAGGCAAAAGCCGCTCCGCCCTGCATCTTATGCTCGGCAGCATGGGTGCGTTCGCCGCGACGCTCGTCATCGCCGCCCCGGCCATTGCCCGGCCCAGCACCAAGGACCTCGCCCGCATCGTCGTCCAACAAGTTGACCCGGATGACATCGTCCTGCATTATCATGACTACTTTCATGATTTCAGCTACTATTCCGGTCGCACGGTCGGCACGGTCGGTTACGAGGGCGAACTTGAGCTCTACCTCGACCCCGCCGCGAAACATCTCGGACTCCACCTCGACGAAGCGCAGTTCCGTGAACTTTGGGCCGGCCCGCGCCAGGTTTATCTCGTGCTGCGCCGCACCGAGCTCCCGGCCCTTGCGGCCCAGCCCGGTTTTCAATCGCGCGTGCTGGCCGAGACGCCGAAACACTTGCTGTTAATCAACCACCTTTGACATGAGTTCAACCGGTCCCACCCAACCCTTTCTGCCCTTCACCCGGCCAACCATTGACGCCGAGACGATTGCCGGCGTCGCGGAGGTCCTGCGCTCGGGCTGGCTCACCTCCGGCCCGCAGGTGAAGGCCCTCGAAGCGAAACTCTCCACCCACTGCGGCAACCGCCCGGTGCGCGTCTTCAACTCCGGCACCTGCACGATGGAGATCGCGCTGCGCATCGCGGGCATCGGTCCGGGCCACGAGGTCATCACCACTCCGCTCTCCTGGGTCGCCACGAGCAATGTGATCCTCGCAGTCGGCGCGAAGCCCGTCTTTGTCGACATCGACCCGGTGACGCGTAACATTGACCTCAACCGCGTCGAGGCCGCCCTCACTCCGGCCACCCGGGCCATCATCCCCGTCGACCTCTCCGGTCTCCCCGTGGACCGCGGCCGCCTCTACGCGATCGCGAAGAAACACAAGCTCCGCGTCGTCGAGGACGCGGCGCAGGCCTTCGGCAGCACCTGGCAAGGCCGCCCCATTGGCAGCTTGGGCGATTTTGTGTCGTTCAGTTTCCACCCCAACAAGAACATCACGACCATGGAGGGCGGCGCGCTCGTGCTGAACGATGAGCGCGAGGCGAAACTCGCCGAGCAATACCGGCTGCAGGGCGTCGTCCGTTCCGGCCAGGATGGCATGGAGGTCGAGCTGGTCGGGGGAAAGTTCAACCTCACCGATGTCGCCGCGCGTGTCGGCCTCGGCCAGTTGCCGCACCTCGCCGCGTTCACGGCGAAACGCCGCGAGCTCGCGCAGACTTACTTTGAGTTGCTTGCCACGCCGCCCGCCCGCGCCCTCGGACTCGGTCTGCCCGTCGCCGATTTCACGAACAGCAACTGGCACATGTTCCAGGTGATTCTGCCGGAGAAAAAGCTGACGATCAAACGCGCCGAGGTCATGGCGAAGATGTCCGACGCCGGCATCGGCACCGGCGTCCACTACCCGGCCATCCACCTGTTCAAGCTTTACCGCCGGCTGGGCTGGAAGGAGGGTGATTTTCCCCACGCCGAATACGCCGGCCGCAACATCCTCACCCTGCCCCTTTTCCCGGCGATGACGCGCGACGATGTCACTCGTGTCACCACCGCCCTGGTCGCCCTTCTCCAGCAGCACCCCGCGCGATGAGCAACCTCCCTCCCGTTCAACTTTCGGTCGTGATCCCCGTTTTCAACGAGGAGCTCAACCTGCCTCTGCTGTTTGTCCGGCTCTACCCGGTGCTCGACGCCCTCGGGCGCAGCTATGAGGTCATCTTCACCAACGACGGCTCGCACGACCGCTCCTATGCGCTCCTCGCCGGGCAGCACGCGGCCCGGCCCGACGTGACCCGGGTGATCGATTTCAACGCCAACTACGGCCAGCACATGGCCGTCATGGCGGCCTTCGAGCGCGTGCGCGGCGAGGTGGTCGTGACCCTCGACGCCGACCTCCAGAACCCACCGGAGGAAATCCCAAAGCTCATCGCGGCCATCGATGCCGGACACGACTATGCCGGCGGCTGCCGCCTCGACCGGCAGGATAGTTTTTTCCGCACTTTCGCTTCGCGGCTGATCAACCGCCTGCGTGAACGCGCCACCAGCATCCGGATGACCGACCAGGGCTGCATGCTCCGGGCGTATCGCCGGCCCGTGGTCGAGGCCGTCGTGCGCAGCGGCGCCATCAACACCTTCATCCCCGCCCTGGCCTACAGTTATGCCAGCCGGCCCACGGAGGTCCCCGTGCGGCACGAGGCCCGGCACGCCGGGGTCTCGAACTATTCACTCTACCAGCTCATCCGCCTGAATTTCGACCTGATCACGGGGTTCTCCCTCGCCCCGCTGCAGGTCTTCACGATGTTCGCCCTCGGATGTGCCGGGGGCAGTTTCCTGCTCGTTATCGTACTGGCTTGGCGCCGGCTGATTCTCGGCCCGGAGGAGGGCGGACTGTTCACCCTCTTTGGCATCCTCTTTTTCCTGCTCAGCGTGACGATGGTCGGCATCGGACTGATCGGCGAATACACCGGCCGCACCTACCAGGTCGTGCGCGCCCGGCAGCGCTACTTCGTGCGGGAAATCCTGGAGACTAAATGACGTCTGCGCCGCGCATCCTCTTCTTTGGCTACAGCGAGGTCGGCTACGAATGCCTGTCGCTGCTGCTGGAGCGGGGTGACAATGTCGTCGCGCTGTTCACGCACGAGGACAACCCGAACGAAAAAATCTGGTTCAAGACCCCGGCCGCTGCCGCGCGCGAAAAGGGCGTCCCGATCTTCACCCCGGAGAAGATCATGTCGCCGGAGTGGCTCGAGCGTTTGGCCGCGTTGCAGCCCGACCTCATCCTGTCCTTCTACTATCGGAACATGATCAGCGAAAAAATCCTCGGGCTCGCCCCGCTCGGGGCGTTCAATATGCACGGTTCGCTGCTCCCGAAATATCGCGGCCGCGCCCCCATCAACTGGGCCGTGCTGCACGGCGAGCCGCGTCTCGGCATGACGCTCCACCGCATGGTGAAAAAAGCCGACGCCGGCGCCATTGTCGATCAGGAGGGCGTCGAGATCGGCCCGCGCGACACAGCCGAACAGGCCTTCCGCAAGGTCCTGCCCTGCGCCCGCCACGTGCTGGCGCGGCAGATCGACGCGCTGCTTTCCGGCACGGCGCGGGAGACCCCGCAGGACGACTCGCAGGCCACCTATTTCGGCGGACGCAAGCCGGAGGACGGGCGCATCAACTGGACGCAGACCACGGGACAAATCTTCAACCTCATCCGCGCCGTCACCGATCCCTACCCCGGTGCATTCACCGACGTCGGTGGCTCCCGCCTGATGATCTGGTGGGCGGAGCCCGCGACGCCCGGACGTCGGGGCAAGCCGGGCGAAGTGCTGTCGTTGTCACCGCTCATCGTGGTCACCGGCGATGGCGCGCTCGAACTCACCCGCATTGAGTGGCGCGGCGGCAGCTCCCCGCTCCAAATCGGCCAGATCATTGCCAGCGTGTCATCCTGAGCGCAGCGAAGGATCCAGCCTGACGACCATTTCGCTTTCATCATGGATTCTTCGCTTTGCTCAGAATGACATGCTGATTCTTTCGTGTCTTTTTGTGTGTTTCGTGGTTAACCCACTCTAATTTATGCCCCTCAAAGTCCTCATCCTTGGCGCCAACGGCTTCATCGGCAGCTCGCTCACCCACGCGATTCTGCGGAAGAAAGACTGGGAGGTCTACGGCATGGACGTCGGCGACCACAAGCTCGGCCACTGTCTCGGCAACCCACGCTTCAAGTTCGTCGAAGGCGACGTGATGATCTCGCACGAGTGGATCGAGTATCACGTGAAAAAATGTGACGCCGTCATCCCCCTCGTGGCCATCGCCAACCCCGCACAATACGTCAAGGACCCGCTCCGCGTCTTCGAGCTCGATTTCGAATCCAACCTCGCCGTCGTCCGCCAGTGCGCGAAATACAAGAAGCGCATTATCTTTCCCTCCACCTCCGAGGTCTACGGCATGTCGCCCGACAGCGAACTCAACGAGGCCAGCAGCAACATGGTGTATGGCCCCATCGAGAAACAGCGCTGGATCTACGCCTGCTCGAAGCAGCTCCTCGACCGCGTCATCTACGCCTACGGCGTGCGCGACAACATCGACTACACGCTCTTCCGCCCGTTCAACTGGATCGGGCCCCAGCTCGACAACGTCTTCGAGGCCAAGGAGGGCAGCTCGCGCCTGTTCACCCAGTTCATCTCCAACGTCATTTTCAAGAAGCCCATGCAGCTCGTCGACGGCGGCAAGCAAAGCCGCTCCTTCACCTTCATCGACGACGGCGTCGACGCGCTGCTCCGCATCATCGAGAACAAGAACGGCAAGGCCTCGCGGCAGATCTTCAACATCGGCAATCCGAAGAACGACGTCAGCGTGGCCAAGCTGGCCAAGCTCATTATCGCCGCGTTCAAGGAATTCCCCGAATACCGCGAACACGCCGCCAGCGCGAAGGTCATCTCCGTTCCGTCCGGCACCTACTTCGGCAAGTATTATCAGGACATCAGCAAGCGCGTGCCGTCCATTGACCACATCACCAAGCAACTCGGCTGGAAGCCCAAAGTGGATTTGAAAACCGCCATCAAGCTCACGCTGGACTACCATCTCGCGAACAAGGACTACTCGCTAACCTGAGTCCGCCGTGCCGGTCCGCCTCGCCCTCAAGATTGACGTCGACACCGATCGCGGCACCCGCGAGGGCGTGCCGAATCTGGTGGCCGACCTGCGCGCGGCCGGGATGCCGGCGACGTTTCTCTTTTCCCTGGGGCCGGACCAGACCGGCCGCGCCATCACGCGCATCTTCCGCCCGGGGTTTTTTCAAAAGGTCAGCCGCACCAGCGTGGTCCAGCTCTACGGCGTCCGCACCCTGCTCAACGGCACCCTCCTGCCCGCGCCGCACATCGGTCGTCGCAACGAGACCGTCATGCGCGCGGTGCGCGATGCCGGCTTCGAAGTCGGCATCCATTGCCACAACCACTACCGCTGGCAGGATTACGTCCACACGATGAACCCGGAGGAAGTGCAAGCGGAGCTGAACCTGGCGCGCACCGAGTTCCGACGCATCTTCGGCACCGAGGCCGCCGCCGCCGCCGCACCGGGCTGGCAGGCCAATGCCAAGAGCCGGGACGCCTATGACCGCTCCGGCTTGCTTTACGGCAGCGACACGCGTGGCACGGAACCGTATTTCCCGCGCGTGGGTGGCCGGACCTTCGCCACGTTGGAAATCCCTTCCACCCTGCCCACCATCGACGAGTTGCTCGGCCGGCCCGAGTATCCCGATCACAAAATCGTTTCCCACCTGATATCCTGCCTGCGCCATGATCAATTGAACGTCTTCACCCTGCACGCCGAGCTCGAGGGCATGGGCAAACGGGCCTTGTTCCGCGAATTTCTTTCCGCTCTGCCCCGTCTCGGCGTCGAGGTTCAGCCGCTGGGTCAGATCGCCCGCGAATGCCTCGCGCATCCCGGGAAGGTTGCCATCTGCCAAATGATCCAGGCTCCGGTGGACGGCCGGTCCGGACTTCTCGCGGTGCAGGGCCCGCGCTTTAATTAACCCCGCGCGCGATCAATCCTATAGAACATCCAGAGTCCCAAGGCCTGGAATCCGAGAGCGGGCAGCCAGATCAGCAGATCAGGCCGCAGGGCCGGTTGTCCGTCCAACCAGCCCACCACGATGGTCGCGAAATAATACGCCATGGCCAGAGCGAGCCCGATGCCCAGATTCGCCGAGGTTTCCTTGCGCGAGACCTTGATGCCAAGGGGTATCGCCACCAGCGTGAAGGACAGCACGGAGAAGGCCGTGGCGAATTTCTCCTGAATCGTGACCTGCACCCGCATCAGCTGCTTCGCCTGCTCGTCCTTGGACACCGCGGGATCGGGCCGGCTCAACCGGTTCCATTCGCCGATGAGTTGCCGAAAGGTGAACCATTTCAATTTCTTGTGCACCGTGCCGCCGGTGATCCGTTGCAGCGGCAGATCAAAGGTGGCGTGCTCCCAGGCCACCACCCCATGGGCTTCCTTGAAATTCTCGGGGTCCTTCTCGTCGCGCACCTCGGCCTGCGCGTGCTCCAGAGTCAGCACGAGCTTGTTGCGGGCCTCGTCATAGGCCAGGCGGGCGGCATCGGCCCGCGCCGAACGCTTCACCCGGTTCTGCGCATCCAATTCCCACAGCCAGAAATTCTTGAGCACCGGCCCCTGCATCTCTTCCACGTAAAGGACCATTCCCTGAAAATCGCGAATGAACGTCTTCGGCACAATGAAGCTCAGGGGGGTTTGCCGCACGACATTGGTCAGCTCGGTCTCGTAGGCCACCTTGGCCCTCGGCATGAATTCAAAATTAATCAGAACCGCCGTCACGACGCCGCAAAGTGCATAAAAGATGATCGGGGCGGAGATCCACGCCACGCTCAAACCCGACGAACGTAACGCCGTGATCTCCCGGTCCGCCGACATCCGGCCCAGCACCAGCAGAATCCCCGACAAGGTGCCCATCGGCAGTGCATAGGACACGACCACGGGGATCATGAGACCCAACATTCTCAAAAACGTGTCGAACGGCAGCTGTCCGGCCAAAACCGGGCCCAGCAGCTCCTTAAGCGTGTTGCCGAGCATCAGGACAAACACGAAAACACTTACGGCTGCGGCGCACGTGAGGAACACGTTCGCGAAGATGTGCCGGTGGATGAGGTTCATACTGCTGTGACCTTGGTTGCCAGCGGTTGTGCGGGCAATCCCTCTTTTGTAGGAGCCTGCTTGCAGGCGATTCGCCCTTCATCGCTTGCAAGCAAGCTCCTACAGGAACAAACTTCGTTCCTTTGAAGTTCAGCCCCGCCAAGCCCACCATCTACGGCGAAACCCTCGATTCGCTCACCACCTTGCTCAAGGAGCACGGGCATCCGGCTTTTCGCGCCCGGCAGATCCTGGTCTGGTTGTATAAGAAACGTGTCCGCACTTGGGAGGAGATGACCAACCTCTCCCGCCCTTTGCGCGCGTGGCTGGCCGCCACCTTCGAACTCGAGCCCACTGCGTTTGTCCTCAACCAGCAGTCCGCGGACGTCACGGACAAGCTCCTGCTCGAGCTCGGCGACAAGTCCCTCATCGAGACGGTCATCATCCGCGCCCCGCAGCTCGGCGTCGGCCAGGAAAACTCGCGCAAGACCATCTGCATCTCCACGCAGGTCGGCTGCGCCATGGGGTGCAAGTTCTGTGCGTCCGGCCTCGACGGCCTCAAGCGCAACCTCTCCGCCGGCGAGATTGTCCACCAGCTCATCCAGGTCTGCCGGCAGGAGGACGACCGCACCCCGCGCACCCACGCCGAACTCGTCTCGTTCGACAACCTCGTCGTGATGGGCATGGGCGAGCCGCTGCACAACTACGACGCCATCATCCGCGCTCTCACCATTCTCAACGCCGAGTGGGGCCTCGGCTTCGGCGCCCGTCGCATCACTCTCTCCACCTCCGGTCTCGTCCCCAAGATCAAGCAGCTCGCCGACGAGCCGCTCGGCATCCGCCTCGCCATTTCGCTGCATGGCGCGACCGACGAGGTCCGCGAACAGATCATGCCGGTCAACAAAAAGTGGCCGCTCAAGGAGCTGATTCCCGCCGTGCGCGAATTTTCTGAAAAGCACGGCCGCATGGTCACGCTGGAGTTCATCCTCATTGAGGAGATCAACGACTCGCTCGACCAGGCCGAAAAGCTGCGTGACATTGCCTACGACCTGCACGCCCACGTGAATCTCATTCCCTACAACACCGTGGAGGGCCTGCCGTGGAAGCGTCCCAGCCTCACCCGCCAGGAGAAATTCGCCCAGGTGCTCGACCGTGGCGGCGTCTCGGTGACCCTCCGCCGGGAAAAAGGCCATGCCATCGACGCCGCCTGCGGCCAGTTGCGGCTCAAGACCGAGAAAGGCCGCGCAGCAGTTGCGACCAGCTAAGGCGCTTACTTCACACTTTCCCCTGTCAACCCCACACACCCCGTCGCTGCGCGCCACCCCTCTTGATAGAGGGGACTCAATCCAGATGATCGTAATTCCCCTCTATGAAGAGGGGTGCCCGACAGGGCGGGGTGTGTTGGATACAGAGAATTACCGGGCTCGTGATTCGATACTTTACATATCGTCGGATTCAGATGTATTGATTATGCATGTCCGCTGATCGGCCCATCTCCGAACTATTCGCCCAGCACCGCCCGCTGCGTTCGCTGGAATTCTTTCCGCCCAAGGACGAGGCGGGAGTCGAGGCACTGCGCCAGACCGCCATGACGCTCAAGCGGATCGCGCCCGATTTTGTCTCCGTCACCTACGGCGCCGGCGGCAGCACCCGCGAACGCACCGCCCAAGTCAGTCGCCTCCTCCGGCAGGAGATAGGTTTCACCGTCATGCCCCACCTCACCTGCGTCGGCCACACGCGCACCGAGCTAAACACGGTCGCCGACCAACTGCACGCGGACGGTTACCGCAACATCATGACGCTCCGCGGCGATCCGCCGAAGGGGCAGACCGAGTTTGTGCCCGACCAGGACGGTCTGCGCTACGCCAGTGATCTTGTCGCGTTGCTCAAGGCCCGCCACGCGGACTTCTGCCTCGGAGTCGGTGGCTATCCGGAAAAACATCCCGAGGCGCCCTCAGCCGAAGCCGACCTGGATAACCTCAAACGCAAGGTGGACGCCGGGGCGGCGTTCATCACCACGCAGCTCTTCTTCGACAACGCCGTTTATTACCGCTTCGTGGAAAGATGCCGCGCCCGTGGCATCACGGTGCCGATCGTGCCGGGCATCATGCCCGTGTTGTCGCTAAAGCAGATCAAGCGCTTCACCGAAATGTGCGGCGCTCATCTGCCGGAAAAACTCCTCAAGCGTCTCATGGCTGCGGGCGATCACCCCGAGATCGTCGAAAGCGTGGGCAATGAGTGGGCCGTCACCCAAATCCGCGACCTCCTTGCGCACGGCGCCCCCGGCTACCACCTCTATATCATGAACCGCGCTAAAAGCGCACTGGCACTGGCGGCGGGGCTGGCGGCGTGACCTTGGTTTTTGGGGCCGGCGTGCCCGGCCTGAGTTTGTGATATTTTTTGAAGAATTTCACCAGCGCATCGAATCGGTCCGTCGCCAGATCCGTCGTGAACCGCGAAATGCCCGCCGCGTCCCCGGCCGTCGCTTGCCGCAAGATCCGGGCCTCATGGCACCCGAAGCAGAAGAGCACCGTGTATGCGCTGCCCCCAGACTGGAAGCGCACTGCAAAATCGCCATGGAATCCCCCGCAAAATTTGACGCCGCCCCAAACTTTGAAAAGGCCCGCGTCGGACAATCGCCCGAACCCCGCAATGTCTTCCGTTGTCATTTCCTGTGCCGCCGAGTAAATCCACTCGGGATAATAGTTCAGATAGAACTGGAATGGATTGAACAGGGCGATGACGACATAGGGCACGCCAAAGATTATCGCCAGCAGTGCGCCGGGCAGGCGGATCTTCCGCCAGATGCCGATGAACCAGAAAATTATTGCCAGCCGCGCCAACGTCACGGGCACGAAGATCACCAGCAACTCGATGAACACGCTCAGTGGGCCCGCCCGGTCCAGGGGCAATCCAAACCAGGCGGCCAATTGCCCTGGGGCGAAATACCGCAGCCCGAGTATCAGCGGGATACTGATCACAATATAGAGGCCGGCCCAGGCGGGCCGGCAATTTCACCCCGGCCAGATCCGCACAACCGGCCAGCAGCCACCAGGTGACGAACACACTCAGGCAATCCCCCAGGCTGTGCCAGTGGTTGACCCAGCCGCCGGTATCATCCAATTGCGTCAGGGTGATGTAGGCCCGGGCCGCTTCCAAAAACCAGCTCTGGGCCATCAGGCGCGAAAATCTCGCCGGATGCTGCCGGTTGACCTCAATCAACGGCAAATATGGCCTGAAATTCACGTGATTCTCTCCTATCCAGGCAGTTTTTGCGCCATCCGATGGTGGTACAGTTTGCCTTGCGGGCCAACCGCGCAGCGTTTTGTAGGTCGGGGTTTACCCCCGACAGATTACGGATTCGTGTCGGGCATAAAGCCCGACCTACACCAAACTATACCTCTACCGCCATCCTTCCCACTTGCCTCTCAGTCGTCCGTAATCTGTCTTTCAGCCAAAGTCACATGACCTCCGCCGAAATCCGCTCGTCGTTCCTCGATTTCTTCAAGTCGAAGCAGCACAGCATCGTGCCGTCGTCGTCCTTGATGCCGACCGCCCCGAACCTGCTGTTCACGAACGCCGGCATGAACCAGTTCGTCCCCTACTTCCTCGGCGACCAGTCCGCCCCGTGGAAGCGCGTGGCCGACACCCAAAAATGCATCCGCGCCGGCGGCAAACACAACGACCTCGAGGACGTCGGCTTCGATACCTACCACCACACGATGTTCGAGATGCTGGGCAACTGGTCCTTCGGCGACTACTTCAAGCAGGACTCGCTCGCCTGGGGCTGGGAATTGCTCACCAAGGTCTGGGGCATCCCGCCGAAGCGGCTCTTCGCTACCGTTTACTCGCCTGACAAGTCCAAGGGCGATCCGGCGGACTTCGACCAGGAGGCCCACGACATCTGGGCAAAACTTTTCAAAGCCGCCGGCCTCGACCCCGCCGTCCACATCGTCAACGGCAACAAGCAGGACAATTTCTGGATGATGGGCGACACCGGTCCCTGCGGCCCGTGCTCCGAGATTCATTTCAACCTGGAAAAGTCCGACGACGAAAAAGCCGGCCACAAGCTTGTCAACGCCTCCAACCCCCGCTGCATCGAGATCTGGAACCACGTCTTCATCCAGTTCAACGCGAACGCCGACGGCACCTTCGCCCCGCTCACCGCGAAGCACGTCGACACCGGCATGGGCTTCGAGCGCGTCGCCGGCATCCACGCCACCTCGAAAGGCTTCAAGGATTTCTCCGCCGAGCCGTCGAACTACAATGCCGACGTCTTCAAGCCGACCTTCGACAAGATCGCCGCGCTCTCCGGCAAGAGTTACACCGGCACTGTTCCCACCGAGCGCTCCGGCCTGAGCGAGCAGCAGACGATCGACATCACCTTCCGCGTCCTCGCCGACCACGCCCGTTGCGTAAGCTGCGCCATCGCCGACGGCATCACGCCCGGAAATAAAACTCGCAACTACGTTATCCGGCGTATCCTCCGCCGCGGCATCATGTATGGGCGCAAGAACCTCGACCTGAAGACTGGTTTTTTTGTGCAGCTCGTCGCGCCGGTAATTGAATCGCTTGGCAGTGTCTTCCCTGAACTTAAGACTCAGCGCGTCATGATTGAGAAAACTATCCGCGCCGAAGAAGAGTCCTTCGGCAAGACTTTGGATCGTGGCATCTATAAATTTCGCGAAGTCTATTTTCTTACGGCCTTCGAAGCCGCAAAAGCGGCCGTGCAAGGCAAGCATATCAACCTCGATGCCACTTTTGGTGACTTTACCGGATACGTTAAACAGCACTTAAACGCTCCCAGTGAGCTATTGGATTTCGGCCAGCCTCTTAAGAGTCAGTTAGCTAAGGTCGGAGCTTCTCTTCCCCTATTCCCAGGCAAGGCTGCCTTCGAACTCTACGCCACATACGGTTTTCCTCTCGATATGACCCAGTTGCTCGCCACAGAGCGCGGGTTAATGGTCGATGTCGCCAGCTTCGAAACTGAAATGGCAAAGCACAAAGAAATTTCGGATACCGCCGAACAAGATGTCATTGTCGCGGCGACCGAGGGCGATACTAAGGCCGAGGCGACCAAGTTCGTCGGCTATACCATCGATGCCGCCCACGCCACCCATGCCAAGCTCGTGGAGATCGTGAAGACCGAGAAGGACACCTTCCTCGTGTTCGACCAGACCCCCTTCTACGGCGAGATGGGCGGCCAGGTCGGTGACTCAGGCCACGCTCTGATCAATGGCGTCAAGTTCGACATCGTTGACACCATCAAGGACAAGTCCGGCCGGCATCTGCACAAGCTGGCCTCTCCTCCCGCCTCCGGCCTCCCGTCTCCCGCCTCCACGGCGACGTTGCACGTCGACGTGGCCCGTCGCCGCGCGATCAACCGCCACCACTCCGCCGCGCACCTGATCCACTGGGCCCTGCGCAAGATGCTCGGCACGCACGTCCGCCAGTTCGGCACGCACAAGACACCCGACCGGATGCGTTTCGACTTCACCCATTTCGAGGCCCTCACGCACGCCCAGCTCAAGGAGTGCGAGCAACTCATCAACGAGAAGGTCATCGACAACTCCGCCGTCGTCTCCGCCGAGATCGACTACGACAAGAAACCGGCCGACGTCCTCGCCTTCTTCGGCGACAAATACGGCAAGCGCGTCCGGGTCGTGGACATCGGCGGCTTCTCCAAGGAACTCTGCGGCGGCACGCACGTGACCACCACCGGTGAGATCGGCGTCATCAAGATCGTCGCCGAGATGGCCATCGCCGCCGGCACCCGCCGCATCGAGGCCGTGGCCGGGCAAGCCGCCCTCGACCATATCGCCGCCAAGGAAGCCGCCCTCTCGGCTGTTAGCCTCCGCCTCAACGCGGGCATTCAGGACGTGGTCCCGAAATTCGAACTGGTCCTCACCCACCAGAAGGAACTCGAGAAGAAACTTAAAGCCTATGAGGCCAAGGCCTCCGCCGGCCTCGCCGAGGAACTCGCTGCGGCGGCCGTCGCCAAGGACGGCCTCAAGTGGGTCTCCGCCGTCGTCTCCGCCGAGAATCAGGACGGCCTCCGCTCCCTCGGCAGCCAGGTGCTGCACAAGGTCGGCGCCGGCGCCGTCGTCCAGCTCGGCGCGCTCATGGACGGCAAGGTCGCCCTCGTCGCCTACTGCTCGCCCGAGGCGATCAAGGCCGGCCACGCCGCCGGCAAGCTGATCGGTGGCCTCACGGCGAAGCTCGGCGGCAAGGGCGGCGGCAAGCTCGACTACGCCCAGGGCGGCGGCGGCGACGCCACCAAGCTGGCGGATGTGCTGAAGCTGTAGGAGGGGCTTTACGCCCCGACTTCACCGAACCATCGGGGCGTAAAGCCCCTCCTACAATTACCAGCCTGCCATTTGGCATTACATTATCTGCCATTTGGCAGTTTCTGCTTGTGCTGGCTGAGACGACGGGTAGCTTGGCGGCATGAAAACAAAGAAAGCCAAACCACTCACCTACCTGGAAATCCACGACAACCACGCCATGGTGCAACGGGTCGAGGAGGGCCTGCCCGTGATGGAGGTCGTGAAGTTCAGCAAGCAGGCCGGCTTCACCAACGAAGAGCTTGCGAAGCTGATCAACATCCCCGCCCGCACCTACGCCCGCCGCGTCGCCGACAAGGCCCGCCTGAAGGTCCATGAAGGCGAACGCGCCGCCCGGCTCATGCGGGTCTTTGACCGGGCCAAGCAGCTGTTTGTCACCGATGAAAACACGCGGGGCTGGTTCAACGCCAAAATCCTGGCCTTGGGCGGCAAGACCCCGCTTGAATACGCGCAAACCGAGCCCGGTGCCCGCGAGGTTGAGAACATCATCGGCCGCATCGAGCACGGCGTCTATTCGTGAGCCCGCAGCTCGTCTGGCGGTTATGTGCGGCCAAGTATGCCGCCACAGCCTTCTCGGGCGAAGGTGCCGAGCTCTACGGAGGACGCTGGTCCCCGGCCGGTATTCCGCTCGCCTATGGCTCGGAACACAGAGCACTCGCGGTGATCGAGGTTCTGGCCAATGCCGAGGAACGCGATCGGCTTTTTTTTGAGAAATGGGTTTTCGCCTACGCGGAAGTATCCCCGGACTTGATTGAGAAGCCGGCCAAGTTTCCCTCCAGCTGGCGGGATTACCCTCACAGCAAGGAAACCCAGCTATTCGGCGCCGAGTGGGTGCGGGCCCGGCGCAGCGCGGCGTTGCGGGTGCCGAGCGCCGTGGTGCCGGGCGAATTCAACTACCTGCTCAATCCGGCGCACCCGCAGTTCGCCAAGGTGAAGATCGGCAAACCCGAACCATTCTCGTTCGATCCCCGGCTGGCGAAGTGAGCTGCGGCCGGGCGCAACCTCACGGCATGAGCCGCTCGATTGTCCAGCGCTGGTCGGGCTGCCGCCGGTAACGGAGCCGGTCATGCATCCGGTTCGGGCGGCCCTGCCAGAACTCGAAACTGTCGGGCACCACGCGGTAGCCGCCCCAGTAATCCGGCAGCGGCACCTCGCCGCTGAGGAACTTGCTTTTCATCTCGGCAAACTTGGCCTCCAGCAGCGAACGTGTGGTGATGACCTCGCTCTGGCGCGAGGCCCACGCGCCGATCTGGCTGTCCCGCGGTCGGCTGAGAAAATATTTCAATGACTCCGCCACGGATATTCTTTCCGCCCGGCCGGTGACCGCCACCTGCCGCTCGAGCGGCAGCCAGGCAAAATGCACCGCCACCGCCGGGTTCGCGGCCAGGTCCCGCGCCTTGTGGCTGTGGTAGTTGGTGTAGAAGACCAAGCCGCGGGCATCGAAGCCCTTGAGCAGGACCACCCGCAGTGACGGAGTCCCGGCGGGCGACACCGTCGCCAGCGACATGGCGTTGGGCTCGAGCAGTTCCGCTGCGATGGCCTCGCGCATCCAGGCATCGAATTGGTCGAAGGGGTCAGGCCGCAGATCCGCCAGGTCCAATGACCGGAGGGCATAATTGCGGCGCAGTTCCTCAAGATTCATCCGGGCAGACTGCGCGCAGATCGAGCCGGCCGCAAGCCCGGCCGGGCGCACGCCGCCGTTGACGCATCCGTCAGGTGTGCTTGCGTGGAGGCGTATGACGCCCCCCTCCCCGGCCGCCCCCGGCATGTGCGTGCTGCTCGCCTTCAACGCGAGCAACCAGCTGGCCGTGCGCCAGGCCGGCACCAAGCTGGGCCTGGCCTTCGTGGGGGCCGACGAGGCGATGGCGACAGCCCGCCTGAACAACTGCTTCAAGATCCACACGCCCCCGGCGGAGTATTTCGCCTGCCAGGTGGGGGCGCTGCGCTACCGGGTGTTCTTTGTCCAGGTATCCGGCGGACCCACGGATGCCGAGGTCGGCTTTCACACGCTGGAACAACTGACCGCACGGACTGAATCGCTGGCCCCTTCGCTCGCCACCGTCCTGGCCGGCCTGGAACCCCACCTCATCTCGATCCCCTACCTGCACCTCGGCGAGAACGACTACATCTACAAGTTCCGCGTCGAGCGCGACCGCAACCGCGACATCTACCAGCAGGACGATGCAGCCCGCGCCCTTTACCAAAGCCGGCTCTGCGAATCCATCAAGGTCCTGGCCCGCACCAACGAGCGTTCGGCGAGCGCCCCCGCGATGCTGGATTTCGGGGCCGTGCGTTATGTGATCCCCAGTCATTTCGGCTTCTGCCTCGGGGTGAAGAACGCCATCGAGCGCGCCTATGAATCACTGGCCGAAAACCCGGGCAAGCGCGTCTTCATGCTCAGCGAGCTGATCCACAATCCGTTCGTGAACGAGGACCTCCTCCAGCGCGGCCTGCAATATCTCCAGAGTGACAAGAGCGTGCCGGTTACCGTCCACGGCCAGCCGGCGGTCCCGGGCGGCAGCGAGCCCCTGCTCTGGGACACTCTCACCAGCGACGATGTCGTCATCATTCCCGCCTTCGGCGCGACAGACGAGGACAAGCGAAAGCTCGTGCGCAAAGGCCTCCGGGTGGCCCAATACGACGCCACCTGCATGCTCGTGGAGAAAGTCTGGAAGGCGGCGCGTACCTTTGGCCGCGAGGGGTTCACCGTGGTCATCCACGGCAAGAGCGAGCATGAGGAGACCAAGGCCACCTTCTCCAACACCCGGCGATACGCGCCCTCGCTCATCATCCGCAACCTCGAGGAGGCGCGGTTGCTCGGCGACTATATCACCGCGCCCACGGAGTCGAAACGTTCCGCCCTGCTGGCCCGCTTTGCCGGGCTGCGCACGCCTGATTTCGATCCCGCGAGCCACCTCGACCGGATTGCGGTCGTCAACCAGACGACGCTCCTGATGAACGAGACGGCGGCGATCATCGACTATTTCAAAACGGTCTTTGCCGCCAAGTATGGCGAGACCGCCGGGGCGGACCACGTCGGCGGCGCCGGCCGCAAGGACACCCTGTGCTACGCCACCCAGGTCAACCAGGACGCGCTGCAGCGCGCGCTGAGCGTCCCGCTGGACGCCGCCTTCATCGTGGGCGGCAAGAACAGCTCGAACACCTACCAGCTTTACCGGCTGTGCGAGCAGCAGCTCGGACCGAGGGCTTTTTTCATCCAGTCGGAAAAGAGCATCCTCTCCCATGACCAGATCATGCACTACGTATTCCCGTCCGCGGGGCGCGGCTCAGGCGGACACACGGAACTGCTGCCGCTCTGGCCCGACCGGTCGGAACCCCGGACCGTCCTGATCACCGGCGGAGCCTCCTGCCCGGACGGATTGGTCCAGCAGGTCATCACCCGCATCAATTCCTTCTTTCCGCCCGCGCAACTGCGCACCACGGACGAGGTGCTCGCCGGCCTTTAGAACTTGATGGACACGCCGCCCCGGATGCCGACCGAGCTGCCCAGGTTGACCTTGGCGCTGCGGCCGTCGAGCTTCTGCTCGTAGGCGTCGAGCTGCTGGGCGGTGAAGCCGCCGAAGAGACCGAGGGTCTCATTGGCCGTCCACTCCAGGTTCACGTCGGCATAGTAGCCCTTGAGGAATTTGGTGGTGGTGCTGCTGATGGGATCAGCCGTCGCGATCTCCCGGTCGGCCAAGTCGGGGTTGGCAAAGGCCTCCCAAGCGCTGTAGCGGGTGCCCGCATAGGCGCCGGCGAGACCCAGACTCGCGGTCAAACCCAGCCGGTCGGTCAGCTGGGTGCGGAGGGCCGGCCCGAGCTTGAACATGAAATAGGCACCCTTCACCTGCCACCGGCCATTGACCACCGCCGCTCCCGCCAGCGCGGTGTCGGTGCTGAGCGAGGGGGTTGACACCACGCTGAGCACGGCCGCTTTCTCCAGACCGAAGGGATTGATCTGGACACCATTGCTGTCGAACAATTCCCCAAACTGATTGATCGAGGCATAGATCCCGGTGGGGAGGGGCTGGCCGTTGTTCACATTGTAGGCGTAGTAGTCAGTATGCGTGTTGAGCGTCGAGGTGACGGTGCCCGCCGACTTGCTGTTGATGTCGTTGAGGGTGATGCCCGCCATCAAGCTCCACTGGAAATTCCGTGAACCGCGGCCGATGTCGCGGGAAATCTGAAACTCGACCCCGCTGATCGCACCTTGCTTGTTACTGGCGCTCCCGCCCCCGGAGGTCGTGCTGTAGTTATTGTAGGAGACATAGCCCGGGCGGCCAAATTGCCGGGCGGTCTGCGTATCCCAATCACGGGTGAGACCGGGCGTATAGCTGATCAAGTCCTCGTTCACGAAGCTCGTGCCGTCTGCATTGGTGATCAACACTTGGTAACGCCCGCCCGGGACCGAGATCTGGTTGCCGGCGGCGTCCTTTTCATTGGCCCGGGCAGCGTCGGTAAATACGGTGCCATTGTCATAGACCCGCTGCACCGCACCCTTCGAGTTCGGCGCGATGGTACGGATGGTGGGCACGGCCCCGAGATTGGAAAAATCAACCTTGCCGCCGGAATTCAGCATGCGAAAGCCGATGCTGATCTTCGTCTTCGGGACATACCATTCGCCCCCCTCGGCCCGAGACAGCGCCGCCAGGCGCTCTTCTTCCTTGCCGGAGGTGTCGGCCTGGGCCGACAGCATCGCGGGCAGGCTGGCCAGGGTGATCAGGGTGGCGGTCTTGAGCAAACGCAGGGTCATAGGGAAAGTGGGCATAGGGGCGGGTTGGGCTCTTGGAAAGGGGAAATCATCCCGGGTTCCGTTCAAGCTTTCTCCATGGGCTCTTTGGGCTCCTCCTTGACGAGGCCGGCGCGCTGCATGGCCCGCTTGATATCCTCGGATTTCTGCTCGAGCTCGGTCTCCTTCTCCTGCTGGGCCTGCATCTTCTCGAACAGGGAGGCCTCGCTTTGGTTGAGAAATTCCTCGCGCTCCTGCAGGGCAGCGCGCTGCTCCTTCATGGAGGCCTCCTGCCGGTCAAGTTCTTCCTTGAGCGTGGCGAGCGCTTCCATCTCCGCCGGATTGATGCCGCCGCCTTCCTGGGGCGCGGGTTGCTTGCGCATGGCGTCGATCACCTTTTCGCGCGCCGCCAGCAAGGCCTCGGTCTCGGCCAGGGCGCGGTCACGTTCGGCCAGTTTATTCTCGGCCTCCGCCAGCGCCATTTCCCGCTCGCTGGCCTTGGCTTCAAGGGCCCGCAGGGCTTTTTCCAATTCCTCCACCTGGGAGCCACTGAGCGCCGTCTTCCCGCCCCAAGGGGCCCGGGAACTGGACATGATCGCGTCGATGGATTTGCGGGCCGCCGCCGTGGCCTGCGAAGCCTCCTGGGCGCGCTGCAAGGGGCTGGCCCGCCGCGGCAGCACAAGCGGCTTGATGCCGCCGGCGAGCGGCTTGGAGGGAAATTTGACACTTCCGCCCGGAGGCGGGAAAGCCGGCCCGGGCGCGGGGCCGGCTGCCTGGTTGGTTACCGCGCCGGGCGCGGGAAAGGCAGGTCCAGGCGGAAAGGGAGCCGAGGGTGTTGGCACCCCGGGTTGAGATGGCATCGGATTATCCACGAATAGGATCGGGTCGGGCTAGCGCTTGCCGAAAAGCTTGGAAAAGAATCCACCCTTCTTCGAATCGGTTTCAGTCGAGGTAGCGGGCGCACCGGCCTTGGGTACGTTTTTGACGACGCCACTGACCAGTTTGACCGCGATCGACTCCCGCGCCGGATCATTGAGCACGACAAAGAAACGATCGTACGTGCCGCCGTCGGCCAGATGCTTGAGCAAGGTCTCCTTGCCGTCCTTGAACCAGTCCAGCGCGGCGTTCAGGGTCACCTTCATCATGCCCTCGAGCTTTTCGACCTGCTCCTTGGTCATGGGCTTGGCGGCGGCCGCATCGCCGTGGGAAAGCTTGGCCCCATAGGCCTTGGCGAGGGACAGCTGGTCGGCGCGGGGCAGACCGGCGGGGATCAAACCGATCGCCTCGGGCAGGTGGAGACCGAGGGTACCCTTGCGGAACGGCAGGAACTGGCCGATGCCTTCCTCGTCACCGTGGGTCAGGGCATTCAGCGCATTGCGGAAATCGCCGCCGAGCACCACCCGGGTGGACATCTGCTGCCCGAGGTTGGCAAATTCACCGATGGTCTTGACGCCTTCCGACGCACAGACGATCCGGGTGCCTTCGCTGAAATTGGCCAGCATGAGCGGATAAGTTTCGGGAATACCGAGACGCGACAGAGTCTTGAGGATCGGATTTTCCTTGGAGGAGATCTGCTCCACCTGGCTGACCATGTCACCAAAGGGATCATCGAAGGCGAGGGTCTCCTTGAGGATCCCGATGAGATGGTCGGCCTTCTCAGCGTTGCCCCCAATCTCGGGCATCATCATCAGCTCCTCCAGATTGAACTCGATGTACTTCGAGGCTTTCTCCTCGTCACCTGCATGCGGCCATTCCTTGGTATCGAGGTTTTGGGCCAGACTGACCAGCGAGGTGTCCGCCATGATGGAGTGGCGGAATTTTTTGCGGATCTCGTCCCATTCAGCGGAAGTGTATTTGGCCATGGTTGTGTTGGATTCTGGAATTTGGGGGTCAGGCAGGGGGAGCGTTCTCGATGATCTCGGTGGCGAGCTTCATGTAATCATTGGCCACACTGTCCGTCTCGGCCCCCTCGGTGCCGACGAGAAAAACCGGCAGACCGAGGGTGACGGCCCGGCGCACAATCATGGCGTCGCGAATCTGGGTCGTGCAAATCTTGGCCGCCGGGGCGCAGCCGCGTTTCTGGGTCTTGAATTGATTCAGGCGAAGCTGCATGCGCATCTTCGGCACCTCGATGTCGGTGTTGGTCTTGATTGAATTGAAGACGATGCCATAGACCTGCGACGCGGGCCCCATGGCGGTGGTGCGGAAGCTGGCGGACTGCTGCTGGAAGCGCAGGAGTTTTTCCACCAGCAGCGTGAAACCGATCAAGCTCAGCGCGTCGGGATTGGACGGCACATAAATTTCGCCGGCGCAATAAACCCCGTTCTGCGAGGCCCGGAGCACGTTGGGCGGACAATCGAAAACGATAAAGTCGTAGTCTTTCTCAATCTCGGCCAGTTGCTCCTGGAAAATGACGTAGGAGGGGCGCTTGGGATCGGGCTTATACTCGCCCTCGAGGTCCACGAGATTGAAGGTCGTGGGCACCAGGTCGAGACCCGGCAGCAGCTTCTCGCCATCCTTGCTTTCCACGACGTCCTTGATGATGCAGTCCTTGAGCCGGACTTTGCCCGGATCGAAAATCGAATACACTGAACCTACCCCCGTGGCATTGATCTTGTTCCAACGCTCCAATTTCATCAGCCAAATGCTGGCATTGGACTGGGTGTCGAAATCCATCAACAGCACCCTCATGCCTCGCCGGGCGAGGCTGGCCGCTGTGTTGACGATTAGTGAGGTCTTGCCTACACCACCCTTGTAATTGAGGAAGGCTATCTTGCGTGCCATTGGTATTTTATATATCTGGAAAATAACATGGCATATGACCCCTCGGGTGCCAGATAAAAATTTTACTAAGTCGCCGCAGCGGAATGTACAACCCTTTAGCACCCTTTGCTCATGACTGACGCCTGCCTGCAGGAGCAATATTCGCCATCCGGTTGCTGCTTCGGCTGTGGTCCGGCCAATCCCCAAGGACTGCGCCTGCGCAGTTTTGTACACGGGGCCGAAGTCATCGCCCAGTGGCGGCCCGACGAAAAATATCAGGCGTTTCCCGACATGCTGAACGGCGGTATCATCGGCACCCTGCTCGATTGCCATAGCAATTGGACCGCCGCCTGGCACCTCCAACAGCAGGACCGGTTGGCCCAGCCGCCTTGCACGGTTACGGCCGAATACGCCATCAAGTTGCTCCGCCCCACCCCCCTCAACTCGCCGGTCGAGCTCGTCGCGCGCGTCGTCGCCTCGTCTGCCGATCGCTGCACCATCGAGGCCGTCCTGACATCGCTGGGCAAACCCCGGGCCACCTGTCGCGGCACCTTTGTCGCCGTGCAACCGGGCCATCCGGCCTACCATCAGTGGTGAACCGGCCAAACGTCGCCCCCCTCTAGCGCTCCGCGTTGAATTCGATGGGCACGGCCACGCGGAAGCTCACCTTGCGCCCGTTCACTGTCCCGGGCTCGAACCGCCAGCGCAGCACGGCACGCACGACCGGATCAACAAATTCGCGGTGCGTCCACCGTACCGCCTCGGCACTAACCACCCGGCCCGTGGTGTCCACGATGAACTCCACCATCACGGAATCGTTGATCCCGATTTGCCGGAGGGCAGCGGGATATTCCGGTGAAGGTTGCGCGACCGCCCGCGGCACCCGGTCGAGATTGATAAGATCTGTCACCTTGGGGAAGCCACCGCCGGGGCCCACCCCCGGCCCCGGCGGCTCGCCCAGGATTTTCGGCAATTCGGTAATCGGTTTGAGCGAGATGACCCGTTCGGTGATCTGTACGGTAAATATATCCTCCTTCAGCAGCTCCGTGGGAATTTCCGGCAGCGCCGGCACCGGCTCGGGGCCTCCGGCAGTTTCACCGGCACTGCCCGGGTCGGATTCATCGGGAGTCATTTGGATCCGATCTATGATGGGCGTCAGATCAATTGGCTTGTCTTCAAACAACGGCGGCGGGACGACCCCCTTGTCCATGAAACTGAGCATAAGCGCGCCGTGCAGGCCCGCGGCGATGATGACTGGCAGAATGTAGCGTTCGGTGTTCATAAATTTCTCCTGTCAGCACTACGGCCGGCCGCGGACATCCTTAGAACACTCCTGCATTGCCATCCGCTCCGCTGGATCGGATCGTCCCCGCGTTGAAAGCCACCGACCTTGCCTACAATCAGGCCCTCGGTATCCGCGCCGCGCCGGCCGGTGAGGCGCATCTGCTGGAACTGCCTTTCACCGCGCTCGTGCAAAACCATCTCGGCACCATGCATGCGGCGGCGCAGTTCTCCCTCGCCGAGGCCGCCAGCGCCGAGTGCCTGCAACGCCATTTCGGGTCTGTGGTGGGCGAGGTCATGGCCGTGGTGCGCGGGGTGGAGGTGAAATACCGCCGGCCCGCCCACGCCGACCTCTTCGCGTTCGGTACCCCTGATGAAACCACCCGCGACCTGCTCGTCAGTGAGCTGGCGGCGCGGGGCCGGGCGAGCGCCGTGATCCTGATTGATCTCAAGGATCGCGCCGGCACGCTCACTTTTCATGGCAAGTTTGAGTGGTTCATCTCCCGCCCGGCGGCACCCCAAGTCTAGCCCGGGGCAACTTTGGTGGTGCCTCCTCGCCTGGGCCTTGGCCGCACTCCCCGTGTCGGCCGAGATGCCCACTTACCTGCGCACCGCCCTGGCAAATTTTTCGCCTGGCGTTCCACCCGGCTGGGCCTGCACCATCACCACCATCCGCAACGACGAAACCCTGGTCGAACGGTTTGATCCGTCTCACCCTACCGGGGGGCAATGGACTCTCCTGCGCTGTCACGATCGCGCGCCTACGGCCGATGAACAGGAAAAATATCTGCAGTCCCGTCCCCCGGGCAGCTCCGTCGGACCGCAGGCCAACTTCCAAAAAAACGACATCGAGCCCGGCAGTCTCACCTTGGTCAGCGAGGACGGGGAGCGGGCGGAATTCAAAGGTGCCTTCCGGTCGGAATCCTCCGGGGCCGACAAGATGCTCGCTCACCTTGTCCTGCACCTGACGGTCAACAAGCAGCACCCGTTTATCGAGCGATACGCCATCTCACTCGTGACCCCTTATTCGCCGGTTCTGGCCGTTAAAATGAACACGCTGGAGGTGGAGGCAAGATTCGCGAGCCCCGACGCGGAACATCCCGTTCTTCCCAGTACTTACAGCTCCCGCTTCGCCGGCCGGATAATCTTCATCGCCAACGAGGAAACCCTTACGGTCGCCTATAGCGACTTTGCCCGTACCCCGTAATCAGCTATCACGTTGACTTTGCGCAATAATGCACAGGCTTGTGGCTCGCCTCATCACTTGTGAAAAGTCTCTCATTCCGCTGGCAGCTGACGCTGTTTATCCTGATGATTTGTGGAGTGACCCTGTCACTCGCACTGGTCGGACTATATCTATACGATCAGCAGCAGTTCACGGCCGAAATCCAGTCCCGGGTGGAGAAAACCCAGTTGCTGATGGTCAGCAACCTCGCCCCCCTGCTCGAGCAGAATCCCGAGGCCACCGACCTGCAGCTGGCCACCCTCGGCGTTGATGCCCAGATCGTCGCCGCCGCCGTTTACGCCCCGGACGGCAAACTCCTCGCCCGCTATGTGCCCATCGGCGCCCGTGAGTTTATTCCCCTGCCCCCCAAGGGTATTATTCCCAAGCTCTTTGAGCTCCATCGGAACGTGGCTTGGACATCCATCACCACCGGGAGCAACAAATCCCTGGGCCTGCTCTACCTCAAGGCCGAGGAAAGCGAGGCCGACAAGGAACGCTTTAGCAACCTCCTGCGCGGCTCTCTCATCATCTTCTCGGCGGCCGCCTTTCTCGCCATCAGCGTCGCCTACCGGCTCGGCGGCCGCTTCACCCGTCCCATCACCGAGCTCGCCCAGGTTTCCTCCACCGTCCAGCGCACCCACTTCTATAGCGAACGGGTGCAGTGCACGGCCAGTGGCGAGATCGGCGAGCTGATCGAGTCCTTCAACGCCATGCTCGACACCATCCAGACGAAAACTTCTGAGCTGGAGCAGGCTCGCGAGACCGCGGAAGGCGCCAAGGACCAGCTCGAGGAAGCCAACCGCACCCTCGAAGGCCGGGTGGAGGACCGCACCAAACTTCTCGCCAAGGCCGTCAAGGACGCCGAGGAGGCCAGCAAGGCCAAGAGCAGCTTCCTCGCCAAGATGAGCCACGAGCTCCGCACCCCCCTCAATGCCATCATCGGCTACAGTGAAATCCTCCGGGAGGATGCCGTGGACGATGGCGACACCCGCACGGCGGACGACCTCGACAAGGTGCTGAACGCCGCGCGCCATCTCCTCGGCCTCATCAATGACGTGCTCGACATCTCCAAGATCGAGGCGGGCAAAATGGAACTCTATCTGGAGACCTTTGATATCGCGAAGACGGTCAACGAGGTCATCGCCACCGCCGCGCCGCTCGTCGGCAAGAAAGGCAACACCCTCGCCCTGGACTGCCCCGCCGACATCGGCGCCATGCACGCCGACGTCACCAAGCTCCGCCAGATGCTCCTCAACCTGCTGAGCAATGCCAGCAAGTTCACCGAGAAGGGCACCATCACCATCAAGCTGAGCCGGCTGTCTGATGGCGAGTCCATCGAGTTCGCGGTCATCGACACCGGCATCGGCATGAGCCCCGAGCAGCTCACCCGCCTCTTCCAAGCCTTCAGCCAGGCCGACGCGTCCACGACCAGCAAGTATGGCGGCACCGGCCTCGGCCTCGCCATCTCCAAGCAATTTGCCCAGATGATGCATGGCGACATCACGGTCACCAGCACGGCCGGGGCCGGATCCAACTTCACCATCCGCCTGCCGGTCAACGTCGAGACCAAGCGACCCAAGGTGGTCACTCCCGCCGCCACCAGCCAGCGCCTGACCAGGTCGCCCTTCCCCAAGGAAAAGCGCCCCAAGATTCTCGCCATCGACGACGACAAGGACATTCGCGTCCTCATCAGCGAGATCCTCGACCAGAGTGGCTATGAGGTCTTCACCGCCGGCTCCGGCCAGCAGGGACTCGACCTCGCCGCCCAGATGGTGCCCAACCTCATCATCCTCGACCTGATGATGCCGGGCATGGACGGCTGGACCGTGCTCACCAAGCTCCAGCACAAGCCCGCGCTCGCCGACATCCCCGTCATCATCCTCAGTGACGCGAGCGACCTGGAGATGGCCATGTCGCTCGGCGCCGCCGCCGTGCTGTTCAAACCCGTGGATGCCTACCAGCTCACCGCCGAGATCGCCACCCAGATCGCCCCCCTGCCTCCGGCCTACGTCCTCCTCGTCGAGGACGATGCCGATTCCCGCACCCTCATCACCCGGCTGTTGAACAGCGAGGGCTGGAACTCCCGCTCCGCCATCAACGGCAACGCCGCCCTCCGCCTCCTCAAGCAGGCCTCACCCGCCATGATCATCCTCGACCTGAAAATGGCCGGCATGAACGGCTTTGAATTGCTGGAGGTGATCGGCAAGAACCCCGTCTGGAGCAAAATTCCCGTCGTGGTCGTCACTTCGATGGACCTCACCACCGACATGCGCGATTACCTCGCCCCCCGCACCGTGGGCATACTCTTTAAGGGCCGGTTCAGCCGCGAGGATCTCCTCGGCGCCATCCGGCCTGTTGTCCAGAACGCCGCCCTCACCTCCTGAGCTTCAACCACTATCCCCCATGGCCAAGATTCTCCTCGTCGAAGACAATGAAATGAACCGCGACATGCTCACCCGCCGGCTCGAGAAGCGCGGCTACACCATCGTCATCGCCGTCGACGGCGGCGCCGGGGTCTCCCTCGCCAAGAGCGAGCTGCCCGACCTCATCCTGATGGACATGTCCCTCCCCGTCCTCGACGGCTGGGACGCCACGAAGCAGGTCAAGGCCGACCCCGCCACCAAGGGGATCCCCATCATCGCCCTCACCGCCCACGCCATGGAAGGCGACCGCCAGAAGGCGCTGGCCGCCGGCTGCGATGATTTCGACACCAAGCCCGTCGAGCTCAACCGCCTCCTGCTCAAGATCGAGGAACTCCTGAAGAAGTTCCCGCCCAAGCCCAAGGCATGAGCGGAGACAGCATCAGTCCCCTGGGTGGCTCGACCCCGCCCATCACCCTCACGCCCCTGCTCAAGGCGCTCAAGACCCGCGACCACGAGGGCCTCTCCAAGCTGCGCCACGCCCTCCGCACCCCGCTCAACCAGATCATCGGTTACAGCGAGCTGCTCATGGAAACCGCCGAGGAGACCGGCACCGCCTCCCTCATCCCCGAGCTCAAGCGCATCCACTCGGGCGGCGGCGAGCTCCTCGCCCTCATCAACGACGCCCTCGCCGCCTGGAAAATCGAAGCCGGCAAGGTCGATTTCGCCGCCCTGCGCGACAATCTCCGCACCCCGCTCCGCAATGTCATCACCCTCACCGGTGAGAGCCTCGACAAGGCGCGCGCCGCCAGCCAGGCCGCCATCGCCAAGGACCTCGAGAAGATCCTCATCGCCGCCCAGAATCTTCTCGCCCTCTCCGAGAACACCGGCACCGCCGAGTTCCCCGCGACCGACTCCACCCCGGCGGAATCCCCCGGTCCCCTCAGCGCCCTCAATCCCCCGTCGCCGGCCCCGGGCGGGGTGAAGCCCGAGGACTTCGGCCTCTCGAACCAGCCCATGCCCAATGCCCGGATCCTGGCCGTCGACGACGACGACATGAACCGCGACATGCTCAGCCGCCGCCTCGACAAGCTCGGTTACGACGTCACCGAGGCCGCCACCGGTCGCGAGGCGCTCGCCAAGGTCAAGGACGGCAACTTCGACCTCATCCTCCTCGACATCCTCATGCCCGACCTCGACGGCTTCCAGACCCTCGAGTTCATCAAGGCCGATCCCCGCCTGAAGCACATCCCCGTCATCATGCTCTCCGCCCTCGACGATGTGGACAGCACCGTCCGCTGCATCGAGGCCGGGGCGGAGGATTATGTGCCCAAACCCTTCAACCCTGTCATCCTCCGCGCCCGCATCACCGCCTCCCTCGAAAAGAAACGCCTGCGCGATCAGGAACAGGCCTTCCTCGCCCAGCTCCAGATCGAGCGCACCAAGTCTGAGCGCCTGCTCCTCAACGTGCTGCCCAAGGCCATCGCCGAGCGCCTCAAGGCCGGCCAGCGCACGATCGTCGACAGCTTCATCGACTCCACCGTGCTGTTCGCCGACATCGTCGGCTTCACGCGCATCGCCGCCAGGCAGTCGCCCCAGCGCACCGTCCAGCTGCTCAACGAGATTTTCTCCAGCTTCGACCGCATCGCCGAGCAACTGGAAGTCGAGAAGATCAAGACCATCGGCGACGCCTACATGATGGTCAGTGGCGTCCCCATCATCCGCAACGACCACGCCGAGGTCTGCGCCGCCGCCGCCTTTGAGATTCTCGAGGCCGTCCGCGCCTTCAACCGCCGCCATCAGCTCGACTGGGCCATCCGCGTCGGCATGAACAGCGGCCCCGTCGTCGCCGGCATCATCGGCACCAAGAAGTTCGCCTATGATCTCTGGGGCGACACCGTCAACATCGCCAGCCGCATGGAATCGCAAGGCCAGCCCGGCCACGTGCAGGTCTCGGAGGTCACCAAGAAGCTTCTGGAGGCCAAATATGATTTCCAGCCGGTGGGGGTGCTCGACATCAAGCACTCGGCCCCCATGCCGACCTACCTGCTCCTGCAGCGCAAACCGGCGAAGTAGCCGGCCGCCAGTGCCTCGAATGTAGGAGGGGCTTTATGCCCCGATGCCTCAACGGGCACGAGATCGATGGGCACTGATATCAACTCCACCTTGAGCGATTCGCCAGTCGTCTGATCCTTCAATGATAGCCGAAAACGTGCACGCGACCTTCCCATGCCCGGGACAGGAATCTGCACCGTTGCCAAACACAAGCCCTTGGTCTTTCGTATCCGGCATGGAACCGGCCATGAAATCTCCCGAGGCCGAATAACACTGTTAGCCGAAGACAGCATGTTCGAGCATTTTGCAGCGAGAATGGCGACTGATCTGATGAAGCACTTCGACCAAGATGTGCCGCAATATCTCGCTGATCTGCTGGCCCTCGAGCGAAAAAAAGATCTCAAAAAAATCGCTGCACGAATCACGATTAAGCAGAGAGATTTCTCCCTTCTAATCACGAACTGCCAAAAAATTGGATATCTGCACCAGATCCGTTACAATGACTTCATACCTAGCCATCTGAGCCCAACCAAATCAGAAATGACGTCGATGGGAAAAAAGGATGAAGCCGGAAAGATGATTAAAGAAGGCCGCAAAGCTATCTCGAAAATCGCGTCGATGTTCGATCAACGGCGTTACTTGGTAGCTCACGCTTTTCGGAACAGCACTCGATGGCACATTTTTTATTTTGATCAGCGTGACACGAAATCCAGCGAAGAGAACCACTGGCAGGCAGGCGCTCACATTCATTTCGTAAACGACCTCTGGCCAAACCTCGATCCGAGCAAGCTATGGGAAGATCTCGGATCCGCGAAAGGTTCGGTAGCCGGTGCACTACACATCAAATTTGATCATCCCAAACAAGAAGAGGCTAACCAGATCATCACAGACAACGACGGGGCTACGCCCCATCGTGTCTGACTGATGGCGTTGGGCAATACGGACGCATGAAGACGAATCGCGCGGAAGCCGAAACTCAGCTCGACCGCTTCATCGCGAAGTTTGAACCGAAGCACCAGAAGCTGATTCGAGCGGTGCGCCAAGCGCTGCGGCGGCGATTTCCCACCGCGCACGAGCTGGTTTACGACAACTACAATTTCTTTGTGATAGGCTACTGCCCCACAGAGCGTCCTTCCGACTGCGTATTCTCGATTGCCGCAGCTTCGAATGGCATCGGACTTTGTTTCACTCACGGAGCGAATCTACCTGATCCTATGAAGATTCTCATAGGCGCCGGCAAGCAGACCCGCTTCATTAGACTCGAATCCGCCGGCGTGCTGATCCGCCCTGAAGTTGAAACTCTCCTCGCCGCCGCGGTTTCCCAATCCAAGGCAACTATGCCCGCGAGCGGTCGCAGTCATCTCATCATCCGGTCCGTTGCGGCGAAACAGCGGCCGCGCCGCCGGCCGGCCAGGTGAACCAAGTGCTCCTCGCCTGAGGTCTGTGGCATTTCGTACAGGTATCCCAATATCGGGACACTCACTTCCCGGCATCGCTCTGAAAGCTAGGGCGGCCAAATTACTCCCGGTTTGTTTATCGCTTAAAACTAACTGCTTACAGCTATCCTCCCACTTGGCACGGACACTGCAAACTGGCGCGGCCAACCACGAACCGCATGGACATCGCCCGCCCCAACGTCGCCAAGGAAAAACGCCGCAAACGCATCATCTACGCCGCCATCGCCGGCGTGGTGCTCATTGCCATCACCGTCCTCCTGGCCCGCCTCAAACCCGCCGCGCCACGAAGGTCGATCCAATGGTTGCATTACGGGCCGAATGATCAGACTGAGTGCAACTTCGCCCATGCCAACTCAGCTCCGCCTCGCGTTTCCCGTCCTGCGTAGCTTTATGCGAAGTAGGATGGTGGCGTTGCGGGCGGAATGAGCGGGAGCAATTTTCAGGTTTAAGTTGTAAGCCCCAAGTCACCGACCAAACCTGCCCAGCGTAAAGCTTATCGCTTAAACCTTACCGCTTACCCACCCCATCATGAATCGTCGAACCTTCGTTTCCTCCCTCGCCGTGGCCGGCGCCGCCGTCGCCACTCGTTCCCGTCTCCTCGCGGCCGATGCCAAACCTCGCGCCAGGGTCGGCGTCATCGGCTGCGGCTGGTACGGCGGCGTCAATCTCCAGAGCCTGATGCAGAATGCTGCGGTGGACGTCGTATCCCTCTGCGATCCCAGCACCAACGCGCTGAAAACCATGCTGCAGGCCGTCGCCGTGTTGCAACCCACGGTACCGAAGACCTTCGCCGATTACCGCCAGATGCTGGCCGCGGGGCACCACGACATCGTCATCGTCGCCACGCCTGACCACTGGCACGCGCTGCCGGCCATCGCCGCCATGCAGGCCGGAGCCGACGTTTTTCTGGAGAAACCCATCAGCGTCGACGTGATCGAAGGTGAGGCCCTCGTCGCCGCCGCCCGCAAATATAACCGCGTGGTGCAAGTGAACACCCAGCGGCGCAGCACTCGCTGTCTCGCCGAGGCGCGTGACAAATATCTCCGGAGCGGAAAACTTGGCGCCGTCGGCCTCGTCGAGGTTTTTTCCTACCTGCCCGGCCGGCCGGCCGGCGTCTTTCCCGACGGCCCGGTGCCGGCCCATCTCGACTTTGAACTCTGGACCGGCCCCGCGCCCCTGCTGCCCTACAAGCCCGTCATGGAGTCGAAGACCTGGCGCATCTTCAAGGAATTCGGCAGCGGCCAGATCGGCGACCTCGGCGTGCACCTGATCGACTGCGTGCGCTGGATGATGGACCTCGGCTGGCCCGAGGCGATCCGTTCCACCGGCGGCATCTACGTGGACCGGCAGGCCACCGCCAACATCTCGGACACGCAGCGGAGCGTCTTCCACTATCCGAACCTCGACGTGAGCTGGGAACACCGCACTTGGGGCGCCTCGCCGATCCCCCAACGCCACTGGACCGACCAGTGGGGCGCGCGCTTCATCGGCAAGAACGGCACGCTCAGCATCACCTTGCTCGGCTACGAATTCACGCCGGCGGATGGCGGACCGCGCGAAGGCTTTCACATGATGTCGAAGACCGGGAACCTGGAGAATCTTGATTTCAACCAGGGCGGCCCCCTCAACGACGTTCAGAAATGGCACATTTTGGATTTCATGGCGGCGCGGGAGAACCGTTCCCGCCCCGTCGCTGACGTCGAGGAAGGCCATATCTCCACCGCCTGCTGTATTCTCGCCAACCTCGCGCAGGAACTCGGCCGTCCACTCACCTACGATCCCAAGACGCGCACCATCCCCGGCGATTCCGAGGCCACCCGCCGCCTCGCGCGCAGCTACCGCGGACCATGGATCCACCCCGATCCGGCCACAGTGTGAGGCCCCGTCTCACGATTTTCCTCGAAACAAATCCAGCCGTTTGCGGTTCTAATCCCGATGCTTCGCCTCCTCCTCGCCCTGCTCGCACTCCCGGCCCTCGCCGCCGACAGCGCGCTCCGTGTCCAGGTCACCGAGCTCTTCAAGCACCGGCAGTGGGCCGAAGCCCAGGCCATCCTGGAGAAAATCTCCGCCGCCGAGCCCAACAACGCCGAGGCCTGGCATTTCCTCGGGTATACTTTCCTTGTCCGTAACGATTACGAGAAGTCTGTGCCGCTGCTCGAGAAGGCCGTCTCTCTCGCTCCGACGAACAGCGAATTTCAGCGTATCCTCGGCGATGGCTACGGTCTCAGTGCGATGAAGGCCGGCCTGTTTTCTAAGCTGGGCTGGGCCAAGAAATGCAAGGCCGCCTACGACAAGGCCGTGGAGCTTGACCCGTCCAACATCAACGCCCGTTACAGCGTCATGGAATACTGCCGGCAGGCCCCGGGTTTCATCGGTGGCGGCATGGAGCAGGCCTACGTGCAGGCCGCCGCGATCAAGCAGCTCGATTCTGCGACGGGCCGGCAGGCCTACGCCACGCTCTATGCCTCCGAGAAAAAATATCCCGAGGCCTTCGCCCTTTATGAGGAGGTGCTGCGCGACAAGCCCGGCGACAATGGCGCCCTCTACGCCATCGGTCGGCTGGCCGCCATCTCCGGCGAGCAGCTTGACCGCGGCCTCGGTGCCCTTCGCGCCCTGCTCACCCAACACGGCGGAAGCAACGCCCGCACCCACACCCGCATCGGCAACATTCTCGAGAAGCAAGGCGACAAGCCCGGTGCCAAGGCCGCCTACGAGGCCGCCCTCGCCTTAGATCCCAGGTTCACCCAGGCGCTCGAGGCCTTGCGCAAAATCACGACCGGCTGATCAACCCGCTCCTGTTGACTATTCGGGGCTCCCGCAGTCATTCTGCCCTGCGATGACCGTCTTGCCTCAGGAAGATTTTGCCACCCGACTTGCCGCCTGTGTGAGCGACGGCACCTTTGCCCGCCTCACGCTCGGCAAGCCCCGGATCGCCGACCCCACCCTGCAGAAAGTCATCATCCGCCCCGTCGCCCTCAAGTCCGGCCCGCACCTCTCCTTCGTCTGGCGGCACGACACGCGCGACGTCACCAAGAATCTCCCGCCCGCCGACGCCCTGCGCGAGATCAGCGGGCTCATCGGCACCGCTTTTCACAGCGCGCATCTCGCCACGACCCTGCAGAGCGTGCAGCTGGAGTTTAACAAGAAGGGCGAGCCCCGCCTGCACCTCGGCCGCACTTCTGCGCCCTTCCCCGATACTGCCCACGACCGCGCCAAACCCCGGCTGCTGCCCACCGACGCCCAAGACTGGCTCATGGCGCTCGGTGTCATCAATTCCGCCGGCGCCGTCCGCGAAGGCATGGCCGACAAGCACCGGCAGATCCACAAGTTTGTGGAGATTCTCAGCCACCTCGTCGATGAGGCACCATTGGCCGTGGACCGTCCCGTCGAAATCACCGACATGGGCTGCGGCAAAGGCTACCTGACCTTCGCCACCCACGACTATTTTGATCGCGGGCTCCAACGCTCGTCACGCGTGTGCGGCGTCGAGGCCCGTCCCGAGCTCGTCACCCTCTGCAACCGGATCGCCCATGACACCGCCCGGCCGAAGCTCACCTTCATCAGCGGCACGATCCAGGAAGCCGACCTCCCCGTGCCCGACGTGCTCATCGCCCTCCATGCCTGCGACACGGCCACCGACGACGCGATTGCCCGCGGCGTCAGGACCGGCGCGACGCTCATCGTCGTCTCACCGTGCTGCCAGAAGGAGCTGCGCCCCCAGTTGCGCGCGGCGCCGGTTCTCGCCCCGGCCCTGCGCCACGGCATTTTCCAGGAACGGCACGCCGAATTCGCCACCGACGCCCTGCGCGCCCTGTTGTTGGAGTGGGCCGGCTACGACACCAAGGTCTTCGAGTTCATCTCCACCGAGCACACGGCCAAGAACCTCATGATAGCCGCCACCAAACGGCCGGGCCTCACGCACGATGAACCATTGGCCGTGAAGATCCGTGACCTCGCCGCCTTCTACGGCATCACGTCCCAAGCCTTGGCCCGTCAGCTAGGGTTCAGTTTTAGCCATTGCTGACACGAATGTTCACGGATCAGGAAATATTCTACGACCACTGTCATCCTGAGCAAAGGGAAGGATCCAGGGTGTGTTTTCAAACCCTTATCATTACCCAAACCTGTCATTCTGAACGCAGTGAAGAATCCATCGGCACGACGGCCAGCATGCATCCTGATGGATCCTTCGCATGGCTCAGGATGACAATAATGGGTTTGAAAACACTCCCTGGTATTCTGTGGGCGGGGTGCCCCCACCCCGCAATGCCTTCTGCTGCATGGATTCTTCGCTGCGCTCAGAATGACCGGGAAAGCTGTTCTCTTCTCCATCCGCGCCTATCCGCGAAATCCGCGGAGGATATCTCGGGGCTCTTTGTATCATGAACTGGGCCTCGCTCGACTGGGATGTCCTTGACCGGCTGCGCGAGAACTTTCTCACCGGCACCGCCGCGGAGGGACCGTATTGGCACACCATCACCGATCTCGAGTGCTACGACTTTACCTTCGGCGAACGCATCGGCTGCAAATGGGATGCCGTGCTGGATGAGCTGAAACTGCGCGGCTGGTCGCCGCCGCCGGGGGCCAGCGTGCTCGACTGGGGCTGCGGCAGCGGTATCGCGGGCCGGCGCGTGGTGGATTTTTTTGGCGCGGAGAATTTCTCCCGCCTGCTCGTGTACGACCATTCCACCCTGGCGATGGACTTCTCCGAGCACACGGCCCGCAAGGCGTTTCCCTCGCTGGAGGTCGAACGTGTCACTCCCCGCTTCCTGGACGGCAAGGAGCCGATCAGCGTGCTCGTCATCAGTCATGTGCTCAACGAACTCCATGATAACGATCTGGCAGGACTGGGCGAGTTGATGTCCCGGGCTGCGTCGGCTTTGTGGGTCGAGCCGGGCAACCACGAAGTCAGCCGGGTGCTCGGTCACTGGCGCAAGAAACTCGCCGGGCCGTTCCACGTCGTGGCGCCCTGCCCCCATCAAGGCGCCTGCGGCGTGCTCGCGGCGGGCAACGAGCCGCACTGGTGTCATTTCTTTGCCACGCCCCCGGCCGGCATCCACGCCGACTCCGGCTGGGTGAAGTTCGGCCAGCGCGCCGGGATCGACCTGCGCTCCCTGCCCTACTCGTTCCTCGCCCTTGACCGGCGAGGTGCCGCTTCTGTAGGTCGGGCTTTAGGCCCGACAACCAACGCGCAAACCGTCGGGGATAAACCCCGACCTACAAGTGGAGGCGAATCCGGCCTCTCCCGCATCATCGGCGAGCCCCGCCACTACAAGGGCTACGCGAAGATCTTCAATTGCGACGCCGGCGGCGTGGCCGAGCTGATGCTGCAAAAGCGCGACGCCCCTGAACTGTTTAAGAAGCTCAAGCACGGCGTCGGACCGGAACTCCACCGCTGGACCCACGAGAATGGCCGGATAACCCGCATCGCGCCGGTTTAGCACGGACATCTTGCCCCTTGTCCCTCCGGCAAGTCCACGCTGCTCCACATCCTCGGCCTGCACGACAGCGCGTGGAACGGCGAATTCGAGCTGCTCGGCACGACTGTGCACAGGCTCGACAAGAAGAAACGCTTCGAGCTGCAGAAAAAACACATCGGCTTCGTCTTCCAGAGCTATCACCTGCTCGATGATCTCACCGTGTATGAGAATCTGGAGATACCGCTTTCCTACCGCGACATTCCCAAGAAGGAGCGTGAGTCAGTCGTATGTGACGTCCTTGATCGGTTCGGTATCGTCGCAAAAAAAGATCTCTACCCCAACCAGCTCTCCGGCGGTCAGCAGCAGCTCGTCGGTGTCGCCCGCGCCCTCATCGCCAAGCCCTCGCTTATCCTCGCCGACGAGCCGACGGGCAATCTCCACTCCGACCAGGGCCGCGAGATCATGAAGCTCTTCAAGAAACTCAACGAGGAGGGCACGACGATCATCCAAGTCACGCACTCCGCCGAGAACGCCACCTATGGTTCCCGCGTCATCCGCCTCGCCGACGGAATGATGGTGAATTGATCAACTGCGCTGCCGACAGGGAGTTCCCAATATCGGGATCAGTTAATCCCGTCGCTGAGGAATCACCGGCATACAGTCGATTCTCAGTCTCGTGCATTTCATTGGCCGACTGTGCTTTGTAATTAACCCGCCCGCTGGCACAAGGGTTGCAAAGCAGGTCGGCATCACCTTCCCCATGTTCATCCACCGGCGCATTCTCGCCCTGCTTTTTTCCTCGATTGTCGCTCTGCCCGGCTTCGCGTTGTCCGACATTTCCACGCCCGGCGCGCCGGCCATCACCCTCGATGAGGCGATTCAGCGTGCGCTGGCGAAAAACTTTTCGATCAAGGTCGAGGGCTTTGATGCCGCCATCGCCGCCGCCCGTGTCACCGAGGCCCTGGGCAAATTTGATCCCGTCCTCAGTGGCAGCTACAACCACGCCGAGAACCGCAATCCGCTCCTCACTTTCGATTCCACTTCCGGCCTGCGCAACACCACCCGCGACGAGACCGACACCTATGACCTGGGTTTCGGCGGCCTCTTGCCCTAGGGCATGACCTACCGCCTCGGGGGCACCACCACCAACGCCCGCGGCACCTTCAACGCCTATGCGGACAACTTCGACTCCTTCGCCGGCGTTTCCGGCAGGCAGCCGCTCCTCCGCGACTTTGGCTTCGGCCCCACCCTCGCTTCCATCCGCATCGCCCGCGCCAACCGCGGCATCAGTGACTGGCAGTTCCGGCAAACCGTCATGGATACCGTCACCCGTGTGACCTACGCCTACCATGACCTGAATTTCTCCCACGCCTACCTGCGCAGCGCCACGCGTTCCCGCGATCTCGCCGCCGACCTGCTCGCCGAGAACGAAAAGCGCTTCAAGGTCGGCAGCATGTCCGAATACGACGTGACCTCCGCGCGTTCCCGCGTCGCCAGCCGGCAGGAAAATGTGCTGAACGCCGAGCGCCAGTTGCGCGACACCGAGAACGCCCTCAAGCAACTCATCAGCGACGACCGCACGACCGGCCTGCTCGACGAGCGCCTGACCATCGAGCCGCCTGCGCCCGCGCCCATCGTCGTCGTGGACCCGGTGGCGGACTTCCGTATCGCCCTTGAGAAGCGCCCCGATTACCAGCAGGCGAAACTGGTCCTCCAGCGCAGTGACGTGAATTCCCGGCTGCAGTTCAACCAGCTGCTGCCCCGCGTCGATCTCGTCGGCAGCTACGGCCACAACGGCTACGACGCCGACCGCGCCGCCAGCCGCCGCCAGGTGCAGGACCAGGACTACCGCAGCTACAGCTGGGGCGTGGTGGTCTCCGTGCCCCTCACGTTCACCACCGAGCGCGGCCGCTACCGGGTGGCGAAACTGCAGCAGCGCCAGTCCGAGACCCAGTTGCAGCAGATCGAACAGGCCATCGTCGTGCTGGTCGGCAACGCCGCCGGCCAGATCGAGACGGCGCAGAAGCGGATCCAGGCCAACCGGCAGGCGCGCGAGCTCGCGCAGGCCACGCTCGACGCCGAGGTCAAGCGCCTGCGCGTCGGCCAGAGCAGCACCTTCTTCGTCGCGCAGCAGCAGGAAATCCTTTCCTTTGCCGAGGTCCGCGAGGCCGCCGCGCAATCCGACTACACCAAGGCACTGGCTGAATATGACCGCCAGCTGGGGGTCACGCTCGAGAAACTCCACATCGAGGTCGCGCCCCCGCAGTAATCAGTCCTGGTCAATTTTGTTTTGTCATCGCGAGCCCGGCGCAGCGGGGCGTAGCGATCCATCTTGCTTGGATTGCTTCGTCGCCCGCGTTGCAGGCTTCTCGCAATGACAAGCTATATCACTGCCAGCTAATTCAGTGGCCGGCTCAGTGGGACCGGATCTTGACGTTGCGAAACGAGGCGCCCGGCCCCGCCAGCACGATGCGCCCGCTGCGAAGTCGGCCGTAGTCGCGGAAATTCTTGAACCGGCTGCCGGCCACCGCCGTCCGCCATTCGGACGAATCAACCAGGTAGCCGAGGATCTGGTCGCCGTTGATCCAGTGCTCCACCTGATTGCCATAAACGGAGATCTTCGCGCGATACCACAGGCCCGGCTGCGGGGTGATCACGCGCCAGGGCTTGGTCAAGCCGCCGTTGCCGCCCATCACCGTGCCGCCCGAAAGCTCCACCAGCAGGCCGGTTTCCTCGGGACTGGCTGCATTCTCATCCACGTGCAGGTAGGCCTCGGCCTTGCCGCCCTCCGCCACCTTCCAGTCGAACTGCAGTTCGAAATCCTGGAACTCCTCGTCGGTGACCAGGCCCGGACCGCCGTTGTTGGTCACCCATTCATCGGCCACGGTCCAGTTCGCCGGCACCTTGTTCAGCCGGTAGCCGCGCCAGTCGCTCAGTGACTCACCGTCGAAGAGCAGCCGCCAGCCCTGTGCGCGCTCGATGGCCGAGATCTTCGGTTTCTCCCTCGCGGCCAGGGGCAGCGCCACGGACAGCACCAGCAGGCCAAACCAGATCCGCGCCGTATTCATTCCCGTCATCATGCTGGCCGCCACCGGACAGGTCAATCTTGGGCTCCCGCCCCGTGGTGGATCAGAATAGTTTCCGACCAACAGCCCGTTAGTTTGTAGGTCGGGGTTTATCCCCGACAGATTGCGGTGGTGTGTCGGGCATAAAGCCCGACCTACATCAAATTGACCCACTACTCTCCCGCCGCGTGGCCCGACGTCCACTTGAACACCACCACCGACAGACCGGGCAGCGTGAGACTGAGGGATTGCTCAAAGCCGTCGGCCGGCGCCGTCGAGGCCGGCCGGCCGCCATGATTGCCGAAACCCGCGCCGCCGTAGTAGGTGGAATTGGTGTTCATCACCTCGCGCCAGTAGCCGCGGTGCGGCACGCCCACGTGGTAGCGCGAGCGGGTCATCGGCGTGAAATTGCCAATCACGAGATAGGCCGCCTGCCCCGCCGGATCCAGCCGCAGGAAACTGATCACGCTCTGGTCGCCATCGGTGGCGTTCACCCACCGGAACGACTCCGGCCGGTAGTCGGTCGTGCTGAGGACCGGATCGCCGAGATAGAGTTTGTTCAGGTCGCGCACGAGCAGGCGCAGGCCCTCGTGCTCGGGATACTGGAGCAGGTGCCACTCGAGCCCCGAGTCGTAGTTCCACTCGCGGTTCTGGCCAAACTCCCCGCCCATGAAGAGCAGCTTCTTGCCCGGATACATCCAGACGAAGCCGTAGAGCGAGCGGAGCGTCGCCGCCTTGTCGCCGTGGGAACCCGCCGCCATCTTGTCCAGCATCGAGGCCTTCAGGTGGACGACCTCGTCATGGGAATAGACCGAGATGAATTTCTCCGAGTATTGGTAGACCATCCCGAAGGTCAGCTTGTCGTGCGACCATTTGCGGTGGATCGCGTCCTTCTGGAAATAAAGCAGGGTGTCGTGCATCATCCCCATGTTCCACTTGTAGTCGAAGCCCAGGCCCCCGTCCTTGGTCGGGTGGCTCACCATCGGGAACGCCGTCGACTCCTCCGCGATCGTCAGCGTGCCGGGGTAGTAGTGGTGGACGAGGTCGTTCACCTGCCGCAGGAAGCTGATCGCCTCGAGGTTCTCGCGTCCGCCGTGGCGGTTGGGGATCCACTCGCCTTCCTTGCGCGAGTAGTCGAGGTAGAGCATCGAGGCGACCGCGTCCACGCGCACGCCGTCGATATGGTAGCGGTCGAACCAGGACAGGGCGCTGGCGATGAGGAAGCACCGCACCTCATGCCGGCCGTAGTTGAAGATCAACGTGCCCCAGTCCTGGTGCGCGCCCAGCCGGGGATCGGCGTGCTCATAGAGGTGCGTGCCGTCAAACTCCGCCAGCGAGAAGGCATCCCGCGGGAAATGCGCCGGCACCCAGTCCACGATGATGCCGATGCCGCGCTGGTGCAGGTGGTCCACGAAAAATTGGAAATCCTCCGGCGTGCCCCAACGGTGCGTCGGGGCAAAATAGCCGGTCACCTGGTAGCCCCACGAACCCGGGAACGGAAATTCGGCCACCGGCATCACCTCGATGTGGGTGAAGCCCATCTCGACCACATAGTTTGCCACCAGCGGGGCCAGTTCCCGGTAGGTGTAGGCCCGCCCGGCTTCCGCGAGGTTGCGCTGCCAGGAGCCGAGGTGCATCTCGTAGATCGACAGCGGCCGGTCGGTCTGGCCGGCCAGCGCGGTGCGCTTCGCCAGCCAGTCCGCATCGCCCCACGCGTAGCGCTTCACGTTGCAGACCATCGCGGCGTTGTTCGGCGGCGCCTCGAAGCGCGTGCCGTAGGGGTCGGTCTTCAGCCGCATGTGCCCGTGCTTGTCCCAGACGGCGAACTTGTAGATCTCGCCCTCGCCCACGTCGGGCACGAACAGCTCCCATACGCCCGAGCCGCCGAGCGGCCGCATCGGGTGGTAGCGGGCGTCCCACGCGTTGAAATTCCCCACGAGCGACACTCGGGATGCGGCCGGGGCCCACACCGCAAAGGCCACGCCGGGCACCTCGCCCATCATGCGGGGGTGCGCCCCCAGCTTCTCGTAGATGCGGTGCTCGTTGCCCTCGTTGAACAGATACAGATCCTGCTCGGAAAGCGTCGGCAGGAAGGAGTAGGCGTTGTAAACTTGGTGGATGTCGCCCCACGACGTCTCGTAGCGCAGCTGGTGCCGGAAGATTTTCTTGCCCGGGATGAACACCTCGAAGAATCCCTCTGCGGCCAGCAGCTCCATCGGGTGGGCCGGCGCGCCCGGGGCCTCGAGCTCCACGACGGAGCATTTGACCGCTCCGCGCCGGAACGCCCGCACCACGACCCCGGACTTGCGCTTCACCTTGGCCGGATGCATGCCCAGCCAGCCGTGGGGGTTGGCTTGGTGGTTATGCAGGAACGCCTGCAACTCTGGTGCCGGGATGATCACAGGTGAGGTCCTTCACTCTGCCCGGCACTCCCGGCGCGTCTAGCCGAAACGTTTGCCTCGGTTTCCTTGGAGGGCTCGCGTCCCTGCGAGCCGCCAGGCGATGCGGCCAAATACGGCCCGCAGTGACGCGGGCCCTCCAGACTGGCCGAAATGAGCTGAGACAACTGTAGCGGCGGTCTATGACCGCCAGCCGGCCCGCGTGTTAGCACTATTCTCTTTCATCCGTGTCTATCGCGTAACCCGTGGCAAATCGCCCTCGGCTTCCTCGCAAATCTCGTTGCACCGTCCCGCTCCCCCCGCCACTCCAATCACCATGCCTTTTGCCCGTCTCCTCCGCCGATTTTCCGCCCTCGGCTTCGCCCTGGTCCTGTCCGCGGCGGCCATGGTCGCCCAATCCGGCCAGCCCAAGCTCGAGGGCAAGGAATCCGTCTATGACGACGCGACCAAGGACGTGATCATCACCGGCGACGCCCGGCTGACCTTGGGCGACCTAGTGCTCACCGCGGATGTCATCCGTTTCAACACCGCCGCCCGGACCGCCACCGCCCGGGGGCACCTCATTATCACTTCGGGCAACCGCCGCCTGCTGGCCGACGAGGGCACCTACCACACCGACACCGGCCGGATCGAGGCCCGCAATCTTCGGGTCGGCCAGTTCCCCGTCTATGTCTCGGGCGAATCAGTCGAGGGCACGTTCGATGAGCTCGTCTTCACCAACGCCACGGTTTTTTTCCGCGAGGACACCAGCTACACCCCTTCGATCCGCGCCACGCGGCTGACCTACGCCAAGGGCAGGATCGTCCGCGCCGAGGGCCTCGGCGTCGGCCTGCACGGCGGCCACTTCCTGCATTTCCCGAAATTCGAGCAAGCCCTGGATGTGGATTTTATTTCCTACATCAGCGGCCGCGTCGGCTACCGCGGGCGCCTCGGGGCCTACGCTGAACTGGGCTTCCATCTGCCCGTCGCCGAGGGCGTGAAACTCGGCGCGGACGTCGGCCTCTACTCCGCGCGCGGCGTCATGGCCGGGCCGTCGGGCACTTACCACCGCGCCGACGAACACGGGGCCATGGACGGTTTCTTCCGCTCGGGTTACATCAATGACAGCGGCGACCGGCGCACCGACATCCTCGGCGCCCCCGTCCCGCGGGACCGGAGCTTCTTCACCTGGGAGCATCGCCAGTCCTACGGCGAGCATTTCTCCCTCAACGGCGAATTCAACTACTGGAGCGACTCCGAGGTGCTCCGTGATTTCCGCCGCAAGGAATTCGACCGGGACCAGCAGCCCGACTCGTTCATCGAGGCCGTGTATGCCGGGGCCAACACCTCGCTCAGCGCCTTCGCCCGCTTCCACCCCAACTCCTACCACCGCGTGCAGGAGCGCCTGCCCGAGCTGCGCTTCGACCTCCTCCCTATCGCCGCCCCGCTCGGCTCCTACCAACGCCTCAACGCCAGCGCCGTCGCACTCGAAGCCGACGCCTTCGGCCTCGACCCGCGCCGGCGCACCACGCGCCTCGACGCCTACTACGGCCTCGAGCGCCCCATCGCGCCGACCCCGTGGTTCACCGTCACTCCCGTCGCCGGTGGCCGCGTCACGCACTACACCGACGCCCTCGGCGGCAAAAACGAATACACCCGCACGATCGGCGAGGTCGGCTTCGACGCCCGCCTGCTCGCCAGCGGCACCACGGATTACAAGAACGAGATCTGGGAGATCGACGGCCTGCGCCACCTGATCGAACCCAAGCTTTCCTACCGCTACGCCCCCGAGGCCGCCCACGGTCGCGCTTACATCCCGCCCATCGACCGCCGCGTCTTCTCCACCTACCTGCAGCCGCTCTCCATCGGTGACTCCCGCAACCTCGACGACCTCACCGCCCTCAACACCGTCCGGCTCTCCTTCAACAACACCCTCCAGACCCGCGACGCTAACTATGGCTCGCGCAACCTCGCGTCGCTCAACTTCGCCGCGGACTACCGCTTCGAACCCGCCGCCGGCACGCGCCACCTCTCCGACATCTACACCGAGCTCGCCCTCACCCCGGCCCCGTGGGTGCGCTTCGAGGTGTTCCACCGCTTCGATCCCCACGCCCCGCGCCAGCAGGAGCTCAACACCGGCCTGACCCTCATCGACCAGGAATGGTGGTCGGTCCGCCTCGCCACGCATTTCCTGCGCCACGACTACGACGAATACTACGTCGAGTTCCGCCGCCGGCTCAATGAGTCGTACGATGTCACCGCCCTCTGGCGCTACGACGGCCGGCGCAACCGGTTTAACGAGCAGAGCTACGGCGTCTGGCAGCGCCTCGGGCAGACCTGGGCCGTCAAGTACGAGGTCTCCTTCTTCGACGGCCCCCGCCGCGAAAGCTCCTTCGCCCTCAACATCGAGGTCGAGCTGTTGAAATTCTGAGCAAGACCAAGAAGGCTTTCCCGCGGATTACACGGATCAATGCCGGATCAATTCATTCTTCATCCGCGTTTATCCGCGCCATCCGCGGGGAATCTTCTGCCATGAACCCCAACATCGCCGCCAACCAGCAGCGCCTGTTCCTTGCCTTCGTGGCCGAGCTGCGCCCGCACATCGGTCGCGACAGCGCCCTGCCCCGGCGCATCAAGGACCTCTTCGCCCGCCACCGCGCCATCGGCTCCCGCGACCGCAAGCTCTACCGCGAACTCGTTTACACCTACCTGCGTTTCTACCCTTGGATTAACCCGCTTCTGGACACTGCTCCCGACCTCGCCGCCAAGCTCACTGCCTGGCTTGCGCCGGACGTAGCGCGGCAGCGCGGAGATGGTCAAACCGCAGGTTTGGCCCCGACTGCCGGTTCGGTGGCAGGAGGGGCGAGGAGCGCGGGTGCCCCGGGGGCGCGCGACAAGCAACTGATGCCCACCTCGCACTACCGCGCCGCCCACTGCGCCGACTGGCCCGCCGTCCCCGACACCCTCGCCGGGAAATCCGCCGTGCTGTCGAGTCTGCTAAACACGACGGTAAGCGACCCACACACCCCGTCGCTCCGCGCCACCCCTCTTGATAGAGGGGATTCAAGCCAGCGGAAGTCCCCTCTGGAGAGGGGTGCCCAACGGGCGGGGTGTGTAGGGCAGACTTCTCTCAGCCCTCATCTCCTTGCCGCGCCAAAGCCAAGCGACGGCGGGTCAGCTCTCAACTTTTCCCCGGAAGCCCTGCTTCCGGCGTGGTTCCGCTCCCACTGCCCCGCCGCCTTCGAGTCACCGCACCTCGACGCCCTCAACAGCCGGGCGGGCGTATGGGTCCGCATCCAGTGCAACGACCGCGCCCTCGTGCTCGACGAGTTCCGCGCCCGGCAGTGGACCTTTGACCAGCCCGCTGACTTCCCCGACGCCCTCTGCCTGCCGCCCAACGCCGAGGTCGCGGGCTCCGACGCCTACCGCCGCGGCTTTATCGAGATCCAGGACCTAGGCTCGCAGCTTGTGCTCGCCTGTGCCCCGATCACCCCCGGCGGACGCTGGCTCGACGCGTGCGCCGGCGCAGGTGGCAAGACGCTGCATCTCGCGCGTATGCTCGGCGACAGCGGACACGTGGACGCCACCGACATCCGTCCCGACATCCTCGACGAACTCGACGCCCGCGCCAAACGCGCCCGCCTGACCAATGTTCGTATTACGAACATTCCGGATTCCAGCTACGACGGCGTTCTCGTGGACGCCCCGTGCTCCGGCTCCGGCACCTGGCGCCGCCAACCGCACCTCAAGTGGTATGTCACAGCCGACAGCATCGCCTCATTCACCAGGACCCAGTTGGAGATTCTCGACGCCAACGCCCCGCGAGTGAAACCCGGCGGACTTCTCATCTACGCCACGTGCTCGCTCAGCCACCATGAGAACCACGATGTCGTCGCGACCTTCCTTACGGCCCACCCGCAATTCAAACCCGAGCCCTCCGCCGACACCCACGGCGGCACCTTCGACGGCCTCGGCACTCTCCTCCTCCCCGGCACCCGCAACACGGACGGCTTCTACGTCGCGCTGCTGCGCCGGACTTGAGAATTATGTGGGCGGGGTGCCCTCACCCCGCGTTGTATGCCGCCGACTGTTAGATTGCAGAACTAAACCCAGCAGCTACCTTGCCCGCATGAGCGAGATCATCTTTGAGGTGCGTGAAGACGAAGCGGACGGCGGCTACGTGGCCACCGCACTCGGTCATGCCATCGCCACCCAGAGCGAAACGATGGATGAGCTCCGCACTATGGTGCGCGAAGCCGTGCAATGTCACTTCGGTGACGGAGTGCCCGGCCCCATGCCCAAGGTCATCCGGCTGCACTATGTGCGGAACGAAGTTTTGTCCGTGTGAGGATTCCGCGCCAAGTCTCCGGCGCAGATCTGGTCAAAGCCCTGCGGGTGCTCGGCTACGCACGCATCAGGCGGGACGGTTCACACATCCGTCTCAGCACCGACGTTAATGGCCCGCATCACCTCACCGTGCCGAATCACAAACCACTCAAGATCGGCACCCTCGTGGCGGTGTGCTGAAGCCCGTCGCCGCCCATCACAAGCTGTCGGTTGAAGAGCTGCTCCAGAAACTCGACCTCTAAAGCCAAATGAAAATAATTATTGCCCGCTGCGTCCTGCTGCTCGCCCTGATCTCAACCGCAAGTGCCCAGGAAGTCCTGCGCCCGATCGTGTCGTCCGAATTCGGGAAACCGGTTACCGTTCAAGCCGAGTTCGTCGCCAAACCCAACAGCTACTATTCGCAGAATATTGTGGACAAACCCTACCTGCTGCGGGTTGTTGCCGTGGACGGCAAGAACCTAAAAGACCCGGTGCTCATCGAGTATAAGTTGGAGGCTGAGGGAAAGAAGCGCGCCAAGCTAGAGCGACCGGGTGCCGTTACTTCGTTCGAAGCATATGAGTCGCTCTACCAGCCCGCCTTCGCTATGCCGTGGCTGGCGGAAGGACAGCAAGGCATGAGTTTCTCCCTGAGTCATGTGCTGCACATCAGGCTACCAGGAAAGAAAGGCTGACGAGCCTTCAATACCTAACCCCCATGGCCCTCGAACTACGACCCAACTGCGAATGCTGCGACCGGAACCTGCCGCCCGAGTCTCAGGAGGCCTACATCTGCACCTTCGAGTGCACCTACTGCTTCGAGTGTGCGTCCACCAAGCTCTGCTACATTTGCGCCAATTGCGGCGGTGAGCTCGTGCGCCGGCCAGTCCGCCCGACGGCCAAGCTGGTGAGGCACCCGCCCTCGACTGTCCGCGTGCTCCGCGACCAACCCTGCGTGCCGAACGCCTGACTGCATGAGTCAATTGCTCCGGATCGTCGTCGGCTTCATGCTCATCACCTCCACCGCATCGGCCAAGGAAGCGGTCATTTTGCTCCACGGCCTGGCCCGGACGGATAAGTCCATGACCAAGATGGCGGCCGCGCTCGAAGCCGAGGGTTACACCGTCCTGAACGTCGATTACCCCTCGCGCGAAGCTACCGTCCAGGAACTGGCGACCAAGGTCATTGATGCCGCGCTCGCCGACCCCAAGCTCAAGGACGCTAGCCGAATCCATTTCATCACCCACTCGATGGGCGGGATCCTGGTCCGGCAATATCTCAAGACGAGGCGTCCTGCTCTGCTCGGCCGCGTGGTCATGCTCGGCCCGCCCAATCAGGGCAGCGAGGTGGTGGACCAGCTCGGCGACTATCGGGTGTTCACCGCGATCAACGGCCCCGCCGGAAAACAACTGGGCACCGGGGCCGACTCCGTGCCGAACCAGCTTGGTCCGGTGGATTTTGAACTCGGCGTGATTGCAGGCGACCGGTCAATCAACTGGATCAACAGTCTGATGATTCCCGGTCCGGATGACGGCAAAGTCTCAGTTGAACGCACCAGGATCGCGGACATGAAGGCCCATCGTGTCGTTCACGCCACCCACCCCTACCTCATGCGTAACGCCGAGGTGATCCGCGCAACGATCCACTTCCTGCGACACGGACAATTCCCGGTGCAGGATAAATGATCAATTATTGAGGAACGTACAATAGCCTGACGTCGGGAGGAAGTGGCGTAGCGTAATTTCCCCAACACACCCCGCCCTGCCGGGCACCCCTCTCCAGAGGGGATTTCCGAGTGTGGTGGTGGATCCCCTCTGGAGAGGGGTGGCGCGATAGCGACGGGGTGTGTCAGGTTGATAGGCGAGCCTCAATTAGCCGAAAAAGCCGGCGACCTCGCGGATGACCCGCGCGACGTCGTCATCGCTCAGGCCCGGATGCAACGGCAGTGAGAGCACCTCGGCACAGGCCTGCTCGGTGTGCGGGAACGACAGCGCCGCGTCGTGATACGCCGGCTGCCGGTGGATCGGCACGGGATAAAGCACGCCGCACAGGATATTATTCTTCTCCAGGTGGGCCCGGAGTTCCTCGCGCCGGGGCGTGCGGACCACGAACTGGTGCCAGCAATGCGTGCGCCCCTCCGCCACGATCGGCAGCGTGAGCGCCGTGCCTTTTAACCCGGCGAGATATTGCTGGGCCATGGCGTTGCGCCGGGCGTTCTCGGCGTCGAGCCGCGTCAACTTTACGCGCAGAATCGCGGCCTGCAGCTCGTCGAGCCGGCTGTTGCGGCCGTGCGCCTCGCTCACGTAGCGCTTGCGCCAGCCGTATTGCCGCAGCATCCGCACCTGCTCCAGCAAACCGGCGTCATTACCGCACACCGCCCCGCCGTCGCCGAGCGCGCCGAGGTTCTTGGTCGGATAAAAACTGAAGGCCGCCAGCTGGCCCCAGGTGCCCGCCTTGCGTCCGCCTACAAGGGCGCCGTGGGCCTGCGCGCAGTCCTCGACGACCACCAGATTGTGTTTCGCCGCCACTTCCATGAGGCGCGGCATGTCCACGGCCTGACCGTAGAGGTGCACCGGCACAACCGCCTTGATCTTGGGATCGCGCAGCGTGGCCAGCATCGTCTCGAGCGCGGCGACATCCAGCAGCATGGTGGCGGGCTCAACCTCCCCATAGACGACCCGCGCCCCGCGGGCGGTGATCGCGGACACGGTCGCGGTGACGGTATTGGCGACGGTGACGACCTTGTCGCCGGGGCCGATGCCGGCCGCCTGCAAGGCCAGCTCGAGCGCATCGGTGCCGTTGGCCACCGTGACGGTGTCCGTCACCCCGAGCCACGCCGAGAATTCCTTTTCAAACGCCGCGACCTCGGGTCCGAGGATGTAGTGCCCGCTCCGCATGACCCGTTGGATGGCGGCATCGATCTCGGCCTGCGCGGCGAGGTAAGAAGCCTTGGGATCAGCAGGGAGAATCTTGGAATTGCTCACAGGAGGTAACGGAGTGAAGCAGTGAAGCCTTCGGAATATTTATCATTTCTCATTGTTCAATTTTCATTGGTCATCTGGTGCATCGGGGTTCTGCAATGAAAAATGAGCGATGACCGATGAACTTTGATCAATATTCCGGCCCTGTCTTCACAGATAATACCGCAGTTCCCTGCGGTAGTAGGCCACGGTCTTGGCCAGAGCCTGACGAATGGTGGTGACCGGCTGCCAGCCGAGCTCCCGGCCGATCAGGGTGCAGTCGGAGTAGTAATCGCCGATGTCGATCTTGCGGCGGTCGGCCGGAAATTTCTTCACGCAGTAACTGCCCCGCCCCGCCACTGCCACCAATTGTTCCGCCAGTTCTCGCAGGCTGATCTGCCCGACCCCGCCGAGATTGAATACCCGGCCCACCGCCTGCGGCTGCGTGGCCGCGAGCAAAAAAGCCTCTACGGCATCATCCACGTAGGTGAAGTCGCGCAGCTGCTCGCCGCCCCACACCTCGATCGGTTTGTCCTCGAGAATCTGCCGGATCCACACGCCGACAAAAGTCTGGCGGGCGTCCTTCACGCGCATCCGGGGGCCGATGGTGTTGGTCAGGCGCAGCACCGTGCTGGGTACGCCATGGACCTCGCTATAAAGCAGGTGATACTCCTCGCCCGCGAGCTTGTTGATGCCATTCACATCCACCGGACGCAGCGGGTGCTTCTCATCCACCGGCAGGTAATCGGGCCGGCCGTAAATCTGCCGCGTGCTGGCGAAGACGACGCGGAGCTTCGGGTTGTGCTTCCGGCAGGCCTCCAGCAGCGTGAGCTGGGCGCGGCAGTTAATCTCAAGGTCGGTCTCGGGGTCGGTCATCGAGTCCATGTGGCTCGTCTGGCCGGCGAGGTTGAACAGGAAATGCTGGCCGCGCAGGAATTGCGGCAGGCTGTGCCGGTCGCGCACATCGGAGAGGTTGATCTCCACCTTGGGCTCGATGCCGTGCAGGTTGCGCCGGTTGCCGCCGTATTCGGGGATCAGGCTGTCGAGCAGCGTGACTTTGGCGCCGAGCGCCACGAGCTTCCGCGCCAGGTTGGAGCCGATGAAGCCCAGTCCGCCGGTGATGAGCACGCGTTTCCCCTTGAAGGCTTTCGCGAATGACGGGCGGGCTTGCATCACTGGACCAACACGCTTGCAGCGGAATCCGTGGGAAACAAGCGGGAAGAAAGTACGGAGGTCACCACGGATTACACGGATCAGCACGGATAAAGTCAAAAGACCCGGCATCGGTCATTCTGAGCGGAGCGAAGAATCCAGCAGCACATCCACAAACAAGCATCGTTCTGGATCCTTCACTCCGCTCAGGATGACAGGTCACGCGAATGGCATCCGTGTTCATCCGTGTAATCTGTGGCTAACTGCATTGCTCCCCTAAAAATCCTGCAGCCGGCCCTCGCCCGCACCGCGGCCGGGCTCCAGCCGCTCGAGCACCTCGCCGAGCAGATAGATCGAGCCGGTCACCACCACCGTGTCACCGGGCTCACCCAAGGTGCAGGTCGTCGCATCGGGAAAGATCAATTCCACCGCGCTGGTGCGCACCTGGGCGCGCGCCGCGGGCGGCACCATCGCCCGCATCGTCTCCGCGGACGTCGCCCGCGCCTGCAGCGGCGTGACGAGGTGCAACTCGCGGGCGTGGCGCAGGACAACCTCCAGCAAAGCCCGGGCACGGAACTCGCCCAAGGCACCGGCAACGATCACCGGCTGACGGCCGGTCTCGGCGACCAACCGGCACAAACTACGTTCGAGCACCTCCGCGCCCTCGGGATTGTGCGACGCATCGAGAATCACCTTGCGGCCCCCGACCGACAAGCGCTGCCAGCGTCCGGGCCAGTTGACCTGCGCCAGTCCGCGCGCCACCGCCGCTTCATCGGGCCGCAACGCTGCGGGCAACAGCCGGGCGGCGAGCACCGCGGTCGCAGCGTTCCACCGCTGGTAGTCGCCTTCCAGATTTGTCGCGGGATATTTTTCCAGAGCTTCGCCAAATACTTCGCGCACGGAATGCACCGGCGCCGCGTTGGCGGTGGCCACCTCCCGAACCACCCGCTCCGCCCCGGCGGGCAGGCGGCCGATGACGACGGTCCGGCCGGGCTTGATGATGCCGGCCTTCTCGCGCGCGATCAGCTCCACCGTATCGCCGAGTTCGGCGCAATGGTCGAGTCCGATGGACGTGATCACACTGACCTCCGGCTGGACGACGTTGGTCGCGTCGAGCCGGCCGCCCATGCCGACCTCGACGATGGCGAGATCCACCCGCTTCCGTTGAAACTGCAGAAAAGCCATCGCGGTCATGAACTCGAAAAAAGTGGCGTGCTCGTCCGCCGCGAAGGCCGCCGCGCGTGCCGCGACCGGCTGCAACTCCTGCGCGTAGGCCACGATCTCTGCCTCGGTCAGCAGCTGGCGGTCCACCTGCACGCGCTCACCCAGCTTGACGAGGTGCGGCGAGGTGTAGAGTCCGGTCCGCCGGCCCGCGGCGCGCAGAATCGCTTCCAGCATGGCCGAGACGGAGCCCTTGCCGTTGGTGCCCGCCACATGAATGACGGGATAGGTCCGCTCCGGGTGCCCGAGCTCGGCCGCGAGCCCGCGCATGCGGTCGATGCCGAACTTCACGCCGCTCAGCTTCAGCCCGTAAAGGTAGTCCTTGACCGCCGGATAATCGGAAAGTTTGTCAGCCACGGATAAAGGCAGTTGAGGTGTCATTCTGAGCGAAGCGAAGAATCCATGACGAGAAGAACAACGGACATCCTGCTGGATCCTTCACTTTGTTCAGGATGACGGCCAAGGGGACGCTGGCTCGGTCGAATTTATCCGTGCCCATCCGTGGAATCCGAGGCAAAAAGGGTCGCTCAGCCGGTTGCGGCGGTCGCAGCTGGAACCGTCGACGGGAACGGCGCGGCCGTCGGCACCTTGTGCGCGATGAATCGGTGGGTGTGCAACGCCTGCAAAATACTCGTGAGCCGGTCCTTCATTTCCAACCGGCTGACAATCTGGTCGAGCAGCCCGTGCTTGAGCAGGAACTCCGCGGTCTGAAACCCGGCCGGCAGCGTCTGCTTGGTGGTCTCCTTGATCACGCGGGCCCCGGCGAAACCGATCAGCGCGCCCGGCTCGGCGAGGATGACGTCGCCCAGCGTGGCAAAGCTCGCGGTGACGCCGCCCGTGGTCGGATAGGTCAGGATGGAGATGAACGGCAACTTCGCCTCGGCGAGGCGGCCGAGCGCGGCGCTGGTCTTGGCCATCTGCATCAGGCTGAAGATGCCTTCCTGCATGCGGGCCCCGCCCGAGGAACTGACGATGATGCAGGGCATCTGCTGCTTGGTCGCGCGCTCGATGGCGCGGGTGATCTTCTCGCCGACCGCCGCGCCCATGGCGCCGCCGCAGAAGCGGAAATCCATCACCGCGAGCGACACGGCGATGCCGTTGAGCTTGCCGGTGCCGCAGATGACGGCCTCGGGCAGGCCGCTGTCTTTCTCGTAGCGCTTGATGCGGTCGGTATAGGCGGCGGAGTCGACAAACTTGAGCGGATCGGCGGATTTCACGCCCGCGTCGAACTCCTCAAAGGTCCCCTCGTCCACCATGCTCTTGATGCGCTCGCGCGAACCGATGGGAAAATGATAGCCGCTCTTCGGCACGACCATGAGGTTGGCCTCGAGGTCCTTCGTGAAGACGATCTCGTCGGAGAGCGGGCACTTCGTCCACAACCCCTCGGGGATGTTCTTCTTCTTCTTGGTGGAAGCGGTGAGCTTGGGTTTGGAAAAATGTGACATACGGAAGGGAATCAGCCGTGACCGAAGGTGACGACGTCGAGGGTTAGCGCACCGCTGCGCCGCAGCACCGTGGCGCAGGAATTGAGAGTGGAGCCCGTTGTAAAAACATCATCGACCAGGACGTAACGTTGGGCGGGATTAATGGTGGCGCCCTTGGCCAAGGCAAAGGCATTTTTCAGGTTCTCCCGGCGCGTCGCGCGGTCGTAGTGCGTCTGCGATTCCGTATCGACCACCCGGGCGAGAAGTTCCCGCACTTCTGCCTGCCCGTCCACGGCTTGCGCGCAGCAGTCCGCCAGCAAACGGCTCTGGTTAAAGCTCCTTTCCCGCTGCTTGCGGGGATGCAACGGCACCGGCACTAGCACGGCCCCGCGCAAGTAGTCGGCGTAGCCCGGCGCCGCGCGCATGACGGCCGTGATATCCTCGAGCACCTGCTGGCCCCGGTGATACTTGAGGGCGTGGATGAGGGAGCGGCCCGGACCTTGGAGCAAAATCGCCGTCTTGCCCGCGCCAAACATCGGCTCGAGGGTCTCGCAATGCGGACACAGCCGGTTGTCCTCGATCTCGCCGAAATACGGATGCCCGCACGTCGTGCAGTGCGGCGCTTGCACGAGGTGCAGCAGTTTTTCGCACTGGGCGCACAGGTGCCGGAAGCGGCCGCCCTCCACCAACCCGGCGCAATGCACGCAGCAGCGCGGGAAGACCACGTCGAGCCGGTCGCGCCAGAGCGCGTGCAGCGTGGGGTTCATATCATAATCCCATACCTGTCATTCTGAACGAAGTGAAGTCTAGCCAGCAGGCTGGTTCGCCATCCAGAATAATAACCGCAAGCGTCCATCATGCTGGACCCTTCGCGGCACTCAGGGTGACAGGGATTGATAATCCTATCCGGTTTCATCCGTGTCATCCGTGGTCAAAAAGGTCTTTTGCCTCAGTAAATCACCTTCACGAGGAACAGGCCCTGGGGCGGGGCCGTCACCACGGTCGGGATGCGCCGGCGCGTCTTGAGCAGGACGGCGACCTCGGCGGGCTTGAGCTTGCCGAGGCCCACGCTGACGAGCGCGCCGGTGAGGCTGCGCACCATCTTGTAGAGGAATCCGTCGGCCTCGAAGGTGAACGTCACCTTCCGGCCGGTCCGCGCCACCTCCAGCCGGCGCAAATCGCGCACGGTAGTCTCGTAGGTGCGGTCGTTCTCACCCGAGAAGGCCCAGAAGTCGTGCTTGCCGCGCAGCGCCTTCGCCGCGGCGCGCACCGCCGGCCAGTCCAGCTCGCGGTTGAGCGCCCAGCAGAAGTTGCGCGTGAACGGGTCGGCCTCGCCCAGATCGAGGTGGTAGCGGTAGATCTTCCCCTTGGCGTCGAAGCGGGCGTGGAATTTCGCCGGCACCGCGCGCATCGTCTTCAACTGGATCGAGCGCGGCAGGCCGGTCTGGAGCGCGAGGCGCAGCTTGTCGGCGCCATGCGCCCATGCTGCGTCGAAATGAAACACCTGCGCCCGCGCGTGCACGCCCGAGTCGGTGCGGCCGCTGCCCTCGATGCGGATCTGCCGGCCGAAGATCTTCTTCAGTTGTTTCTCGACCAGGTCCTGGATCGTGTTGCCGCCCTCCTGGCTCTGCCAGCCGTTGAAGGTACCGCCATCATAGGCGCAGACGCATTTCCAGCGTTGGGTTTCTTTAGCCACGGATTTCACGGATACACACGGATTGAAGAAAAACCAGCCTGTCATTCTGAGCGCAGCGAAGAATCCAGTATGATAGGCGGTGCGATTATGCTGCTGGATCCTTCGCTGCGCTCAGAATGACACAGTTCGGTCGGCATAACCCATCCGTGCCCATCCGTGAAATCCGTGGCTGAATTCTTAATCCTAGCCCGTTGGCTCTGGTGGAAATTTCTGATTGAGATAATCCTGCAAAATCAGGCACGCGGCGCGGGAGTCGATGAGCCCGGAGTCACGGACGCCCCGCCGGTCTTTTTTGGCGATGGAAGACTCCGCCTCGTTGCTCGTGAGCGTCTCGTCCACCAGATGCACCGGCAGGCCAAACTCCGCTTTCAGCTTGGCGGCAAAGCCGTCCACTTCCTTCGCCTTGAAGCCCACCGAGCCGTCCATGTTGTAGGGATAGCCGAGCACGAGGTCGGTGATGCGGCGCAACTTGATGAGCGCACCGAGTTTTTGCCAGCGCACGTTCTCGTCGGCGTCAACCAGCGCGGGCAGCGGCGTGGCCACCCCAATCTCGTCGCCGTGGGCGAGGCCCACGCGCTTCGTGCCGTAGTCGATGCCGAGGCAGCGCATCGTTCACAAAAACTTCTTCTTCGCCGGGTCGGCCGAGAGTCGCTTGAGCAGCATCTTGATCTCCTGCGCCTTGTCCTTCGGGCAAACGAGGGTGGCCGTCGGGGTGTGCACCACGACCAAATCGCTCGCCCCGACCACGGCGGTCAGGTGCCCGTCGTCGCTGACCACGATGTTATTGGCGCCGCCCTCGACCATCGCCAGCCCGCGCAGGACGTTGCCGGCGGCATCGGGCGTAAAGTGCTTGGCGATGGCCGGCCACGCGCCGACGTCGTCCCAATCAAAGGTCGCGGGCACCACGACGACGTTGGTGGATTTCTCCATCAGGGCGTAGTCCACCGAGATTTTCGGCAACGCGGGATAAACTTCCGCCAGCGCCTTGGTCCAGCCGCCGGCGGACTTGGTGGCAGCCTCGAGCTTGGCCAGACCAGCGTAGAGTTCGGGAGCGTGGGCCTTGAAAGCCGCTTCGACCACTGGCACACGCCAGACGAACATGCCCGCGTTCCAGAAATACTTTCCCGAGGCGAGATAGCCTTCCGCAGTCTTGGTATCAGGTTTCTCAACGAATCGTTTCACCGCCATGACCGGCCGGCCAGCCACGGTCTTCCACGGTCCGGCCTGTTCAATATAGCCAAAGCCGGTCTCCGGGGTCGCCGGCTTGATGCCCAGCGTCACCAGCACATCCGCCGCCTCGGCCGCCTCGAAGGCGACCGTCAGAAGTTTGGCGTATTCGGTCGTGTCGTGGATGACATGGTCGGCGGGGAGCATGGCGAACGTCGCCGCCGGGTTTCTCTGCTTCACCAGCAGCATCGCCAGGCCGGTCGCGGCGGCGGTGTCGCGGCCCATGGGCTCGGCGACCACATTGGCGGCGGGCAGTCCGGGACAGGCGCGACGGCAGCCTTCCAGCTGGGCCAGCGTGGTCAGGACCAAAATGTTTTCGCGGGGCACGACCCCGGCCACCCGGTCCACGGTCTGGGCCAGCATGGATTTGTCCCCGACGATGGTCAGGAGGTGCTTGGGGGTGGCGGCGCAGCTTTGCGGCCAGAACCGCTCACCGCGGCCGCCGGCCATGATCACAACAAAACGCTCGGGCATCCCCCGAAGATTTGACCCCGGCGGCAGCCGTCAACGGCTAATCTCGCGGTTGCCTTTAGAGCATATTCTAATTAGATAGACGCATAGTGGGCATGGCGGAAGAAGCCTTGGCAGTGGGCGGGACTGAAGGTGCGGAGGCTTTGCACGAGTCCGCT
>JAYTUA010000170.1:0-22246 GCA_043745015.1 Opitutaceae bacterium | reverse complement strand
CACAGGCCGCGCATGTTGGCCTTCTTCTTCTTGCGGTCGATGTAGGCGTATTGCCAGGCATGCTGGACCGCTTCCTTGGCGTAGCGGAACAGCTTGGATTTGTTGCCGAAATAGCCCTTGGCGTATTTCAGGACTTTCTTGTGTCGCTTGCGCGACGCGGGGGAGTTTGTGGCACGAGGCATGTTTGGTGGTGTTTAGGGCCGGCGGGTCGTCTCGTTAGGATTCACCCGCCTGGCGGAGTTGTGGTTTTGCGCTTTAGGCTTACCGGAGGCCGAAGGGCAGACAGCGGAGGAGCGGCTTGGCATGGCCGGGGGCCACGAGCTTGTCGCGGGAGGCACGTCGTTTGGACTTCGTGCTCTTCGCGGCCAGCAGGTGACGGAAACCGGGCGTACGGCGGATCAGCTTACCCGTACCGGATATCTTGAAGCGCTTGGCAACGGACTTTTTGGTCTTTTGCATGGAGGGAGCGGACCAAAACAGAGCGCGCATGGGCGCTTGGCAAGGGGAAAGTTCAGGGATCGGTCCGCGCTGCAAAAAGGGCCCCGAACCGGTGATTTTTCAGAGGGAAAACCGGCCGGAGGGCGAATTTCGGAATAGGGGTTGACTTGCTTCCGGCCATAATAACTTTTGCGTCTCCATTTTTGTCGGCTTCCTAGCTCAATGGTAGAGCAGTTGACTCTTAATCAATTGGTTCCGGGTTCGAGTCCCGGGGGAGCCACCATCCTGCGCTGATTCCAGCTCCGGACGGGTCAAATTGGGGTTGTTTGCCAGTCACCCTGACCTATCGTGCCCAGCACGCCTCGCCGGTGTAGCTCAATGGTAGAGCACCTGTTTTGTAAACAGGCGGTTGCGGGTTCGAATCCCATCGCCGGCTCCATTTTTTGCTCCTGCCGCGGTGGCGGCGCCCCAACCCGGGCCCGCTCCCGGCGTCCGGCCACGATAAGTCATTCACTGCCCGATGGTGTAATGGTAGCACGAACGACTCTGACTCGTTCTGTCTAGGTTCGACTCCTAGTCGGGCAGCCATTTTCCCCGCCGCGGAACCCGCGGCAGGCAGTCCGGTAAAATGTCACGCGCAAATTATTCCGCACCGGGAGAGAAACCGCATTGACAGTGCGAAGCGATTTTCAGCAGCATTTGTGTTCCGATGTTTTTTGCCATTGAAGTAGTTCACCGCCGTCAGGTGTTATTCCCCTGATTACCCGGCTGCCCCTCCGCTAATTTCCGCCCAGGAATATATCATACCCGACTCAGTCAACCCAAACCGCATTATGATCTCTGTCCAATTGCCTCTCGCTCTCCTGCTGACCAACCCCGACGGCAGCCCGATGAACATGATGGAACTCTTCCATGCTGGCAGAGGTGTCATGTGGCCGATTCTCATGGTTTCCTTCATAATGTTCACCGTCGCCATTGAGCGGGTCATCTTCATCATCCGCGAGAACGGCCGCCGCCAGCCCGAGTTGGTTGACAAGATGCTCGAGCGGGTCGAGGCCAATGATGTCAGCGGCGCGGTGGAACTGGGCAAAAAGAGCGAAGACTATGTCGCCCGCATTCTGGTCTATGCCCTGTCGCACAAGGAACACTCCCTCGGCAACGCCTTCACCCGCGCCGCCAACCAGGAAATGCAGCGCTATAGCCAGGGTCTTCCCACCCTCGACACCTGCATCACCGCCGCGCCACTCCTCGGCCTCCTTGGCACCGTCACGGGCATGATGGGGACGTTCGCCGCCCTCAATTCCGGCAGCGGCGATATCTCCGCCTCGACCGGTGCCATCACCGGCGGCGTGGCCGAGGCGCTCATCGCCACCATGTGCGGTCTCTTCATCGCCGTCATCGGCCTGATGCCCTTCAATTACATGAACGCCCGGGTCGAGGAAGCGCGCCACGAAGTCGAGGACGCCTCCAACTCCCTCGAGATCATCATCAACAAGTCTGCTGCCACGAGCGCCCGCTAAGGCGCCTCGTCACTGCAGATTTAACCTTTACCCCCTAACTGTATGCACGGTGGTGGCGGTTCCGGCCCAGGTGGCAAGAAAAGAGCGCGTATTGAGATCATCCCTCTCATTGACGTCATCTTCTTCCTGCTGGCCACCTTCGTCCTGTTCACCCTTTCCCTGAACAAGTCCAACGGCGTCAAGGTCACCCTGCCCGTCTCCGAGACCGGCATTGCGCGCGACCCCACCGGCGTGACCATCAGCGTCACCGACGAGGGTGCCATCGCCTGGAACCAGGACCTGATCACGCTCGATGAATTCCAGCAACGCCTGGTGCTCTACGCCAAGCAGGATCCGGACGGCCGCATCCTGATCAACGGGGATGAACGGGCGTTCTTTGCCCAGGCGATCTACATTTTTGATGAAGCCCGCAAAGCCGGGTTTAAGAAGGTCTTCATCGAGACCCGCAGCCGCTGACGCCACCTAATAAACCGACCGCTCACGCGTATATTCGAAAAGCTGCACCATCATGGAAGGCACCAAAATCAAAATTCCGGTCCGCAAGAAGGCGCGCATTGAGATCATTCCCCTCATTGACGTCATCTTCTTCCTGTTGGCCACCTTCGTCCTTTTCACCCTCTCCCTGAACGCCCTCAAGTCCATCCCGGTTGACCTGCCAGTGGCGGCCCCGCCCAACCCGAACCCGCCCAAGGATGACAGCGTGACCATCCAGGTATCCGGCGACGGCGCCATCTTTTGGAACCGGGAGCTGATCGACATGGGCGAAGTCCCCGCCCGTATCGCCCACTACAAGACCCAGACGGACGATCCGCGCATTTTGATCGCCGGCGACGAGCGGGCCCGCTTCGGCATCACCGTCGCCGTGCTGGACATGATCCGCCTGGCGGGCATTGAAAAATTCTCGGTCGAAACCCGCCCCCGGGCCACCGGCAAATAACATGCACAGAGACCTTATCATCGGCATCGTGGTTTCCCTGGCGCTGCATTCGTCGATCTATTTTTTCAGCTCGAAGAATGCGCCGCCCAAGCGGGTCGGCGCCGTCAAGGAAGAGGTTGTGCAAATGGAAATGCCTCCGCTGGAGGAGGAGAAGATCGAAAAGGTCGAGGAGCTGACCGAGGAGCCCATCGAGAATGTCATGGCTCCACCCAGCCTCGTCGATTTGCCTTCGGTCGTGCCGCTCGACTCTTTCGTCCAGCAACTCGCCCCGCCCCCGCCCCCGGGCCTGACCCCCTCCAAGGGCGCCATCACCATTCCGGTGACCAAACCCGGCGCCAATTTCGGCCGGGGTCTCAGCAATCTCTTCAACATCGGCGACCTCGACCAGCAGCCGGTCGCCCGCGTCCGCCAGGCCCCGTCCTATCCCTACGACATGCGCCGCGCCGGCATCAACGGCTCGGTCGTCGTCGAGTTCATCATCAGCACCGAGGGCGATGTGATCCAGACGCAGATTATCCGGTCGTCGCACCGTGAATTTGAAATGCCGGCCCTGCAGGCCGTGCAAAAATGGAAATTCAAGCCCGGCCGCAAGGGCGGCCGCGTGGTGAATGTCCGCGCCTCGCAGCTCCTTGAGTTCAATGCGACCGAGTAATCCCGCCGCCATGCCGACCCCTTTCACCTCTCTCACCCGCCGGATGCTCGGCCTGGCCGCCGCCCTCGCCCTGGCCGCCTCGCTCCCGGCCCAGTCCGTGCAACGGGACTACAACCCGAGCGACCAGACCATGGAGGCCCTGCCGAAGTACAAGGAGGCCATGGATGCCAAGCCGCCGAATTTTGCCGCGGCCCTGGCGGTGCTGAATGCCCTCCAGACCAAGGTGCCCGCCGACAGCTACGATGCGGCCCTGATCAACCAGTATAAGCTGCAGGTTTTCCTCCAGCAGGGTGAATTTGCCAAGGCCATCGAGCCCATGGAGCGCAGCCTCTATTTGTCGGAAGCAAAGAGCCCGACCTTCTTTGACGAACGCGTCACCCGTGAGCTCTATTTTTTCCTCGTCCAGCTCTACTTCCAGGAGGCGGCCCAGACCAAGAACACCACCCTGGCCGCCTCGTATTTTGACAAGGCCGACAAGGCCATGGAACACTGGCTCAAGATCACCCCGGCGACCACGGCCGAGGCCCAATTGATCTACTCCCAGCTGCTGTTCAGCCGCGGCATGGTCAACGCCAACAATCCCGATGCCAACCTCCTCAAGCGCGCCATCGAGCAGGTTGATATCGGCCTGAAGCTCTCCACCCACCCCAAGGACACCTTTTATGTGCTGAAGCTCGTCAGCCTGAACCAGCTCGACCGGTATGCCGAATCCGCCGAGATCCTGGAGACCCTGCTCAAGGGGAAGCCCGACAATTCCCCCTACTGGCAGCAACTGGCCGCCATTTACCTGACCATCGCCGCCAAGTTTGAGGAAACCAAGGACGCGCAGAAAGCCCGCGACTATAGCATCCGTTCCATTGTCACCATTGAGCGGGCGCAGGCCAACGGGTTCATGAATGCCAAGAAGGACAACTACAACCTCATCGGCATCTACTTCAATATCGCCCAGTATGAGAAGGCCGCGGAACTCCTGTCGGCCGGCCTGAAGTCCGACAGCATCGAGAATGATCCCAAGAACTGGGAGCTGCTCGCCCTGTGCTATCAGCAGTTGCAACGTCCCCTGGCGGGCATTGAGGCCCTCAAGGAAGGGACGAAGTTCTTCCCCAAATCCGGCCAGTTGGAATTCCTGATCGCCCAGGCCTACACCTCGATCGACAAGCCCGAGGATGCGCTGAAACACATCCAGCTCGCCATCACCAAGGGTAATCTCACCAAGCTGTATCAAGCCTACCTTTCGCTCGCCTACACCGCCTACAGCCTCCAAAAGTATGATATCGCGCTTGGCGCCGCCCGGAAGGCCACCGAATTTCCCGAGGGGGCCAAGGACGGCAAGAACATGGCAGATGCGCTCGAAGCCCTGATCCGCGATCGTGAGGCGAAGAAGAACAAAACTTAAAACTGCCCAACCACATTTACCGCAGCATCCGACCATGAACAAAGCCTACTTCATCATCCCCCTGATCGGCCTCCTGATTTTCGGTGGTTTCTACTATAATTTCGCCCAGGGTCACTCCGCCCACCTCGCCGAAATCAAGGCCAAGGCGGATAATGCCAAGAAGGAGAAGGCCCGCCAGCAGGTCATTGATCGCGAGAAGGCCATCGCCGCCGCCGTCGAGGCCTCCAAGCTCCGGGCGGAGGAACGGGTCCGGAAGGAAAAGCTCGAGGAAGACAAGAAGAACGCCCGCCAGGCCGCCGAGGACAAGCGCCAGCGCGCCAACAGTGACAAAAACAAGTTCGCCGACCAGGTCCGCCGCCTCAAGAAGGACCTCGATGAGGTCCAGGACGAGGCCAAGAAAATTGAGCAGGAGAAAAAGACCCTGGTCGACGAGCAGGTATTCCTCAAAGCCTACGTCAAGCAGGCCGAAGCCAACGTGAAATACTACTACGACCTGCTGGACAAGATCGCGCTCGCCGAGAAAGCCCGGGCCGACGCGGCCGCCGCCGCCGCGGCCGCCGCCAAGAACAAGAGCTAAACCCATCCCTTACCGCCCACCATGAAGAAGACCTTAATCACCTACCTCCTCATTCCCGGCATCTTGCTGGCCGTGTTCCTTTTCTTCTACCTCAGTGCGGTGAAGGCGATGGAGCACAAGGCGGAGCAGCAAAAAATCGAAAAGCTGGAGAAAGAGCGGATCGAAAAGATCCGCAAGACTGAGATCGAAAAGAAAGCCAACGAGGATGCCGAGAAGCGCCAGAAGCAGCGTGACGCCGACGAGGCCGCCAAGCTCGCCGATAAGGAAGCCAAATACCAGGCCGTCATGGTTCAATTGCGCACCGAGACCATCGACCTCAACATCCAATCCGACAAGCTGGCCAAGGAAGTCGGCGCCCTGGAGATCAGCATCGCCCAGGCCCGGATCAACAAGGAGAAGCTCAACCGCGAGACCTTCGACCTGGCCAAGGAAGTCGAGCTGGCCAAGATCAACCGGCGCAACGCCGAGATTGAGATCCAGCGCATGGTCGAGATGGCCGGCCGGAAGATGGGGGACAGTTCGGTGGCCATCGCGCCCCCGCCCCCACCCCCCCAGGTACCCAAGTAAGGGGCCCAAGTCCCAATTTCAGCCGCACCCCCACCCGGTGCGGCTTTTTTACGCCCCGATTCCGGGAGAATTCCCCAACGGGAAATCGCCCAGGCAGTTTGGCACAGGCCGTGCTATCGGAAATTCCAGCCTGGGTCGTGCGATCAGCGCCTCCCTATCACATCAACCACACCGTCACCCCACCGACTATGAAGATTCAGTTCCAGCATTTGACCCGCAGCTTGAAGATATCGGGCATCTTCGCGCTGCTGGGTTTGTTCTCGTTCATCCGTGCCGCTGATGCCGCACCTGCGCCCGTGCCGCCGACATCCGATGAGCGGATTGCCGCCTTGGAAGCGTACGTCAACAACACTGATCCGGGCAAATCCCTGACTGGCGTAGCCGGTCCGGGGCACAATGCCTGGATGATGACCAGCGCCGCCCTGGTGCTCTTCATGACGCTCCCCGGCCTGGCACTGTTCTACGGCGGCCTGGTGCGCAAGAAGAACGTCCTCTCCGTCCTGGCCCAGTGCCTGGGCATCACCGGGCTGGTGACCATCCTGTGGTGGGCGGTGGGCTACAGCCTGGTCTTTGGCACCTCGTCCGCGAGCCCCTTCATCGGTGGCACTGAGTTCTTCCTCCTGAAGGGAGTCACCTCGGCCCCGAACACCAACTACGCCTACTGGGTCTCCCAGAATGTTTTTGCGATGTTCCAGATGATGTTCGCCATCATCACCCCGGCCCTGATCGTGGGCGCCATCGCCGAGCGCATGAAGTTCTCGGCCATCATGCTGTTCGTGACGCTGTGGATGCTGGTGGTTTATTTCCCGCTCGCCCACATGGTGTGGGGCGCGACGGGTTACATGAACGGCGTGTGGAACGCCGACGCCAAGATCCCGGCCATCGACTTTGCCGGCGGCACGGTGGTGCACATGAGTTCCGGCTGGTCCGCGCTCATCCTCTGCTTGATCCTCGGGCCCCGCCTGGGCTTCGGGAAGGAAAAGATGGCCCCGCACAGCATGGTGCTCTGCATGGTCGGCACCGGCATGCTCTACGTCGGCTGGTACGGCTTTAACGCCGGTTCGGCCGTCGCCGCCGATGGGGTCGCCGCCAACGCCTTCACGACCACCACGCTCGCGGCGGCGGTCGCCGGCTTTACCTGGGGCATGATCGAGAAGATCACCCGCGGCCACGCCTCGGTGCTCGGCTTCTGCACGGGCATCGTCGCCGGCCTGGTGGTCATCACGCCCGCCGCCGGTTTCGTCAACTCGACCGGGTCGGTGATCATCGGCGTCCTCGCCGCCGTGGTCCCCTACATCGCCTGCACCAAGATTAAGTCCATCTTCAAGTATGACGACGCGCTCGACACCTTCGGGGTGCACGCGGTCGGTGGCACCCTCGGGGCGCTCCTGACCGGCTTCCTCGCCACCGCGGACGTAAACTCCAACCTGGTCTCCGACGGCTACGCCAAGAAGAACGGTCTGGCCGCTCTTGTGACCGACGGCGGCCTGTGGGTCGCCCAGTTGAAAGCCATCGGCATCACGCTGGTCCTCTCCGTCGTGGGCACGCTCATCCTGGCCTACCTCGTCAAGGCGGTCATCGGCCTGCGCCCGACCCCCGAAGCCGAGCAACAGGGTCTCGATATCACCGATCACAGCGAGGAAGGCTACATCCTCTAACCCCCAACTCCTATCCACATGAAACTCATCATCGCCATCATCAAGCCCTTCAAGCTCGACGAAGTGAAGGAAGCCCTCAGCAAGGTCGGGGTCGACGGTATGACCGTGACCGAGGTCAAGGGCTTCGGCCGCCAGAAGGGCCACACCGAGATCTACCGCGGCAGCGAATACACCGTGGACTTCCTGCCCAAGGTGAAACTCGAGATCGCCGTCACCGACGAGCTCCTCAAACCGGCCATCGCCGCCATCGCCGCCGGGGCCAAGACCGGCAAAATCGGCAACGGCAAGATCTTCGTGCTGCCGCTGGAGGATGTCCTGCGCATCCGCACCGACGAGCACGGCGACGCCGCCGTCTGATTATCCTCCCCGCCCCACCGCCGGTCTCCGGCGGTGGGCGCTTTTTCCCGACCGCCCTTCCCCTCCAACCTTATACTCCTGCTTGAGCAAACTGGATAATCTTAACGGCTTGGCCCGTGGCTTGCTCAACTATGCCCAAGTCAAAAAAGTTTATTGGCACCTGTGCCTGCCGCAAGTGTCAGCCAAACCCCTGACCTGATAATCCTAATCCAAACCTACATCATGAAAAAAACTGCCCTCCTCCTCGCTGCGCTCGTTGCGGGCGCCTCGCTCTCCGCCCAAACTCCGGCCCCAGCAGCACCTGCTCCTACGCCGGCCCCCGCAGCGCCGGCCGGCCCTCAGATCTATGGCTGGGTCGAAGTCGGTGCCACGCTCAACAGTCGCCAGCCGGACGACCGTCAGAACTTCGGCCGCCTTTTCGACGACCGCGCAAATGAACTCATGCTCAATCAGCTCGTGCTAACTGCCGAGCAAACGCTGGACTCCAGCGCGAAGGATTTCGCTTGGGGCTTCAAGCTGCAGGGTATGTTCGGCAGTGATGCACGCTTCATCCACTCACTCGGTCTGCTCGATAACACGGGTAACAAGGCGCTGCAGCCCGACGTTGTTGAAGCCTACCTCAACCTCCACTTCCCCATCGACGGCACCGCCAGCGGGCTCGACGTGAAGGTCGGCAAGTTCGTCACTCTCGAAGGCGCCGAGACCATCGACCCGCGCAGCGATCCCTTCTATTCGCACACCTACATCTTCAATTTCGGCATCCCATTCAACCACACCGGTGCGCTCGCCACGCTCCACGCGACGAAGAATCTCGACCTCATGTTCGGAATCACGCGTGGTGTGAACACGACCTTCAAAGACAACAACAGCCGTCCCGCCTTCCACGGCGGGATTGGATTCCTCAATCTCGCTGACGGCAAACTCAGCGGCTTATATAGCATCCACGCGGGGCCTGAAACACCGGGCAATAACAAAGACTTCCGCTACCTCCACGACCTCACGTTCACCTACGCGCTCACCGACAAGGACACCGTCATCATGGACTGGAACTACATCCGTGACGACGCCGCCAAGGCCGACGGCAAGGGCGCCGCCCTCTACGTCATCCACAAAATCAACGACACGCTCGCCTTCCAGGTGCGCGGGGAGATCTGGGACGACAAGGATGCCTTTTATGTGGCCCAATTCGGCAACAACAATGACGCGATACGCGGCTTAAAGGGCCTTCCCTTTAATGACCCGCGCACCGTGGGCGGTGGCTCCACCACCTATTCCGCATTGACGGTGGGCTTCAGTTACAAGCCTGCGATTTCGAAACCATTTGCCGGCCTGACGATACGGCCCGAGCTGCGTTATGATCGCTCAAGCGATACGACCTCATTCACCGACTCACGTCACAAAAATCAGTGGACCTATGGCTTGGATGCGATTCTGACCTTCTGATCTCGAGTGGTCCGTCAACACCGCCAACTTCCTCCAGCCCGCGCCTCACGGCGCGGGCTTTTTTTGGCCGAGATCCGTGCAAATGACCCTCGCCGACGCCCGGCCTGTTCGCCTATAAACACCCGGCATGAGGAAATTGTCCCTGACTCTCGGGCTGCTGGTGGCGGGCGCGGTGCTCTCCGCCCGGCTCGGAGCGACGAACTACGTGGTTACGGCCGATTTTCCCTATGCCAGCAAATACGTGTTCCGCGGCCTGCCACTGGCCGGCGCCTCCTTCCAGCCTTCAGTCCGGCTCATGGCGGGAAATAGCTACGCCAGCCTCTGGCTGAACCAGTCGTTTAAGGCCAACCCGAAGCCGAAACTCGATTTTAATGCCGGCCACAGCTTCCAGCTGGACCGGGGCTGGTCCCTCGATGCCGGCGCCACCCTGTATTATTATCCGCAGGCCGACACCCGTGCCGGGGTGCCCGGACACACGTTCGAAGGTTATCTCGGGCTGAGCGGGGCGATCAGCGGAACGAACGTGGGCGCTTATCTCTTTCGCGATTTCGACCTGGATGCCACCACCGCCCAGGGCACGGCCAGCTATAGCGTGCCGCTCAATGCCAGCGCCACGCTGAGCCTGTCAGGCGCGGTGGGTTGCGTCGTCCCCGACCATGGAACCGGCTACGCCTACTGCAGCCTGGGCGCGGCGGTGCCTTGCAAACTCGGCGACGCCACCACCCTGACGGTTGGCGCCAACTGGGCCACTCATGACCTGGCCGGGTCGGGAAAAAACAACCTGTGGTTCACCGCCGGCCTGACGGTGGCCTTCTAGGCCGACGCCTTCGCCGCCAGCGAGGCCAGCATCCGTTCAATCTTGTCGCAGGCCAGGGTCAGCTTCTTTTCGTTGGCCGTGAAACAGGCCCGCACATGGCCCTGGCCGGCGTCGCCAAAGGCCGTGCCGGGCACGACGGCCACCTTGTGCTCGGTGAGCAGCCGGCGGGCGAACTCGCCCTCATCCAGCCCGGTCGAGACGACCGAGGGAAAGGCGTAGAACGAGCCGCGGGGCGAATGGCACTTCAGGCCGGCCGCGTTGATCCGGCCAACAAACAGGTCGCGCCGCTCGCGATAGCGGTCCCGCATGAACTTGGTCGCATCGTCGCCGAGGCGCAGGGCCACCACGGCCGCCTCCTGGCTGAGGCTCGGGGCGCAGAGCATGGAGTATTGGTGCACCTTCATCATCGCCTCGATGAGCGGCGCCGGGCCGCAGGCATAGCCGAGCCGGAATCCGGTCATGGCAAAGGCCTTGGAAAAACCGTGGAGCAGCACGGTGCGCTCGCGCATGCCGGGCAGGCTGGCGATGCTGGTGTGCGTGCCCTCGAAGATCAGCTCCGAGTAAATTTCGTCGCTGATCACGATCAGGTCCTTCTCGATGGCAAACTTGGCGATGCGTTCCAGCTGCTCGCGCGAGCAGACGCCTCCGGTCGGATTGCAGGGCAGATTCAGGAGCAGCAGCTTGCACCCGGGCTGCCAGGCCGCCCGCAAGGCGGGCGCGTCCAGCGAGAATTGCTCGGCGGCGCTGGTGGCCACCGGCACGCCGATGCCGTGGACCAGCTCCACCGTGGGCGCGTAGGAAACATAACAGGGCTGGTGATAGAGCACCTTGTCGCCGGGATTGAGCAGCGCGCGCATGGTGAGGTCCAAGGCCTCGGACACCCCCACCGTCACCAGGATCTCGTCCTCCGGGCTGTAGCCGACATGGAAGTAACTTTCGACATAACGGCTGATCTCCTTGCGGAGCTCGGGGAGGCCGAGATTGGAGGTGTAGTGCGTCTTGCCCTCGTTCATCGCCGTGGTCACCGCGTCACGGATGGGCTGCGGGGTGTCGAAATCGGGCTCACCGATGCCGAGCGAGATGACGCCGTCGGTCTTGGCCACCAGCTCGAAGAAATCACGGATGCCGGAACGGCGCAGGCCCGCCACGTGCCGCGCGATGAAGCGGGTGGTGTCGAGCGATGGCTTGGAGGAAGATGCACTCATGGAGGAATGGTTAAATCGGCTGGTCAGCCCTGGCGCTTGAGGCGCTCGCGCACCGCCGCGCCCATCTGGGTGGTGTTGATCGGCTTGGCTGCGCCGAGGTCGGCCGTATGGCAGCCGTCGTCGATCGCCCGCTGCACGGCCGCTTCGACCGCCTTGGCCTCGGCTTCCAGGCCGAGGGAGTGACGCAGCAGCATGGCCGCGGACAGGATGGTGCCGGTGGGATTGGCGATGCCCTTGCCCGCAATGTCCGGCGCCGAGCCGTGAATCGGCTCATAAAGGCCGAGCTTCCCCTCGCCCAGCGAGGCACTGGGCAGCAGGCCGAGCGAGCCAACCAGCACCGCGGCTTCGTCGGTCAGGATGTCACCAAACATGTTCTCGGTCACGATCACGTCGAACTGCGCGGCGTGGGTGATCAGGCGCATGGCGGCCGAGTCCACCAGCTGGTGCTCCAGCTTCACGTCGGGAAATTCCTTGCCCACCTCGATCGCAATCTGGCGCCACAGGCGCGACGACTCGAGCACGTTGGCCTTGTCGATCGAGGTGACAAGCTTGCGGCGGCCACGCGCCAGCTGGAAGGCTAGGCGCACGATGCGGCGGATCTCCACGTCGGTGTAGATGAGCGTGTCCACGGCCTGTTCGCCCTCGGCGGTTTTCGTCCGGCCCTTGGGCTGGCCGAAGTAGAGCCCGCCGGTCAGTTCGCGGATGACGAGAAAATCCACCCCCGCCACGCGCTCGGGCTTGAGCGGTGACAGCTTGGCGAGCGCGGGAATGGCGCGCACGGGCCGGAGATTGGCGTAGAGTCCGAGACCCTTGCGGATGGCCAGCAAACCCTGCTCCGGTCGCACCTTGGCCTGCGGATCGTCCCACTTCGGGCCGCCCACGGCTCCGAGCAAAACGGCCTGGGCCGTCTGGCACGCCTTGAGCGTTGCCTCGGGCATGGCCGTGCCGGTCGCATCAATGGCGCAACCACCGAGCAGGTGCTCGGCATAATCAAACTGGTGGCCGAAGAGCTGCGCCACGGCATCGAGCACGCGGCGGGCCTCCCCCACAACTTCCGGACCAATGCCGTCACCCGGCAACAGGACGATTTTAGCGTTCATGTAGAAGTCTCCGTCTTCCCCGGCGGGGTCAGGGCGAACTCATAGCCATCCGCCAGCGCCAGCCAGGTGGCGTCGAGGATGTTGGTGCCGGCACCCACCGTGCTCCAGCGGCGCGTGTCACCGTCGTGCCAGTCGATCAACACGCGCGTGACGGCCCGGGTCCCGGTGTTGCTGTTCAAAATACGGACCTTGTAGTCGGTCAGCTGGATCTGGGCCACCGCGGGGAACAGCGGCTGCAGCGCCTTGCGCAGCGCGGTGTCGAAGGCATTGACCGGCCCGTTGCCCTCCGCCGCCGTGTGGACCTCGTGTCCGCGCACCGTGAGCTTGATGGTGGCCTCGGCCAGGTGACGGTCACCGTGGCGGCTGACCATGCCGCGATAGTCGAGCAGGCTGAACAAGGGCTGGTAATCCGGCGTGAGCCGGCGCACGAGCAACGCGACGCTGGCCTCGGCGGCCTCGAACGAGTAACCCTCGTGCTCCTTCGCCTTGATGACTTCGACGACCTTGGCCCCGAGCTTGTCGTCCAGGCCGGTCAGTCCGAGTTCAGTGGCCTTGGAAACAAGATTGGCGCGGCCGGAAAGTTCGCTGACCACCACGCGCATTGCGTTGCCGACCTTGGTCGGATCAATGTGCTGGTAGGCGTCGGGGTGCCGCTGCATCGCGGACACGTGGACCCCCGCCTTGTGGGCGAAAGCGCTGTTGCCGACGTAGGCCATGTGCTCATCGGGCGCGAGATTGGCCACCTCGGCCACGAAACGCGCCGCCTCATGCAAACGCGGCAGCGCCCCGGCCGGCAGGGCGTGCACGCCGAGCTTCAATTCCAGATTGGGGATGATGACGCACATGTTGGCGTTGCCGCAGCGCTCGCCGTAGCCGTTGATCGTGCCCTGGACATGGGTGGAACCGGCGCGGATCGCCGCGAGGCTGTTGGCGACGCCGCAACCCGTGTCGTCGTGGGCATGGATGCCGATGCGCTGGCCCGGGCCGAAATGCCGGCAGACCGCCCGCACGATCTCCTCGACCTGCCACGGCAGATGGCCGCCGTTGGTGTCGCACAGGGTCAGCGTCTCCGCTCCGCCCCGTTTCGCCGCCTCGAGCGTCTTGAGCGCGTAGGCGGGGTTGGCGTCGTAGCCGTCAAAGAAATGCTCGCCGTCGTAGATCACGCGTTTTCCCTGCGCGCGCAGGTAGACGACGGTGTCCTCGATCATGGCCAGGTTCTCGTCGAGGGTGGTGCGGAGCACCTCCTCGACTTGCAAAACGGAGGACTTGCCGAAGATGCAGCAGACCTCGGTGCCGGCCTCAACCAGGGCGCGCACGCTCGGGTCGTCCTGCGGCTTGAGCTTGGCCCGGCGGGTCGCGCCAAACGCCACGATCTTGGCGTGATGCCATTTCTCCTCGCGGGCTTTCTCGAAAAACGCGACGTCCTTGGGATTGGAACCCGGCCAGCCGCCCTCGATGAACGTCACCCCGAGCTCGTCCAGCTTGCGCGCGATGCGCAGCTTGTCGTCGAGCGAAAACGAGATGCCCTCGCGCTGCGTGCCATCGCGCAGCGTGGTATCAAAGGTCTCGACGGAGGTGGGTCGGGCGGAAGCAGCCATGACAGATCAGGAACGGCCCTCGTTGCTATTCTGCGGATGCTGGGCCCGGCCGGTGGCGGGGCGGGAAAGGACGTGATTGATGGCCGAGAGGTAGGCCTTGGCACTGGCCACGACGATATCGGTATCGGCCCCGTGGCCGTGGCTGGAGCGCTGCTCATCATGCCGCACGCGCACGCTGGCCTCGGCGAGTGCATCGATACCCTCGGTCACCGCACTGATGCCGAATTCCACCAGCTTGACCGGCAGCTTCACGATGGCGTCGATCGCCTTGTAGGTGGCGTCCACCGGGCCGGTGCCGACGCTGGCTTTGACGTGCATCTTGCCGTCCGGATCGCGGAGGCGGACCGTGGCGGTGGGCAGACCGGTCGTCCCGCAGACGACCTGGAGGGTTTCCAGCGCCCAAAGCTCGGGCACGGGCGCGCGCTCGTCCGAGGCGAGCGTGATCAGGTCGGCGTCATGGACCGCCTTCTTGCGGTCGGCCAGCTTCTTGAATTCATTGAACGCCTTGAGCAGGGCGTCGCCCTCGAGCGGAAAGCCGAGTTCGGTGAGGCGCTTGGAGAACGCGTTGCGGCCGGAATGCTTGCCGAGCACGAGCATCGTCTGCGACGCGCCGACGTCCTCGGGCTTCATGATCTCATAGGTCTGCGCGTTCTTGATCATGCCGTCCTGGTGGATGCCCGACTCGTGCGCGAAGGCGTTGCCGCCGACGATCGCCTTGTTGGGCGGCACCGGGTAACTGGTGCTGCGGGAGACAAGCTTGGACACGCGGCAGAGCTGCGTGGCGTCGATGCCGGTTGACAGGCCGATTTTGTCGGCCCGGGTGCGGAGCGCCATGACGATTTCCTCGAGCGACGCATTGCCGGCGCGCTCGCCGATGCCGTTGACGGTGCACTCCGCCTGGCGCGCGCCGGCGCGGAGGCCGGCGACGGAATTGGCCACGGCCAGTCCGAGATCATCGTGGCAATGCACGGAGATGATCACGTCCTTGGCCCCCGGAGTGTGCTTGATGATGCCGGCGATGAGCGCGCCGAACTCGTCGGGCATGGTGTAGCCGACGGTATCGGGGATGTTCAGCGTGGTGGCGCCGGCCTTGATGACGGCTTCCAGCACCGTGTAGAGAAACTCCGGGTCGCTGCGGCCGGCATCCTCGGGGGAGAACTCGATGTCGGTGCAGAGCGAGCGGGCGTAGGCGACCATCTCGACCGCCTTGGCTGTCATCTCCGCGCGGGTCATCCGGAGCTTGTGCTTCAGGTGCAGATCGCTCGTCGCGAGGAAGGTGTGGATGCGCGGATGCTTGGCCCCCTTGACGCCCTGCCAGGCCGCGTCGATGTCGTTGCGGGTGCAACGGGCCAGGCCGCAGATGATCGGCGGCTCGGCCTGCGGCCGGCCCGCCCCGGGCACCTGCCCCACCTCGGCGGCGATGGTCTGCACCGCCGCGAGGTCGTCGGGCGACGCCGCGGGAAAACCGGCCTCGATCACGTCCACGCCCAGTCGCGCCAGGGCCCGGGCGACCTCCAGCTTTTCAGCCGAGGTCATGGAGGCGCCGGGAGCCTGCTCGCCGTCGCGGAGACTGGTGTCGAAGATGCGGACGTAGTCGGGTTTCATGGAGGTGGAGGTTGGCCGGCCGCGAGGGCCGTGGTTTCAATTCATGCTCACTTGCTGATGGTGACGGGATTGAGGAACGGCATCATCGCACGGAGCTTGGCGCCGACGACCTCGATCTTCTGGCCGCGTTCCTGGTTGCGGAATTTGTTCATGGTCTTGCGGCCATACTTGTTGTTCTCGTCAATGAAGCGCTTGGCGAACTTGCCCGTCTGGATGTCCTTGAGGATGCGCTTCATCTCCTGCTGCGTCTTCTTCGTGACGACGCGCGGGCCGGAGACGTAGTCGCCCCACTCGGCGGTGTCGGAGACGGAGTAACGCATATAGTTGAGGCCGCCGCGATACATCAGGTCCACGATGAGCTTCAGCTCGTGCATGCACTCGAAGTAGGCGATCTCGGGCTGGTAACCGGCATCGACGAGGGTCTTGAAGCCGGCCTTCACGAGCTCGGCGCAACCGCCGCACAGCACGGCCTGCTCGCCGAACAAGTCGGTCTCGGTCTCTTCGGTGAAAGTCGTCTCCAGCACGCCGGCGCGGGTGCAGCCGATGCCGCGACCGTAGGACAGCGCGAGCTTCTTGGCGTTGCCCGTGGCGTTGCGGTGGACGGCGATGAGGCCGGGGACGCCGCCGCCTTCCTGGAACACCTCGCGCACGCGATGGCCGGGGGACTTGGGGGCGATCATGGTCACGTCGACGTTCTTCGGCGGAACGATGCCCTTGAAGCGGATGTTGAAGCCGTGGGCAAACATCAGCATCTTGCCGGCGGTGAGATTCGGGGCGATCTCCTCACGATAGAGGCGGGCCTGGATATGGTCCGGCACGAGGACCATGATGACGTCGGCCCAGGCGGCGACCGCGCCAACGGGTCCGACGGTGAGGCCGGCCTTCTGGGCCTTGGCCACGGACTTGCTCTTGGCCGAGAGGCCGACGCGGACTTTTACGCCGCTGTCCTTGAGGTTAAGCGCATGGGCGTGGCCTTGGGAGCCGTAGCCGATGATCGCAACTTTCTTGCCGCGGATGAGCGAGAGATTCGCATCCTTGTCGTAGTAGATTTTAGCCATGGTGATAAAAGGGAATGGGGATTGATATTTGTTTCGTCATTCTGAGCGAAGCGAAGTCTAGCCAGCAGGCTGGTATTACATCCAGAATCATGAGCGGTGCGATCGTACTGCTGGATCCTTCACTGCGTTCAGGATGACAGGTGGTGTGATTTTGAAGTTAGACGGACATGGAAAGGCCCGAGGCGTCGTGACCGAGGTCGGAGCCCGCGGTGCGGATCAACGGCGGTGCGGCGGAGATGGGCTCGTGGCCGCGCGCCATCGAGACGGCGCCGGTGCGCACCATCTCGACAATGCCGTAGGGACGGACGATGAGTTCGAACTTGGCGATCTTCTCCGGGGTGCCGGTGACCTCGACGGTGATGGTCTTCTCGTCGACATCGACCACGCGGGCGCGGAAGACATCGACCAGCTGCAGCACTTGGGCGCGGGTCTCGGGCGTGACCTTGATCTTCACCAGGCCGAGCTCGCGGGTGAGCGAGGCCTTGTGCGTGAGGTCGTCCACGCGGAGAACGTTGACGAGCTTGTAGAGGTTGGCCTCGACGATGCGGGCGCCGGCCTCGGTGGCGTCAACCACGACGGTCAGGCGCGAGACGCCGGGCTGGTCGGTGCCGCCCACGGTGAGCGAGTCGATGTTGAAGTTGCGGCGGCGGAAGAGCGAGGCGACGCGATTGAGCACGCCGGGCACGTCTTCCACGTAGGCGATGAGGGTATGTTTGGCCATGACGGGTAGTGGTTAGCGGCGGGTTTTGGCGCGTTGGCGGGCGGGCACGGCGGCCTTGGCTGATTTGGATTTCACGGCGCGGACGCTGGCGACTTTCGTCGCCGTCCCGGAGGCCGCGGGCATTTCCCACTCCTTGTCGGAGCCGGACTCCAGCATGACGTCCTGCTTCGGACGGCGGATCATCTTGTCGAGGGCGGCGCCGGCGGGGACCATCGGAAACACCGAGTCCTCCTTCTCGACGACGAAATCAATCACGACCGTCTCCTTCGCCGCGAGCGTCTTCTCGACGGTGGATTTCACGTCCGAGCGCTTGTTGCAGCGGAGGCCCTTGAGGCGGTAGGCCTCGGCGAGCTTGACGAAATCGGGACCGGTTATCGGCGTGGCGGCGTAGCGTTTGTCGTAGAAAAACTCCTGCCACTGGCGCACCATACCGAGGAAGCTGTTGTTGATGATGGCCACGTTGACCTTGATTCCTTCCTGCTCGGCGGTGGCGAGTTCACAGGAAGTCATCTGGAAGCCGCCGTCGCCGACGACCACCCACACGTCCTTGTCCGGGCAGGCAAACTTGGCGCCGATGGCGGCCGGCAGGGCGAAGCCCATGGTGCCGAGACCGCCCGAGGTGATGAGCGAGCGGGGCTTCTCGTGGCGGAAATACTGGGCTTCCCACATCTGATGCTGGCCGACGTCGGTGACGACGATGGTGTCGCGCTTCTGCGTGAGGCGCCAGAGATCGTTGATGACATGGGCGGCGTAGAGGTGGCCGCTGTCGGGTAACGACTGGATGTCGCGCACGGCGGCATCACCGCGCGAAGCGTTGATGGTGGCCCACCACTCCGCGTGGTCGGCCTTCTTCACCTGCGGCTGGATCTGGGCCAGCACTTCGCGGAGATCGCCGATGAGGGCGACGTCCACCGGGACGTTCTTGTTGATCTCGGTCGGGTCGATGTCGACGTGGATCTTCCTGGCGTTGAGCGCGTAGGTCTTGAGGTTGCCGGTGACGCGGTCGTCGAAGCGCATGCCGAGCGCGATAAGCAGGTCGGCCTGCTGGATGGCCTCGTTGACCCAGGCCTCGCCGTGCATGCCCATCATGCCGAGGTTGAGCGGGGACGACGCCGGGATAACGCCGATACCGAGCAGCGTGGTGGTGATCGGGATGCCCGCCGACTTGGCGAGTTTGAGCACCTCGTCCGTCGTGCCGGACTTGAGAATGCCCTGGCCCGCGAGGATGAGCGGGCGTTTGGCGGAATTGATCAGGTCGGCGGCGCGGGCAAACTCCGACGCCGGCGCATGGTGGTTGGGCCGGTAGCCGGGCAGCTTGGGCGCGGCAGCCTCCCAGTCGAACTCGGCGGTCATCTGCTGCGCATCCTTGGTGATGTCGACGAGCACCGGGCCGGGGCGGCCGCTCTTGGCAATGTAGAACGCCTCGCGGATGGCGCGGGTGATGTCGCCCGGCTTGGTGACGAGGTAATTGTGCTTGGTGATCGGCAGCGTGACACCGGTCACGTCCGTCTCCTGGAAGGCGTCGGTGCCGATCGCCTTGGAGCCGACCTGGCCGGTGATGCAGACGATGGGCGAGGAATCCATCATCGCGGTGGCGATGCCGGTGACCATGTTGGTCGCGCCGGGACCGGAGGTCGCGATGGCGACGCCGACTTTGCCGCTGGCGCGGGCGTAGCCGTCGGCCATGTGCGTGGCGCCCTGTTCGTGACGGACGAGGACGTGGTGGATCTTCGGATACTTGGTCATCGCATCGTAGGTCGGCAGGATCGCGCCACCCGGATAACCGAACACGACATCGACGCCTTCCTTCAGTAAGCATTCCCAAATGATTTCTGCTCCGGTGAGTTTCATAAAAGTTCCTGGTTGGAGTTGATTGAAAGGTTATGAGGTGACCGCGCCCTCGGCGGCGGACGAAACGGTGTTGGCGTACTTGGCCATGACGCCGCGCGCGTAACGCGGGGCGGGCGCCGCCCAGCCCTGCCGGCGTTTGGCCAGCTCGGCGGGGGCGATCTCGACCTGCAGCTTGCGCGACGGCACGTCGATCTCGACGAGGTCGCCTTCGCGCACGAAGGCGATGAGCCCGCCCACGAACGCCTCGGGGGCCACGTGGCCGATGGAGAAACCGCGCGTCGCGCCGGAGAAACGTCCGTCGGTGAGCAGCGCGACCGTCTCGGCCATGCCGGCACCGGCGAGGGCGGCGGTGACGCCGAGCATCTCGCGCATGCCGGGGCCGCCCCGAGGTCCCTCGTAGCGGATGACAACCACGTCGCCGGGTTTGATCTTTCCGGCGGTGGCGGCGGCCATCGCGGCTTCCTCGTTGTCGAAGACGCGGGCGGGACCCTTGAAATGCTGGATGCTGCTGCCGGCCACCTTGAGCACCCCGCCCTCCTCGGCGAGATTGCCGCGCAGGATCACGAGTCCGCCGGTGGGCTTGAAGGGTTTGGCCGTGGGCCGGATGACCATCTGGCCGGATGTCTCAGGAGCGTTGCGCACTTCGTCGCCGAGGGTGCGGCCGGTCACGGTCAGGCAGTCAGCGTGGAGGTACTCCCCCTCAAGCAGACGGCGCAGGAGCAGCGAGATGCCGCCGGCCTGGTGCATCTCCACGGCGGTGTAGAGACCGCCGGGCTTGAGCGTGGCAATGGTGGGCGTCTTTGCACTGATGGTGTCGAACTCGTCGATCTTGAGCGCGACGTTGGCTTCGCGCGCGAGCGCGAGCAGGTGCAGCACGGCGTTGGTCGAACCACCCGAGGCGGCGACGGATGCGATGGCGTTTTCAAAAGCCTTGCGCGTCATGATCTGCGAGGGCTTCAGGTCTTTGCGCACGAGCTCCATGACGAGCTCGCCGCAGCGGAAAGCCGCCTGGTTCTTGGCCTCGTCGACCGCGGGGATGCCGTTGAGACCCGCCGGCGAGATGCCGATGGCCTCCATGATCGTCGCCATGGTGTTGGCGGTGAACTGCCCGCCGCAGGCGCCGGCGCTCGGACACGCGGCATTTTCGATGCAGTGCAATTCCTTCTCGTCGATCTTGTGCGCGGCGAACGCGCCGACGGCCTCGAAGACGTCCTGCACGGTGAGAGCCTTGCCGTTGTGACTGCCGTGGTTGATCGAGCCACCGTAAAGGGCGAGGCCGGGAATGTCGCAACGCGCCAGCGCCATCATGACGCCGGGGTTGGTCTTGTCGCAGGCGGAAAGGCAGACGAGGCCGTCGAGGTAATTGCCGCGGACGACCAGCTCAATGGAGTCCGCGATGACCTCGCGGGAGATGAGGGAGGTCTTCATGCCCTCGGTGCCCATCGTGATGCCGTCGGAGATGGAAACGGTGTTGAACTCGAAAGGTGTGCCGCCCGCGGCGCGGATGCCGGCTTTTACATGCTCGGCCAGGCCGCGGAGATGGTAATTGCAGGGCCCGATCTCGGTCCAGGTGTTGGCGACGCCGATGAAGGGCTTCTTGAGGTCTTCATCGGTAAAACCCACCGCTTTGAGCATGGCCCGGGCCGGGGCCCGCTGCGGTCCATCGGTGATTGTGTGGCTGTGGCGTTTACCGGGTTCCATGGGGGTAAAGATCAAGCCACGCTGCCGGAACTATCGCGGCAGGGCGAGAAATGGCTTGGCTGGGTCTGCGTCATATTGGGTGGGGAAATAAAAAAGCCGCCCCTTTTCGGTGGGCGGCTTCCTGATTTCGAGATTTTCTCTTAGGAGCTAGTGGCTTCGGCGAGCCGCCCATGTGTATTCGGGTCCAAGGCCAGAGCGGCCAGGACGACGGTAATAAGCACCAGCAGGGCGACGTTGAGAATCATGGGATAACGGGGCAGACGCTGCTAATCGGCACATTTGCTGTCAACCTTCGTTTCTAAATTCTTCCCTCACTGGCCGGGAATGTAAAAAGGCAGCCGCCACGTCGGCCGCTCAACGCCGGCCGCGAATATTCTGCGCCAGCCGCAGGATGTCCGCCAGCACGCCGGCGGCAGTCACCGCCCCGCCCGCTCCGGCCCCGCGCACCACCATCGGGTATTCCTTGTAGCGTTCGGTATGAAACGCGACGAACGCCTCGGCCCCGCGCAACGCCGCCGCCGGATGCGCCGCTTCGACGTCCACCGGACCGACGGTGACTTTCGCGCCGGCCGCGCCGGGAGTGATGCGGGCGAGGTAGCGCGGCAGACGGCCCTGCGCCTTGCTGGCCGCGACTTTCTGCGCGACCTCGGCATCCAGGTGGGCGAGCGATTGCAGGAATTTCTCCGGATCGTCCTCCTTGAGGTATTTCGGCGGGACAAAGGGCTTCAGCTCGACGTCGGTCAGGTCGAGGCGCAGGCCAAGCTCGCGGGCAAGGATGACCGCCTTGCGCGCGACATCGAGGCCCGACAGGTCGTCGCGCGGGTGCGGCTCGGTGTAACCGAGCTCCCGTGCGCTGAGGACGGCGGCCGACAGGGGCTTGCCCTGGGCCAGCTGGTCGCAGAGATAACCGAGCGTGCCGGAAAACGCACCCTCGATGGTGATCACGTGGTCGCCGGTGCGGACGAGGTTCTTGAGCGTCTCGATCACCGGCAGCGCGGCCCCGACCGTGGTCTCGTAGTGATACGCGCGGAAATGCCTGCGGGCC
>JAYTUA010000169.1:0-5796 GCA_043745015.1 Opitutaceae bacterium | reverse complement strand
CCGAGCGAGCGGACGTGCTGCTCAACGCCGTATTGCTTGCGGCCGAGTCCGTAGGCTCCGGCCAGCGCAAACCCGAGGCCGAAGACCGCCTGGCCGCCCCCGAAGAGCAGCAACTGCAACCGGGCCCAACGGGGCGCTTCCGGGGCAAAACCTTCCGGCGCCACCGTGGTGCAAAAATCATAGGCCGCGGCCATCAGCGCGATCGTCACCGCGCCGATGGCGCAGTGATAGTGCCCGGGCACCAGGGTGCTGGAGCCCCGGATCATGGATCCCAGGATGAATCCCAGCAGGGTCAGCGACGCGCTGCCGGCGAAACCGACCAGGCGGTAATCGCCCCAGTCCCGTCCGCTCCCGTGCCGCCCCACCTGGATTACCGCGACCCCCAGCATCACCAGCACCACGGGAAACAGGGTCCAGCGCATCAGGTGGGTCGCCATGGAGAAATAGTCCGTGCCGGTCGTGCCACTGAAGGCGAGCAACGGCATGATGGTTTGCGGGAGAACCAGCGCCGCCATGAGCGCGGCCGCCGCAACCGGGGCCAGCACTGCGCGGCCCGTCCAGCGCTGCAACAAATAGATCCACAGTGCCAGCATGGTCGCGACGTTGCCGGCTTGCAGCACATGGCCCCCACCCCAGAACAACAGCTCGTAGTAGACTGCGGGCACCGCCGCAGGATTGGTCCGCCAGGCCCCGGCGAAGGTCACGAGAGCGAGCACGTTCAAGGCGGCCGCGGCGCGCAGGGCGACGACCGCACCGGGCGGCAGCGCCTTGGCGTCCGTGCGCGCCGGGCTGAACAACGCGAGTGCAAAAAACAGGCCGGCGCCGGCAAACCAGCACAGGAGTCCCGCAAAGAACACCGGGTGGTCGATCACGGGCACGTAGTTGGAGAGCACGGGCTGCGCCCCCGGCATGACCGCCCCGACCAGCAGGCCGGCGATGCCCATGGCGGCCAGGGCAAAGGCGACCGCCGTCACCCTGCGAGGCAGCCGCGGACCCAGCGCCAGCCCAAGAAAGGCCAGCGTGCCGGCTTGAAACCAGACCACGATCGCCAGGTCCACGTGGACCACCAGCGCGCGCTTGAAGAACAGGGGATCGGTGAACAGCCAGCCGAGAAAGGGCAGGCGGCCGACGACCAGCAGCAGCGAGAGCAGACCCGCCAGCACCAGGCTGCCGATGGCGAAGAGAAACCATCCGCGGGCGGCCACGGCGGGGGAGGCCGCGCCGGCATCAATCCGCCCTGCGGGAAAAGCGACAACACCCGGGATGACTGTGGCCAATGGCGGCATGGCCGGACTATAGAGAAAACGCCCCGGGCCGGCCTTGACGGACGTCAAGGTTTTAGCCGCGAAGGACCAGCGCCCGTTCCCACCAGCCGGTGGCGGTCAGGACGACGGTCGGGCGTGCAGCGTGGCGACGAGTGCCTGCGCCGCCGCCTCCAACCCGCCCTTGAGGCCAATGCGCTGGTGCGCGATCTCCCCCTCGGGGTTGAGCACGGTGACGATGTTGGAATGCGAGAACATGCCGCCGGCCTCCTGCTTGTACTTGACGCCGAGGAGCGCGGCGAGCTCGCGCACGGCGCTGTCATCGCCGTGCAACAGCGTCCAGCTGGCGTCGAGCCCCCGCTGGGCGCGGTATTGGTTCAGGGCGGCCGGCGTGTCGCGGGCCACATCAAAGGAAACCAGGACAAACCGGGCCTGCGCACGGACCTCGGCCGGCAGCCGGTCGCGGATGGCCTGCATGTCGGTGACGGTCAGCGGGCACGCATAGCCACATGAGGCAAAAAACATGTTCAGCACGACCGGGCGGCCGCGCAATTCACCCAGCGTGACAGGCCGGCCACTGTCGTCGGTGAAGCTGGCGTCGAGCTGGTAAAGTGATTGCTTGCTGAAGGCCGCGGTGGCCATGGGGGCGCAGCAGGCGTCCTTCGCCGGAGCGGCGGGTTTCTCCGCGCAGCAGGCGTCGGTGGTCTTGGCAGGCTTTTCTTGCAGGAGGGTGCTGGCCCGCGATGGGATTGATGAATCGCCTGCCAGCAGGCTCCTACAGCAGGCCAAAGTGGTGAGGTAGATTACGGTTTTGATTTTCATGGTGTGGAAGCGAGAGCGGGGCTGGCGTCACGCGCGCAGCGGAAGCCGAGCGAGGACGTGGTGTTGTTGGCCTTGAGGGAGGAACGGAGGGCTGAGCGCATGAAGGCGGCGTAGTCACTCGGGTCGCGGGCCCCGGCGGCCCCGGACCCGCAGAAGAGGTCGCGCTCAAGGCCGTTGTCGCCGCGCGACTCGCCGGTGACCATCGCGGTGTTGAAGTCGTCCACCCACTCCCACACGAGGCCGTGCAGGCCGCGGACGCCGTGCAAAGTGGCCTTGGCCGTGCTGACCGGCGGGAGGATCTCCGGCACGGGCCGGGCGAGCCACGCATAGAGGTCGCGGTTGAAGTCGGGTTCGCTTTTCCCCTCGGCCGTCGTGTAGCCGGCGGCGGCGGCCCGTTCCCACTCGGCGGTGGTGGGCAGGCGCCGGCCGGACCAGCGGGCATAGGCCCGGGCGGCAAACCAGGAGACGCGCACAACCGGGGCCTCGGCCGGTGCGCGCGGGCCGGGCTCCAGGTCGCTGGCCCAGTGCTCCAGGTAGGAGGAGTCGGCGAAAAGCCGGCTCACTTCCGAGCGACGCCACTTGGGCTGGGCGGTCACGAAGGCGAGAAACCCGGCGTTGGTGACCGGCAGCACCTCGAGCAAAAACGCCGGCACGGCGACATCGACGGGATCGGTGACCGCGCGGAGGTTGGGCGCGTAGCGGCCGGCCGGGATGGGGACCAGCCCTGTCGGCGCAGCGGCAACGAGGACCGTGGCCAGCAGCAGGCTGGCCAGACATCCCAGCGCACCCCGTGGATGGGTGGTGGTCATGACGTACAGTGGGTTAATGCTGCTCGTTCTTCACGCGGCGCACATCGTCCACGGTGTAGGGTGCGACGCCCTTGTTGTCCCAGGCGTTGGTCACAAAGGTGAGCACATCGGCGATCTGCTGCTCGCTGAGCACGGCCTCCTGCGGCGGCATGGCGCTGTTGAAGGTGGCCCCGTTGACGGTGACCGGCCCGACCAGGCCCTTGAGCACGATGCGGATGGGCCGGTCGCGATCAGCCACGAGGAAATCGGAGCCGGCGAGCGGCGGGAACACGTTGGGCAGACCCTTGCCGTCGGGCATGTGGCAGGCGAAGCACACGCCCATGTAGACCTGTTTGCCCCGTTCGCTTTGGATGTCCTTGGTGAGCCCCGCGAGTTTCGGGTCGGACTTCAGCGCAATGGCAAACAGCGCCTTCAACTCGGCCTCGCGGAGGGCGGAAGCCGAACCCTCATCGGCCTGCGAGCCAAAGTAAACCGCGTCAATCTCCTTGCCGGAATAGACCAAGCGATCCTCCGGTCCAGTGGCCTTGAGCATGCCGAGGGCGCCCTTGTTGAAGGCCCGGCTGAGCGAGTGGTCCACGAGCACATAGGTGCCGGGGACATCCATCTTGAACTGCAGGATGGCCGACCCGCCCGACGGCACCATGGTCGTCTGGACGTTTTCCTGCACAAACTTCATGCCGCCCTCGGGCCAGACTTTGTCGAAGATTTCGCCGATGACGTGGAACGATGAGGTGAGATTCGGGCCGCCCACGCCGAAGTAGATGCGCACGGTATCGCCGACCTTGGTGGCCAGGGCCTTGTCGCCCACCAGCGAACCGACGGCACCGTTGAACAGCACATAGGTGGGGCGCTCGTCAATGGACTTGGCCATGTCGAAGGATTGCAGGCCGGGCGCGCCGAAGGCCCCTTGGGTGTAGAAATCCCCCTGCATGACGTAGAACTCCTTGTCCACGGGCGGCATCCCGTCCTTTGGTTCGACGAGGATGAGGCCGTACATGCCGTTGCCGATGTGCATGGGCACGGGCGCAGTGGCGCAGTGATAGACATAGAGGCCGGGGTTCAACGCCTTGAAGGTGAACTGCGAGCTGTGGCCGGGAGCCGTGAAGGTCGAGGCGGCGCCGCCCCCGGGTCCGGTCACGGCATGCAGATCGATGTTATGCGGCAGCTTGGAGGAGGGGTGGTTGCCGAGGTGGAACTCCACCACATCGCCCTCGCGGATGCGGATGAACGAGCCGGGCACCGAGCCGCCATAGGTCCAGAAGGTGTATTCGGCGCCGTCGGCAATCCGCATGACGACCTCGCGCACCTCCAGGTTCACCACGACGCGGGCATTGTGCTTGCGTGTGATGGGCGGCGGCACGAACGGCGGCGAGGTCAGGATGGCCTGTTCGACCGGCAGCGACTGCACCTCAGGAGTCAAAATGACCGGGCCCTTGGCGTCGGTCGGACCTTCGGCGGCGTTGGCGAGGGTGGCGGTCAGCAAAGCGGCGGTCAGGACAAGTCCAGCCACCACGAGAGGTAGAACGATGCGTGGTCGATTCATGCCGCCATGGTAGGGGATTCCCCGTTCCGTAGCTGGGTGCTTCTTGGCGACCGCTACGCATATCTTGCGCAGACGCGGGTCCGCCAAGTTTCGGTTGGACAAAGGCGGGCCGGTTCCTTGTGTTGCGGCATGTCCTCGCCCGAGAAAAAGCCGTTTTCCGTCGTCAGCCTCGCCCTCGACCTAGGGCTCACCGGCACCGCCTTTGTGATTTTCTATTCGCTGGTGAATTCGCACGTGCCGTCCAACGACCCGGCGATGATCCGGCTGTGGGGCGGTCTCGCCGCCGGCTGCCTTTCGGGCGTCTTCTGGCTGGCCTGGCAGATGCTGAAGGTCGTCTTCAACTTCCAGCGCGAATCGCGCAAGTAAGCGAACTGACCCAATCGCCCGAGGCGCCGTTCCGACGGCGCCTTTTTTGTCGGCCCATCCGGAAAGGTCAGAACCGCTGTGCCCCCAGCCGGTCCATACACTGCTATGTATCGGCCGACTCCCCAGACCACCCGGGCCCACCGCTGGCGCCAGATGACGCTGGTGTCCGCCGGCGTGCTGCTGGCGCGCCGCCAGTCCACCCGGAAAGGACAAATCGCGTTCGTGCCGCGGCTTTTTTCCTGAGCTTCCTGATCGGCCTCAGCCGGATCTTTCTCGGCGTGCACTACCCCACCGATGTCCTCGCGGGCTGGAGTGCGGGCACCGTCTGGGCCATCCTTTGTTCGGGAGGCCTGGTCTGGTGGGAACACTGCTCCGGCCGGCGCCGGGCACCGGCCGTTTGAAACGGCCCCCGGAAACCGCCGGCGATTTTGCCCCCGGCGAGCTTATTCATTCCGGCCGTAGACCAGAATCTTGACGGAGCCCGGAATAAGGGCGGGACGCTTGCCGGCCACCGGCGCCTCGAATTTGGCCGAGGTGAGATACAAGCGATGCGATTTCGGATCCACCGCCATCGTGCGGGCGCCCCGCTCCGTGGCCAGGGTCTGGACCACGGAGTATTTGTCCGGCGCATCCTCGTGGATGACGGTGACCGTGCCGTCCTGGCCATTGGAGGTGAAAATCGTCTGGGTGGACGGGTCGAAGCCCACGGCATCGATGCCCTTCCCAGCCGGCACGCTGGCGACAACCTTTCCGTCGCGGCTGTCCAGCACGATCAGCTGGGCATTGCTGCAGCCCACAAACAACCGGTGATGCTCCCGGTCGATTTCCAAGCCGGTGGGCTCCTCGCCCGGCGCAATCGGCCAGGAATGACCCACCGTATGCGTGGCCTGGTCAATCGCCACCACCTGGCCGAGATCCTCAATGTTCACGAAAACCGAGGTGCCGTCCGTCTGGCTGAACTCCGGCTTGCCCGCGAGCGGCAGGGTCGCGACGA
>JAYTUA010000168.1:0-59785 GCA_043745015.1 Opitutaceae bacterium | reverse complement strand
CCCGCTCGGCCTGCGGCAGCGCCAGGGGCTGCTTGTTGGCCGAGACGACATTGATGCTCTGGGCAAAGGCGGCGCGATAAAGTTTCTCCATGCCGGGCGCCGCCGAGCAATCCACCAGCACGGGATTCGGCAGGCGCGAGAGCCGGTCCAGCAGCGAGGTGACATCGGCCACCACCTTCCCCTCCCCCAGCGCATCCTTCTGCAGCTCGATCGCCTTGCTGGTCGGCAGGCCCTCGGGATCGAACAGCACGCCGCCGCTCGAGCCGACGCCGACGAGCCGCACCTGCACGTCGTGCTCGCGGCCCAGCGCCTTGTTCTGCTTGTCGATCTGCTTGATCAGCGAACTGCCGACGACGCCCTTGCCGAGCAGCAGCACGCTGATGACGGTGTGGGAAAGATTGAAGGCACCATGCACGGTGCGCACCGCCGTCGCCGTCTGGTCGGCATCCACCACGCAGGAAATGCTGCGGGCCGACGCGCCCTGGGCCACGGCCCGGACGGAGATGCCGGCCTCGCCGATGGCATTGAGGAATTTGCCGGCCACATTCGGCCGCTTGCCCATGTTCTCGCCGACGAGACTGACCAGCGTCACGGGCGAAAGAATCGGCTCGATGCGCAGGTCGCCCGTCTGCAGCTCCGGGGCGAGCGCCTCGGAAATGCTCTGCTTGGCGCGCGCCTCGTCCACCTCGGGAATCACGACCGAGAAGGACTGCCCGAGGGTGGACTCGGTCGTCAGCCACACGCGCACGCCGACCTCGCCGAGGGCGGCGAGGATGCGTCCGCCGAGAGGCTTGCTGAGGCCGGTGCGGCGCGACTGCACGCCGATCAGCGAGAGCCGCTCGAGGCTGGTCACGCAGGTCGGGCGGTTGGGATCGGGGTTGCCGGTCGCGTCGATGCGCGTGCCGGGCGCCTCGGGCTGCGTGGTGCTGCGGATGACCAGCGCCGCGCCGCACTCGCGGAGCGGGATGATCGTGCGGGGGTGGAACATCCGGGTGCCGAAGTAAGCCAGCTCGAGCGCCTCGTCGTAGGACAGGCGGTCCACCGGCGAGGCTTCCTTCACAAGCGCCGGATCGGCGGTCATCACGCCGAGCACGTCGGTCCACACGGTGACAGCGGAGGCCTTGAGCAGGCCGGCGACCAGGGTGGCGGTGTAGTCGGAGCCGTTGCGGCCCAAAGTCGTGGTGGTGCCGTCGCGGGTGCGACCGATGAAACCGGTGACCACCGGCACACTGCCGCTCCACTTGGCCAGCAACGGGGCAAACTTCTCCTTGGTAGCGGCCTTGTCCACGGTCGCAGCGCCGTAGGTACCGTCGGTCACGACAAAATCCCGGGCATCCACGGGAATGGCCGGGACGCCCCGTTCGGCGAGCGCGCGGGCGAGCAAGGCGATGGAAATGCGTTCACCGACGCAGATGATCGAGTCCAGGGTGCGGGGTGAACATTCCCGGGTGAGCTCAATGCCGGAGAGTAGCCGCTCCACCGGCGTGAGAATTTCGTCGAGGTCGTGCTTGAATCCCTTCTGGCCCTGGCTGCCGAGCACCGAGCGCGCTATGCTGGTGCCGAGTTCGCGCACCTGCGTCAGCTCCCGCCGGGCTTGGCTGATATTGCCGCTCTCCGCCGAGCGCGCGCAGAGGATCAGCCAGTCGGTGGTATCGCCGGGGGCGGAAACCACTATCGCCAGCGGCTGCGGGGCGGCGGCAATCAACTCCAGCACCTTGGGCAGCCGGCCGGTGGTGCCGACCGAACTGCCGCCGAATTTATAGACCTGCCAGCTTTTGCTCATGATGTCGGTGCCGGTAATTTCAGGGCACGGGTCAGGATAGGGCCGAGGGTCTCCCATTCCATCAAAAACGCGTCGTGGCCGTGGATGCTGCGGACAGTCGCGCGCTCGACCTTGGCGCCGGCCTGGCGCAGATGGCCGGCCAGCAGTTCGGCCTGGGCGGGCGTGAACAACTGGTCGGTGTCCACATCGACGACCACGGCCGAAGCGCGTACCCGGCTGATGGCGGGTTGGGTTTCGCCCGGCAACGGCTGCAGCAGATCATGATGATCCATCGCCGCCAGTTGCAATTCGTAGGCGCGCACCGCGAAACGGTTCCGCAGTTTGGCGCCCTGATGCTCGAGGTAGCTCTGCACCGGATAACCGGATTCAGCCGACGTGGCGAGGGGCGGACGGGGCTGCCGCGCATCGAGCCCGGGCTCGGCGCGATAAGTGAGGATCGCCAGCTGGCGGGCGATCTCGAGTCCCCGGCCGATGTTGTCAGGGTAGCCGGGATCGAGCCGCAGGATCTGGCGGGCGACATGATTCCAGCCGACCACCCAGGCGCTCGACGCCACACTGGTCCCGATCGGCGCGATGCGGGCAAAACGTTCCGGCGCGAGGGCGGCCAGCGCCAGCGTCACCATGCCGCCCAGCGAGCCGCCGGTGGTGAGGTGGACCTGACGGATGGCGAGTTTGTCCAGCGCGAGCAGCAGCGCCCGCGAAATATCCAGGCTCGTCAGCTCCAGGTTTTTCTCCGTCGGGAATCCTTCCACGCCGGGTCCGCTGCTGCCGTAGCAGGAACCGAGATTGTTGAAGCACAGGATGCGGTAATGGGCCGGGTCAAACGCGCGGCCGGGGCCGATGAGGGGTTCCCACCAGCCACCCTCGTCGCCGGCCTGGGCGCTGCCCGTCAGGGCATGCACCAGCAGCACGGTGGGGACATCCGGGCGGGGGGTGTCGGGGGTGTCGCCGGCTCGGCTCCACCACCAACCACGGGCGCGGTGGGACCGGACTACGCCGCCCCGCGCAAGCGCGAGGTCGGGCAAAGCCAGTTCAAAGATACGCGGCGAAGCGGCAACAGTCGGCATGACGATGACGGGCGGACAGCTTCCATCTCAGGCCAACGATTGCTGCAAGCCCGCCATGCTTTCCGTCACAGCAAATACTCCATTCAGGGGATTTTTGTGGGAAGCCGGCCGGTCGGTTAACGTGTTCATGTCAGGGAAGGGTTGAATTTTTGTGTTGGAGATAGGGGACGGCACACCGCGTGTCGAGACAAGGGAGGGACGTGTCATACCTAAGTGCCTTACTCCAAAACGTGTCATAGCTCCCTGCTCCCCAGCTAAAAGCACCCGGTCGTCATGATTCCGGCGGCGTTCTGTTTCACCGTGCCCTTGTAGGTCGGGGCTAAACCCCGACCTACATTTCGCGAATCCGCCCGCTCCTCATGATTCCGGCTTGTTGCCCGGGCCTCCCCGGCTACGCTGCGCGGTCCATGTCCAAACGCTCCCAACGCATCGTGCTCAAGTTCGGTACCGGCATCCTCGCCTCCGAGCAGGGCATCGGCTTGAGCCGGCGGCAGATTGCGCGGCTGGCCCGCGAGGTCGGCGCCCTGGTCCGGGCCGGCCATGAGTGCGTCATCGTGTCGAGCGGCGCCGTCGCCGCCGGGCTGGCGACGCTCGGGCTTGCCGCCAAGCCCAAGGTGCTGGCGGCCCGCCAGGCTTGCGCCGCCGTCGGCCAGTCGCAGCTCATGCACGCCTACGCCAGCGCCTTCGCCAAGCAGGGCCTCCAAGTCGCCCAGCTCCTGCTGACCCACAACGACCTCGACAGCCGCGTCCGCCACCACAACGCCCGCAACACCCTCGCCCACCTCCTCTCGCGCGGCCACGTCGTGCCGATCATCAACGAGAACGATTCCGTCGCCGTCGAGGAGCTCAACTTCGGCGACAACGACCGGCTTTCCGCCGAGGTCGCCATCCTGATCGACGCCGACCTGCTCATCATCCTCACCAGCGTGGACGGCCTGCAGGACGCGTCGGGCAAGGTCGTGCCGCTCGTCCGCGATTTCAGCGCGGTCGCCGGACTCGTGCGCTCGGACAAGGGCCACACCTCCACCGGCGGCATGGTCACCAAGCTCCAGGCCGCGCAGCTCGCGGTGAAGGCCGGCATCCCGGTGAATATCGCCAGCGGCCGCAAGGCCGGCCTCGTCCACGCCATCGTCGCCGGCAAACGCGTCGGCACGCACTTCCCGGCGAAATGATACACATCACCATCCTGCCTCACTCTCGTATCGCATGCGCACGCTCCATTCAACACACACCCCGCCCTGTCGGGCACCCCTCTTCATAGAGGGGACCTCGGCCAGCGGGGGTTTGAATCCCCTCTATCAAGAGGGGTGGCGCGCAGCGCCGGGGTGTGTTTCTGATAATATCCTGATTTCCTGACATGGAAGCCCCCGCCTCCATCATCGCCCAACTGGGGTCGCAGGCCCGCGCCGCCGCGCGCGTGCTCGCGACCACGCCGGCCGCGCGCATCGACGCCGCCCTCGAGGCGATGGCGAAGGAGTTGTTCGCCGCGCAGACCGAGATTCTCGCGGCCAACGCCGCTGATGTCGCCGCGGCCAGGACCAACGGCCAGAACGCCGCGCTCCTGGACCGCCTCACGCTCACGCCCGAGCGTCTCGCCAAATGCGCCGCAGGCCTGCGTGAAGTGGCGAAACTCCCCCACCCGGTCGGCCAGGTCCTGCGCGAGTGGACGCAGCCCAACGGCCTCAAGTTCGCCAAGGTCCGCGTGCCGATCGGGGTCATTGGTTTCATCTACGAGTCGCGCCCCAACGTCACCTGCGACGCCGCCGGACTCTGCCTGAAGAGCGGCAACGCCGTCATTCTCCGCGGCGGTTCCGAGGCGCTGCGCTCCAATGTCGCCATCGAGGGGGCGCTGCGTCGCGGCTTGAAAAACACCGCCCTGCCGGCCACCGCCGTGCAACTCGTGCCGTTCACGGACCGCGACGCCGTGCGCCTGCTCGGCGAAAGCGTCGGCGTGATCGACCTGCTCATCCCGCGCGGAGGCCGCAGCCTCATCGAGACGGTCGTGAAGACCGCGCGCATCCCGGTCATCAAGCACTATGACGGCATCTGCGCGCTCTACGTGGACAAAGGCGCCGACTTCGCCATGGCCGAATCGCTCATCCTTAACAGCAAGTGCTCGCGCCCCGCCGTGTGCAACGCCGTTGAGACCCTGCTGGTGCATTACAGCATCGCCGACCGCTTTCTGACGGAAGCCGGGCCGATGCTCGTGGCCCGCGGGGTTCAACTCCGGGCCGAACCGCGTGCGCTGGAGATCCTGCAGCGGGCTGGGGTCGCAGCCTCCGCCGCCACGGAGGGCGATTTTCGCACCGAGTTTCTCGACCTGATCCTCGCGGTGAAGGTCGTGGACGACTGCGCCGCCGCTATTGAGCACATCGAGACCCACGGTTCGCACCACACCGAGACCATCGTCACGGCCGACGCCGCCGCGGCGGAGCAGTTCATCGCCGGCATCGACAGCGCCGTCGTGCTCTGGAACGCCTCGACGCGCTTCAACGACGGCCACGAGTTCGGCTTCGGCGCCGAGATCGGCATCAGCACCGACAAGCTCCATGCCCGCGGCCCGATGGGCCTCGAGGAACTCACGTCCTACAAGTATATCGTCCGCGGCTCCGGCCAGGTGCGGGGCTGATTTTATCGCGCCGGCTGCCAGAGCTAGGCGAGGTCCACCGCGACGACTTCGTGATCCAGAATGGACGGCACCGTGACCTCGAGCCAGCCACCGGCCGGCCTGCTCTCCGCGGTCCCCTGACCCACGAGGAAATGCACGCGCTGCACGGCAATGCCCACGGGCAGTTTCACCCGTACGCGCTGCTCGCCCACCGGGAGAAACTCCCGGATCGGTCCTTTCATCATCATCGGGTTGGTCAGGTTGACCAGATGGACCGTCAGGGAGCTTTTCTGGCGCCACACCGTCACGTCGAGCACCCCCGGGCCGGTCACGGTCACGGGCGGGTCCTCGCGGGTCGCCCACGCGACGGCGTTGCGCAACAGCCTGCCATGGTCGACGTCGAGCACCTCCCAGAATGTGCGGTCGATGTCCCACGGGAAATACACGACGCGACCCGCGCCGACTTCGCGGAGGAAGACCTGCGGAATGCCGGTCGGCGGCGTGCGCTCAAAGACCTTCTCCATCGGCAGGTCGGGATAGGACGGGATAAGCGTGAGCGGGGGCGCGGTGACTGGCTGCGTCGCCGTGACCTCGACGCGCCACACGCCGTGGATGATCCGCGGTGCGTCCTCCAGTCCCGCCAGCAGCGGGTGGCCCTTCGCGGCAACGTGCTCAAGCCGCAGGTAGGCGTTGCGCATCGGGCCCTCGGTTTTCCCCGAAAAACTCGCGCCGAAAAGCCCGGCGAGGCCGAAGTCCTTTCGCTTACCACCCCACTCGTCGTAAAGCGAAGTTTCATGCGTCGCGACGAGCCCGCCGCCGCGCTCCACGAATTCGCGGAGTTGCCGGCACTGCGCGTCGGAGAGCGCGGCGATGTTCGGCAGAATGAGGGTCTGGTAAGGCGCGAGGTGCTCCGCGTCGAGCAGCCGGTCGTGCACCATCTCGAAGGGCACGCGCGCCTCGATGAGCGCGTGATACCAGCCGAGCCCCGCGTCCTCGGTGCGGTCGCGCGCCTCGCGATCGGGGGCGAACCACGCCGTCTGCTGCGAATAGACGACGCCCACGCGGGCGAGCGGACGCTCGTGGCGCAGGTAGCGTTCGTGTGCGGCGCACCAGCCGTAGAGTTCCTCGACGGGCTGGAGCCAGCGCGGGTCGTTGACGCTGCCGGCGAACTTGGTGAACCACGGGCGCAGGCCGTTCGCGATGCCGTTGAGCGCCCAGAGGCGGATTTCGGCGGCGTTCTGCACCGAGTCCTTCCAGCGATGCTCGTCGTCGAAGCCCACGCTGAAGATGCCGACGATGGGCTTGCGGCCCATGGTGGAGCGAAATTCCTTGCCCCGCCGGCCGTTGGCCCACGGCGGCATGAGGCCCCGGCGTGACTGATGATCCGCCATGAGCGTCGGGGCGAGTTCGCCAATGCGCTTCATATCGAGCGAACTCCCGGCGCCGCCCCCGGTGTTCGGGATCACGCATGAGTCGGGATTGACCGCGCGCACGGCATCGTCCCATTTGCGCCAGAGGGCAAAGAGCCGCTCCTGCCGCCAGAGGATGTAGGCGCGGCGCGCCGGGTCCTGCGGGTTGTTCGTGCCTGGCAGGTCGTGGCCGGAGGCGGCGTGGAAATTTTTCCGGCAATGCTCGCAGTAACACTGGCCCGAGCCGTCCCAGCGGTTGATGAAGATGCCGTCGGGCCGGTAGCGCGTCATGATCTCGCGCTTCACGTCGGTCATGAAATCGAAGTTGTAGGGCCCGAGCGCGCAGGTGAGCCACATCTCCGGCGACGCCCAGTGGCGGCGGCGCTGGCCCTCGGCCGAGACGTGGATCCAGTCGGGGTGCGCGGCCTCGGCGTCGTCATAGGTCGCGTGCGGGTCGGTGCGGGCGATGACAACCATGCCGAGCTTGCGGCAGCCGGCGATGAGATCGCCCAACACGTCCCGGTCGCCGAGCCACGCGCTGCGGTGGTGAAACGGAATCTGCGTCGGGTAATACGCCACGCAACCGCCGCCGCTCAGGCACACGGCGTCGGACTTGGTGCGGGCGAAGTAATCGAGCCAGAATTGCAGATCGAACTTGCCCGGGTCGTCCTCCACGAGCGTGAGCTGCGCCCAGCGCATCGGCCGGTCGATCCACGACGGCGCGGGCGGAATCGCGCCCGGGGTTGCCGGGGCCGCGGGCGCCAGCGCCGCGCGGAGGGAGAGCTTGCCCAAGGTGACGGCCGCACCGGCCACGGTGGCGGATTTGAGGAAATGACGGCGGGCGAGATCGGCCATACGGGGCGGGGTTGCCAGACCGTTGCCGGACCCCACCGGCACGGCAAGAGCGGAAAGGTTCAGGGGGGCCGCGAGGGACGGTAGCGGCGGTCATAGACCGCCGCTACAAATTTATCCAATCAGACACTCTACCCGATATGCCTGAGCCGCGCGCCCTGCCTTATTTCAGCGGCAACTCGAAGAGCGTGGTGCTCAGCGCCGGGACCTTGAGGGCCGCAGCCGTCGCGTCGCTGCGCTGGATGTCCACCACGCGAGGCTTGCCCGGGGCGTTGTGGGCCTCGCCGTTGGGTCCGGCGATGAACCAGCGCGTGACCGGACCGGCGGGCGTGAGGCCGGCGGCGGACAGGTTCACGCTGACTTCCTCGGCGGTCGGGTTGACGACACTGAGCGTCAGGGTCTTGCCGTCCTTGGTCAGGGCGGCGGCGACGTCGAGCGGGCCGAAGGTTTGGGCGATGGTCAGCGGAGTCGAGCCGAACTTCGCGCGGTAGAGCTGGAGCACGAGGCCGGTGGTCTCCATCTCGGCGGCGACCCGGCTCGTCTTGATCGCGCCGATGACATTCACCGTCTGGGCATAGTGCGCCATCTTGATGAGATCGCTCTGGCGGTAATATTCATGGAGGCCCGCCGCGACGCCGAGGCCGTCGGCCAGTTCGTAGATGCAGCCCAGCTCGCCGTAGGTCGACTCCCGATGCCAGAAATTCCATTCGTCCATCGTGATCGGCATCAGCTTGCCCTTCAGGTTGGGCAGGCTGGCCTGGAGTTTGCGGTGGCCCTCGGCTTTCTGCCGGATGGATTCGCGCAGCATGCCGACATGGGTGAGGAGGTCGGTGCGGCCCTCCTTGGTCCACGGCAGGCGGCCGCGATAGAAATGCTCGGAGAGGATCGACATGTGGTCGGCGCAGTCCTCGAGCATGATCTGGGTGCAGGTCTTGCCGGACTTCACCTGGTCGGGGTCGTGGTTCTTGTTGATCGTCTCGAGATCGCCCACCGCAGTCAGGGAGAGGGAGGGATCGACCTGCCACATGGCCTCGGCAAAAAGGTTATGCTTCAGCGTGTAGTGGTGCATCTGCATGTAGCCAAGCTGCCAGGGACCGAACATCTCGTTGCCCACGCACCAGAACTTCACGCCGTAGGGCTGGGCGTTCCCGTTCTTGATGCGCCAGCCGCCGCCGATGGTGTCGGCGCCGCGGTTGCAATACTCGACCCACTGGGCGGCCGAGTAGGCGTCGCCGAAGCCGGTGTTGGCCGCGATCATCGGCTCGGTGCCGACCGCGCGGCAGAAGGCGAGGAACTCGTCGGTGCCGAAATCGTTGTGCTCGACGCCGGTCCAGGCCGGGTTCTTGCGGGGCGGACGGCGGTCGCGGTCGCCGATGCCGTCGCGCCAGTCGTAGCCGCTGGCGAAGTTGCCGCCCGGCCAGCGATAGACCGTGCCGTTGAGTTGCTTGAGGAGCGCGAGCGTGTCGCGCCGCATGCCGTGCACGTTGTCCGAGGGCATGAGTGACGGCGGCCCGAGCAACACGTCGCCACCGAGGACGCGTAGCTCGAGCAGGGCGCCCTTGTCGAGGCCCGCCTTCGCCGTCAGCGCGAAGGTCTGCTTGGTGAAATCTTTTCCGCCAAAGGCCAGCCTGGTCACGGCGCGGTCGTTTGCCCCGTCGCCCCAGACGAGCGTAACCTCAACCTCGGCCTTGCCGCCGAGGGGCTGCACCCAGACGTAGCCGTCGTATTTCATGCCCGCAATGACGCCGAGGTCGCGCTGACGGAGACCCGCGCCGGCCTTGACGCGAGGTGAGTGGCTGCCGACGAACGCGCCTTCCTTGACCATCGTCACCGCAGACGCGTCGCCGATGATCTCCCAGGGCGAAGCGCCGACGACGGGGAAGTCACTGTCCTTGAGCGAACGGTACGGCGAGTAGTCGGCCGTGATCGGGAAATAAAACTTACGGTCCTCCAGCATCTCGGCCCAGATGCCGCCGTAGATGCAGCGCCCGAGGTGCTCGATGAACTGCCCGTAGATGTAGGGGCTGATCGGCGCGCCGGTCTGGGCGGTGTCCACCTTGACGTCGATCATGCCGGCGCGCAGCGCGGCGATCGGCAGGAGCAGCAGGGAAACAAAGAGGGAGAGTTTCGAGGATTTCATGGGGGTTTGAGAGTGAGCGGTGAGCAGTAAGCAGTGAGCGGGCAGCTCAAGGGACAGACTGGGAAGCAAAGGCAGGAGCCCGGCCAGCGCGAGCCCATGCTCTGCCCTATTCATGTGACAGAAAAGTGCGCGGCCTAATCGTTCGGCTTGAAGCCGTAGCCGAGGACCTCGGAGGCGTCGCACAGGATCATGAAGGCCGCAGGATCGATGGCGCGGACGGTGTTTTTCAAACGAACCATTTCGGTCGGCCGCATGACGGTCATGAGCACCTCCCGGAGTTCGCCGGTGTAGCCGCCCTGCCCCGCCAGCTTGGTCACGTCCAGCGGAATATCGCGCAGGATGGCCGCGCAGATCTCCTCGGCGTGGGTCGAGACGATCATCGCCACCTTGGAGGTGCCGAAGCCCGTCAGGACGCCACGGATGGTGCGGCCGGCGAGAACAATGCACACGAGGGCGCACAGCACCTGCTCGACCGAGAAGGCCAGCGCGGCCAGCAGCACCACCAGTCCGTCGAGAAAGATGAAGATCTTGTCCATGGTCAGGCCCGTGGATTTCTGCAGCGCGAGCGCGAGGGTGCTGAAGCCGCCGAGCGAGCTGTTGCCGCGAAACACCAGGCCCACGCCGATGCCCACGCCCACGCCACCGCAGATGGCGGCCAAAAGAGGATTGGTGGTGAGAGGCGTGAGGTTGCGGGTGAGAAGCACGACCAGCGGCAGCAGCAGCGTGGCCGCGAGGCTGCGGATCATGAAGTCGCGGCCGAGCCACCACGCGCCGAGGGCGAGGGCGATCAGGTTGAGCCCCCACTGGGTGTAGGCCGGTTCGATGCCCGCCGTGCGGAACAGCACGAGGGAAACGCCCACGACGCCGCTCGGCGCGATGCCGTTGGGCCGGAGGAACAGGGTGAAGCTGAAGGCGGCGACAATGCAGCCGGTGATGATCAGCGCCGCGTCCCGGAACGGATGCGGCCGGCGTTCGCTTTCGTGGGCCCGGGAGGCCCGGTCCTGCGCCGGGGTCAGCGGCAGGCCGTGGTAGGTTGAAGTGGAGGGAGTTTGCATGGCCGCAGCGTGATGGCTGCGGCACGCCTTGGCGATTCTGTTCAGACGGAGTTAGCCACGGATGGCACAGGGCAGAAGCGTTAGGCGGTAAGCGCTAAGCGGAAAGCTGTAGTCGAAGACAGGGCCTGAGCTTATGGCTTAAAGCTTATCGCTATTTCCCCTTCGGCTGGTTGGAGCGGCCGGGATTGCCCTGGCGGGTGACCTTGGAGTGGTTGCTGCCGTTCCCCCGGATGCCATGCGGGCTGGCGAGGTGGGTGTGATTCTTGTTCGTCGCAGAGGCCGCGCCGGCGCGCTGGGCGAAGATGGCGTCCCTGACTTGTTTTGAGCTCATGTTCACAGGCTACCCACACGCCGCGAAGTAGCGAATGGATAACCGCGACGTAGCCGCGGCAGCTTTAAGCCGTAAGCGCTAAGCGATAAGTCCGGAAAAACCCGATGCTTTCACAGGAGGAAATAGAGAGAACGGAGAACCGAACTCAGTTTTCTCTGTTAGCTCCTGTGAGATGAATCCGGCCTATTTGAGAGCTGAAAAATCCGTCGGGGTCAGGAAGACGGACTTCACGCCGTTCTCGATGAGCAGCTTCCCGGCAGCCTCGGAGGCGTCGCGGGCCTTGATCCAGTCCGGGTCGGCGCGGAAGGCGTCGAAGGAAGCCTTGGCGGCGTCCACACTGGCGTGGGCAATGATATAGACGAGGGTCTTCCCTGCCCCCTTGTCGGCGTCGGTCGGGTGCGTGTAGAGGACGTTGGTCATGCCGTGCTTCTTGAAGAGCGCGACGGTGTGATCGCGGAAGCGGGCGTCGAGGCCGTCGAGCTTGCCGTCGTTGCAGGTGTAGGTGCGGAGCTCGAAGACGTGTCCGCCGGTGAGGACCGGGATCTGCGCCGGGGTGTAGTCGGTGGTGGCGAGGAAGGTGGAGTCCACCTTGGCCACGATCTTGCCGGCGGCTTCGGAGGCGTCGCGCACGGTCTTCCATTCCGGGTCGTTGCCAAAGGCGGTCCACGAGGCCTTGGCTGCGTCGCGGCTGGCGTGCTTGAGGACGTAGTAGAGCTTGTCCTGGTCCTTGGCCTCGACCGGCAGCCAGTAGCCGACGTTCACCATGCCGTGCTTCTCGAAGAGCTTGAGGGTGTGGTCGCGGAAGCGCGTGAGCAGGTCGGGCATCTTGTTCGGGTGCGTGTAGTAGATGCGCAGCTCATAGACGGGGGCGGTGTCGGCGGCGACGAGGCCGGCAGTGGCGAGGGAGCACATAAGAAGCAGGGCGAGGAGGGATTTCATGGGGGTATGGGGGCGGAGGACAGAGAACAGATAGGAGACCAAAAGGCAAAGGCAGGAATTAGCCACGGATGGCACCGATGGGCACGGATGAGGAATCTGGGCGGGCAGCCAAACCCGCCTTTGTGTTTTAGCCATCTATCTGTTCTCTGTCCTCCGTCCTCTGTCCTCTGCCCCCTACCCCATGAAAAAACTCCTCTCCGCCGCCGGCCTGCTGCTGGCCGCCGCCAGCCTCAGCGCCCAGTCCTTCATCGTCTACGCCAAGGGTGACTACTCGCCCGTCGATGCCACCATGCCGGCCGCGAAGCCCACCGACCCGACCCGGGCCGCGTTCCTGGCGGGCGTGCAGGCCGAGCTGGCGCATCCCGCCGCCTACGAGACGCACATGACGCTCATCCCGGCCCCCGCGCCGAAGTGGGGCAAGGTGATCGAGGGCGCCAAGGGCACCATTGATTTCCACGACACCTTCAAGGGCGGCTTCGTCGTCCGCGTGAAGCTCTCCGGCCTCATCGCCGGCCACAACTACCGCCTGTGCCTGAACGGCAATCCCAAGCTGGCGGGCAACGACCTGCTGGTGGACCCGGTGAAGGGCAACCCGGCGGAACGCTACATGGATTTCTTCACGGCCATCGCGGACGCATCGGGCAACTACGACGCCACCTTCGGCATCGCGCTGACGGCCTCGCCGTATGAGCCGCGGTTCTACGTCAAGGACGTCGCCGACCACACGATTTTCCTCTACCACGACTACTTCAAGTTCGCGGTGGAGTGAGCGTGGGCGGTGATCAGAAATCAGAGGACAGAGGTCAGATAACAGAGCGCTGAAAGCTCACGCTGCGGTGAGAAGAAATTAGCCACGGACGGCACGGATGGATTCACCACCCGCCGCCACCAAGGCTTCAGCCTTCGCAAGGCCTATGGCTGACAGGATGGCGGGCAGGCACCGGCACGAAGACACAAAGTCAGGCAGGGAATTTTACAGGAGGAATGGACCCGCCTACGCCAAGGTGCTACGGCGAGGCAAGGGCCTTCACGCGAAGGCGCGAAATCGCCAAGGGATTTCCCAGTTGTCGGCCCCACTCAGCGAGCTATGTTCACGACATGACCAAGCTCGCGGAAATCCAGGAGGCGATCCAGCGGCTTGCTCCCCAGGAGCAGCAGGCTCTGCGGCATTGGCTGGATGAGACGGCAGAAGAAACGCCGGAGATGCTGGCCGCGATTGATGAGGGTCTCAGTTCACTGCAGACCAATGGCATCAAGACACCAACCCGGGCCGAACTCGAGACGAGGGTCCGGCGCGTCGCACTGACTGGGGCGGCCACTTGACACCATGATTTTGTCCGCAATATTCCGCTCATGAGCACCGACCAGGAAATCCTAGCTGCCGTGGACGCCCTGCCCGTTCACCGCAAGGCCCGCCTGATGCCGAAACTTCGCCGGCGACTTGAGAATTACTATGACCTGCAGGCGGTGCAGCGCGCGCAGAAAAGCGGCGTTTACCACCCCTACGAACAGGTGCGGCGGGAACTGACCGGTCGCCGTGCCGCTGCGCATTGAGATTGCCGGGGAAGCCGCGCAGATATTGCGGCGCATGCCGGCCAAACATGCCTTGCTGATAGACACGCGCATTCAGCGCCTGGCCACCGAACCTTTCCCACCCGGTTCCCTCAAGCTCCAAGGCACCGCCGACGTCTATCGGGTGCGGCAGGGATCGTATCGGATTCTTTATCGGGTGAGCCGGACAGACGGCATCCTCGTCATTGAGGCCATCGGCGATCGGAAGGATATCTACCGTTGAAGCCTGACCGCTGACACCCGAACGCTGGGCGGGCTTATTGCTTAAAGCTTACAACTTACAGCTGACCGCAACGCGGTCTTGCCAGCGGGGCGGACGGTCCCTGATCCCCGAGACTTGTAATATAATACGTTACAAACGGGCCGGGCTGAAGCGAGGGGAGGACACGGGGGAGGTTTGTCCTATAATGGAGGATAAGTTTCCGGTCTGGTGCGGAGGAGAGTTTGTCATCTAATGGATGACAAACTCAGACCCCGGGCGGGGTGAACGAATCCGATCCACTCACAGGAGGAAACGGAGTGAACGGAGGGTTGAACCAATCACTGCCTCCCCGCTTCAGGCGCCTTGCCCCCTGCTCCATGCTCCCTGCTCCGCAATGCAGCCTTGCCCTTGGGGAAATCATCGCCCTAGCTCAAGGCCTCGTCGGGCCAGACGGGAAGGATGATGTATTCACTGAATTCCTGGACCCACGCTCGTTGCCCTAGGCTCCCTGCCCTTCCGCGTCATCTCTGGCTCAAGGCTCTTAGCGCCATGCTCTCAGCTTCCTTCGTGCAGTGTTTGACCGCACCTTGCCTCGCTCAGGCTGGAGGAATGGTTCGTCGCCTTATATTCCGACTGGTCAACGCGGCGATTACGGAGAAGCTATAGTATGCTCTATCGGCAACGAACCCTCCTCTATCTGATCAAGCTTGCTGGTGGCCATGCCACCAAGATGCAGGTCACGAAATGGGCGTTCCTGCTGGCCAATGAAAGCCCGGCAAAGGGCGGCGACTCATTCTACGAATTCCTGCCCTACAAGTTCGGTCCCTACTCTTTCTGTCTCTACCAGGAAGCGAACGCCATGCTGACCCAAGGTCTGCTTTCCGTCCGCGACGATAAAACCTGGGCTCTAACCGATGCCGGTCGCGGCATCGCGAACAGCACGCCCGACGAGTTCAAGGCCGACGCCGCGGAAATCTATCAACGCTATGGCCAGGTCAATAGCGGCCGCTTGTTGGATGATGTCTACACCCGCTACCCGTGGTTCTCGGTCAACAGCGAGGTGAAGCGTCTAGCCACCCGACCCAAGGCCGAACCGGCCATCTACACCGCCGGCTACGAGGGACTGACCATCGACGGTTTTCTAAACCGACTGATGGAGGCCGGCATCGAGCGACTGATCGACGTCCGGAGCAATCCCGTCTCGCGTCGCTACGGCTACCACAAGTCTACGCTCGCCCGTCTCTGCGGGGATGTCGGCATCTCCTATGTGCATTTCCCTCAACTGGGCATCGCCTCCGAGGAGCGCCAGGAGTTGCTGGCGCTGGATGACCGCGACACCCTTTTCGCCAATTACGAAGCCAATGTTCTGCCCAACCAGAAATCGTCGATTCATGAGGTGGCCAGGCTCATGAAGGAACGTGCCAGCGTGTTGGTGTGCATGGAGGCCGATCCGGCCGAATGCCATCGCTCCCGTTTGGCGCAGGCGGTTTCGCAACTGCTCGATCTGCCTTTGCGCGATCTGGGCACCTGCGCCTGCCATGGGGGAGTTCCAGTCCACTGACGTTCTCATCACGGTAATGACCTACCCGCACCCGTCGGTGAAATCCGACGAGGTGGTCTGTACCGGCGGCATCACCGAGAGCAACGAGTGGGTTCGCCTCTATCCAGTCGATTACCGCTACCGTTCGCCAGATCAGCAATTCCACAAATACCAATGGATCGAGGTCGAGCTGGGTTCCCGTGGAGCCGGCAACGACAACCGCAAGGAAAGCCGCAAACCCCACCTCGAATCCATCCGGCTCCTTGGGGCGCCACTCCCGACTGACGACGGCTGGCTCGCCCGCAGGACAATCATCGACAAGATGCCACATCACACCCTGCTGCAGCTCCAGGACCTTTTCGACTTGGATAAGACATCTCTCGGTATCGTGCGCCCGCAACGCGTGCTGGACGTCAAGGTCGAGCCAGCCGAACGCGAGTGGAAGCCCGAGTGGACCGAGCTTTACGACCAGATGCTGCTGTTCGGGGAGCAACCCAAGAAGCTGACCAAGCTTCCTTTCAAGTGGAGCTACGTCTTTGAATGCGCCGACAGCACCAAACCGCACAACGCCATGATCGAGGATTGGGAGCTGGGCGTCCTCTTCCTCAAGCTGCGGGAGAAACACGACGAGGCCACCGCCGCCCAGAAGGTCCGCGAGAAATACCTCGATCTATGCGCACCCGACCGCGACACGCGGTTTTTCATGGGGACCACGTTCCCATTCAATAGCTGGGTCGTCATTGGTGTCTTCTGGCCACCGAAATCCTATCAAGACGGGCTCGAACTCTCCTGAAAGCCTGCTGCATTCCCTGCCCCTCTGGCTTATTGCTTACAGCTGACCTACCGCCCTGCCCTTCTGGCACCAAGCTCCTTGCTTCACGCTCCCTGCTCCATGCCCTTTCGGCACTCTCACTCTCACTTTCACCCTCACTCCCAGCAATGCGGGATTGCCAGTAAGGCAATGACCGTCATTGCTAGCGGCCTCGTCGGGGCCACGGCGGGAGGTATGAGTGCACCCCACAATTCTGATCCCGAGCCTAGCCCGGCTTTGGTCCGATGCGACGAAGCGCGATGGGTGGGCGACCGAGATCAATTTCCGCAGCCTGACCCCTTCCGTTTCCCTCCCTTTCCTGACAGCTCTCACTTACCCCTCCTAAGAAATGAGCGCCAACTTTGATCGTGCCGTAAGACATTTGGCCCAACTATCCGCGATCTCGCGACTGTCGGACTATGAAAGTTCGATTCGCGAATTAGTGATGCAGGTGGTTGCCGTCGCTGATCCAATGTCTTTGAAAACCTCAAAGGACGTAGAGGATGCAGCGGATGGCTACTTCGGGATACCGTTGGAACCGCAAATCGTGAGCACAGCCTTGGAAAGGCTGATCATGGAAGATCGGATACGAGTAGAATTGGGTTCACTGACACTATCAACCAAAGAGCAAAGTAACCGAGCTGAAATGATCGCCGCCTCTTTAAAGCTCGAAGTGAACGTCTATGAAAACTGGCAGCAGGAGATTACGACGGATGGCACAATCTCCGGTATTGTGTTTGCCGACCTGAGAAAATGCATGACCGAATATCTTCGATTAGCGTTTCGCCAGCACGGTATCGAAACTGCTCAGATGTTAGATGCCAGCAGCGCGCTTGGGGAAATTGAGACGGAAAGCCTTGTGCATGTTCTGAACACAACGATTGCGCTTCATTTCCACAAAGAGAACGAAGTATCCGCAAGACAGCTGATCACAAATTTCTTTAGAAACACCGGCAAATACCCAGAGCGAAAAAAGCACCTCATTGAGTTGGCAGATGGCGCCTTTTCATTCTTCACATTTTTTATTGACCCGGCTGTCTCCGCGCGCCTCCGAGAAAAACTAACAAAAATAGAGTTTTATCTCGATACGAACTACCTGTGGGGTCTCTTGGGACTTCATGACAATCAGTATGTAGAATCTTCGGTTGAGTTCTTCGCATTGGCGAAACGCCTTAATCTACCCTTCTCGTTCAAATATCACAAAGAGACCGAGCGAGAATTATTTCGCTCGGTGGCCAGTGCCAGCGATGCACTGAGACAAAAAGCGTGGAAGGCCAATATTAGTGAAACACTCAAAAAATCCCCTTATATTTCAGGCATAGAGCGAAAATTTCACGAGAAGAACGCTGCCAGTAAGGCTGATGTTTCAATGTTTCTTAAACCTTACGAAAATATCTCTCGGATAGTCCAAGAGCAGGATATTCGAATGGATAATCGCGAGGTAGAATGGGGAGATGGCGTGAATCAGCTATTTCACGAATACGACGAATATCTCCAAACCATACAGAAAGAAAAATCCTACGAGGCTATGGAACATGATACACGAATCCTGTGGTTGGCGCGATCTATGCGATCAAATTCAAAGAGCCCACTGCAAGCGAGCACCCTTCTTCTTACATGCGATACTAGGCTATATAATTTCGACGTTCATAATTCACGAAAACACCATCGTTGGCCTACAGCTATTCTTCCGAACGTCCTTCTCCAGATATTGAGGCCTGCCATCAAGCAGACCGATGATTTCGACACGATGTTTGTGAAAACATTCTCACTCCCTGAGTTCAGGAGTTATAGCAAAAAATCATCGCAAGCAGTGCAGACTATGGCAGAAATATTGACAGCGGTAGAAGGCCTTAAACCCTCCTTAGTGGAACAACTGTTGTTGGACGAAATCCTGGTCAAGGAGGTAGCCCATGCCAAAACTTCTCAGGAAATCGTGGATCATCTGAACACTGCCATCACAGCCAAAGTAGCTACAATTGAAGAAGAACTGGATGGAATCAAAAATGAACTCGCTAGTGAGAAAACGCTTAATGATCAGCTCGAGCAATCACGCGAAGAGCACCGACGTGAAATAGGTGAGTTAAAAGCAATCAGCGGCCAACTCGCAGAAGGATCAAAGTTGCGATCCATTATCGAAAAAAATCTAGACGACGAGAAAAGGAAACGGATAAGCGCTGAAACTGAAACTGAACGCATACGAGGTGACTACCAAGCACAGCACCAATTGTTAAGCGTCCTAAAAAAAATCGGCCTATTGCTGTTATGCTGTTTGGGAGCGGGAGTCCTGTGTTGGGGAACATGGTATCTCGACTGGCTAACCAAAATACCAAAGCTCACATTGCTGTTTCTTACCTTATTTTTCTTCGCTGCAACAGGAGTTTTCCGGAAAAACAAGGAATGGGCTATCGCACTCTTTTCATTGGGAGCCACAGTATTAATCGCTCTCTTTTCTTTCGGATCCTGAAGATTTTGGGGAAAGTCAAAGGGGTCATGCTTTACCTTTTACCTCCGAGCAATGCGCTAGGCTGAAAAAGCAAAAGTGCTCCGTATGAGAAGCGCCTGAATTTAGATGGATCCTTCGCTTAGCTCAGGATGACCGATTACGGGAGGTCCGTCGATCCCATCAGGTAACGGTCGCACTCTCTGGCGGCGCCACGTCCCTCGTTAATCGCCCACACTACCAGAGACTGTCCTCTCCGGCAGTCGCCGGCGGCGAAGACGCCTTTCACTGACGTGGTGTATTTTTCGTGTTCCGCTTTCACGTTCGAGCGGGCGTCGGTCTCGACGTTGAAGTCCTTGACGAGCGGCTGTTCGGGTCCGAGGAAGCCCATGGCGAGGAGGACGAGCTGCGCGGGGCGCGTCTTCTCCGTGCCGGGGACCTCGGTCGGCACGAACTGGCCCTTGTCGTTCTTGCCCCACTTGATCTCGACGGTGACGAGCTCCTTCACGTTGCCCTTGTCGTCGCCGATGAATTTCTTGACCGTGGTGAGATAGATGCGGGGATCGGCGCCGAACTTGGCGGCGGCCTCCTCCTGGCCGTAGTCCATCTTGTAGGTCTTGGGCCACTCGGGCCAGGGATTGTCGGCCGCGCGGTCCAGCGGCGGCTGGGGGAGAATCTCGATTTGCAGGAGGCTCTGGCAGCCGTGGCGCATGGCCGTGCCGACGCAGTCCGTGCCGGTGTCGCCGCCGCCGATGACGATGACATCCTTGCCGGTGCCGAGGATGGGGCTCTTCCCGTTGTTGCCGAGGACGGCCTTGGTGTTGGCGGTGAGATACTCCATCGCGAAGTGCACGCCCTTGAGCGCGCGGCCCTCGATGGGCAGGTCGCGCGGCGACGTGGCGCCGGTGCAGATGACGGTGGCGTCGTATTCCTTCCGGAAGATGCCGGGGTCCACGTTGTCGTTGTCGCCGGTGCCGACGCTGGCGTTGCAGATGAACTTGATGCCCTCCTGCTCCATGAGCTTGATGCGGCGGAGGACGACCTCCTGCTTGTCCAGTTTCATGTTGGGGATGCCATACATGAGGAGGCCGCCGGGCCGGTCGGCGCGCTCAAAGACGGTGACGGTGTGGCCGGCGAGATTGAGCTGCGCGGCGGCGGAGAGGCCGGCGGGACCGGAGCCGATGACGGCGACCTTCTTCCCGGTGCGGACCTTGGGGGACTGCGGGATGACCCAGCCCTCGTCCCAGCCGCGGTCGATGATGGCGTTCTCGATGTTCTTGATGGTGACGGGCGGGGCGTTGATGCCGAGCACGCAGGAGCCCTCGCACGGCGCGGGGCAGACGCGGCCGGTGAACTCGGGGAAATTGTTGGTCTTGTGCAGGCGGTGCAGCGCCTCCTGCCAGCGGCCGCGGTAGACGAGGTCGTTCCACTCCGGGATCAGGTTGTTGATGGGGCAGCCGGAGGCCATGCCGCTGATGAGCTTGCCGGTGTGGCAGAACGGGACGCCGCAATCCATGCACCGCGCACCCTGGTTGCGGAGCTTCTTCTCCTCCATGTGGTGGTGGAATTCCTTCCAGTCGTGCGTGCGCTCGAGGGGCGTGCGGTCGACGGGAATCTCGCGCAAGTATTCGATAAAACCTGTTGGCTTACCCATTTGATGAAGAAGAAGGATTTTTACCGCGGATTACGCGGATAAAGCGGATGAAGAAGAAATTCAAAAGGCACGGAGAGGAGGATTTGGTTTGGAGATCTATTATCCGCGTCGATCCGCGTTATCCGCGGAAAATGAGTGCATTGTTTAATTTCCGCCGACGCGGGAGGTGTCGCGGGCGTTTTCCTCGAAGGCGGCCATGATGGCCTCGTCGCCGGTGAGGCCCTGCCCCTGCGCGCGCTCGATGCAGGCGAGCATGCGCTTGTAGTCCTTGGGCATGATCTTGACGAACTTCGGGACGGTGAGGTCCCACTGGTCCAGCAGCTGCCGGGCGCGCGGGCTCTTCGTGTAATTGAAATGCGTCGTGATGAGCTTCTTCACCTCGGCGATCTCGATGCCGGTCTCGAGCTTCTCGATGCCGACCATCTGGGTATTGACGCGCGAGGCGAAGTCGCCGCTCTCGTCGAGCACGTAGGCGATGCCGCCGGACATGCCGGCGCCGAAGTTGCGGCCGGCGCGGCCGAGCACGACGACGCGGCCGCCGGTCATGTATTCGCAGCCGTTGTCGCCGATGCCCTCGACCACGGCGTCCACGCCGGAGTTGCGGACGGCGAAGCGCTCGCCGGCCATGCCGCGGAGATAAACCTCGCCGGCGGTGGCACCGTAGAGGGCGACGTTGCCGATGATCATGTTCTCCTCGGACTTGAACTTCGCGTCGGCCGACGGGTAGATGATGATCTTGCCGCCGGAGAGACCCTTGCCCACGTAGTCGTTGGCGTCGCCCTCGATGGAGAACGTCATGCCGCGCGTCATGAACGCGCCGAAGCTCTGGCCGGCGGAGCCCTTGAAGTGGAGGCGGATGGTGTCGGCGGGCAGGCCCTTGGCGCCGTGCTTCTTGGTGACCTCGCCGCTGGTGATGGTGCCGGTGACGCGGTTGACGTTGCGGATGGGCAGCTCGGCGATGACCTTCTCGCCGCGCTCGATGGCGGGCCGGCAGATGTCGAGCAGCGTGGTGACATCGAGGGACTGATCGATGCCGTGGTCCTGCTTGATGGAGCAGAAGCGGCCGACCTCGGGCCCGACCTCGGGGGCGTAGAGGATGTTGGAGAAGTCGAGGCCCTTGGCCTTCCAGTGCGTGATGGCGGGGCGCGGCTCGAGCGCGCCGACCTGGCCGACCATCTCCTCGATGGTGCGGAAGCCGAGCGAGGCCATGATCTCGCGGACTTCCTCGGCGATGAAGCGCATGAAGTTGACGACATACTCGGGCTTGCCGGTGAATTTGGCGCGGAGCTTGGGGTCCTGCGTGGCGACGCCGACCGGGCAGGTGTTCAGATGGCAGACGCGCATCATGATGCAGCCGGTGGCGACGAGCGGGGCGGTGGCGAAGCCGAACTCCTCGGCGCCGAGCAGGGCGGCCATGACGACGTCGCGGCCGGTCTTGAGCTGGCCGTCGGTCTCGACGGCGATGCGCGAGCGGAGATTGTTGAGGACGAGGGTCTGGTGCGTCTCGGCGAGGCCGAGCTCCCACGGGAGGCCCGCGTGCTGGAGGGAGGTCTGCGGCGAGGCGCCGGTGCCGCCGTCATAGCCGGAGATGAGGACGACGTCCGCGTGGGCCTTGGCGACGCCGGCGGCGATGGTGCCGACGCCGACCTCGGAGACGAGCTTCACGCTGATGCGGGCGTCCTTGTTGCCGTTCTTCAGGTCGTGGATGAGCTCGGCGAGGTCCTCGATGGAATAGATGTCGTGGTGCGGCGGCGGGGAGATGAGGCCGACGCCGGCGGTGGTGAGGCGGACGCGGGCGATGGTCGGGTAGACCTTGGAGCCGGGCAACTGGCCACCCTCGCCGGGCTTGGCGCCCTGGGCCATCTTGATCTGCAGCTCACGGGCGTTGACGAGGTATTCGCTCGTGACGCCGAAGCGGCCGGAGGCGACCTGCTTGATGGCGGAGTTCTTGGAGTCGCCGTTGGGCTCAAGGACGTAGCGGGCGGGATCCTCGCCGCCCTCGCCGGTGTTGGACTTGCCGCCGATGCGGTTCATGGCGATGGCGAGCGTCTCGTGCGCCTCCATCGAGATGGAGCCGTAGGACATGGCGCCGGTCTTGAAGCGCTTGACGATGGCCTCGACGGACTCGACCTCGGCAATCGGGATGGCGGTGGCGGGCTTGAAGTCGAGCAGGCTGCGGAGCGTGCAGAGGTTCTTGCCCTGCTCGTTGACGAGCTTGGAGTAGTTCTTGAACGCCGGGTAGCTGCCGAGGCGCGTGGCCTTCTGCAGGGCGTGGATCGACTCGGGCGTGAACAGGTGGGCCTCGCCCTCGGCGCGCCACTGGTAGATGCCGCCGACGGGCAGCACGTGGCCGTTGACGGGGCGGTCGGGATAGGCGGCGCGGTGGCGCATAAGCACCTCGAGCGCGATGACGTCGAGGCCGATGCCGCCGACGCGGGAGGCGGTCCAGGTGAAGTAGTGGTCGATGACGTCCTGGCGGAGGCCGAGGGCCTCGAACACCTGGGCGCCGCGGTAACTCTGGATGGCGGAGATGCCCATCTTGGACATGACCTTGATCACGCCCTTGGAGGCGGCCTTCACGAAGTTCTTGCAGGCGGTCTTGTGGTCGATGTTGGTCAGCGCGCCCTCGCGGATCATGTCGTCGATCGTCTCGAACGCGACGTAGGGGTTGATGACGCTGACGCCGTAGCCGATGAGCAGGGCGAAGTGATGGACCTCGCGGGCCTCGCCGGTCTCGAGCACGAGGCTGACGCGGGTGCGCAGGCCCTCGCGGATGAGGTAGTGGTGCAGGCCGGCGACGGCGAGCAGCGCGGGGATGGGGGCGAATTCCTTGGTGACGCCGCGGTCGCTGAGGATGATGACGTTGACCTCCTCCTCCTCGATCATGCGGCGGGCCATGACGGAGAGCTCCTCCAGGGACTTGGCGAGGCCCTTTTCGCCGCGGGCGACGCGGAAGAGGGTATTGAGCACGCCGATCTTGAGGCCGGGCAGCTCCGTGCGGCGGATCTTGGCGAATTCCTCGTTGGTGAGGACGGGCCACTTCAGCTCGACGCGGCGGCAGGCGGTCGGGCCGGGATGCAGGAGATTGCCCTCGGAGCCGAGGCGGGTCTCGGCGGAGGTGATGATCTCCTCGCGGATGCAGTCGATGGGCGGATTGGTGACCTGGGCGAAGAGCTGCTTGAAATAATCGTAGAGCAGGCGCGGCTTGTTGGAGAGCACGGCCAGGGCGGAGTCGTTGCCCATGGAGCCGATCGCCTCGACGCCGTCGCGGGCCATCGGGGCGATGATGATGCGCTCGTCCTCGTGCGTGTAGCCGAAGGCGATCTGGCGCTGGAGCAAGGTCGGGTGGTCGGGCAGCGGCACCTCGGGCGCGGCGGGCAGGTCGTCGAGGTGGAGCAGGTGCTGCTTGATCCACTCGCCGTAGGGGCGCTCGGCGGCGAGCTGCTGCTTGATCTCCTCGTCCTCGATGATGCGGCCCTGCGCGGTGTCGACGAGGAAGATGCGGCCGGGCGCGAGCCGGCCCTTGCGCACGACGTCGCCGGCCGGGATGTCGAGCACGCCGGTCTCGGAGGCCATGATGACGAGCCCGTCCTTGGTGACGGTGTAGCGGGAGGGGCGCAGGCCGTTGCGGTCGAGGATGGCGCCGATCTGCACGCCGTCGGTGAAGGCGATGGCGGCGGGGCCGTCCCACGGCTCCATGAGGCAGGCGTGATACTGGTAGAAGGCGCGGCGGGCCGGGTCCATGTTGTCGTCGTTGGACCAGGGCTCGGGGATCATCATCATGATCGCGTGCGCGATGGGCCGGCCGGCGAGCACGAGGAGCTCGAGGGTGTTGTCGAACATCGCCGAGTCGCTGCCGTTCGGGTTGATGATGGGGAGAATCTTCGGCATGTCCTCGCCGAAGGCCTCGGACTCGAAGAGGGCCTCGCGGGCGTGCATCCAGTTGATGTTGCCGCGAAGGGTGTTGATCTCGCCGTTGTGGGCGACGTAGCGGTAGGGATGGGCGCGGTCCCAGCTGGGAAAGGTATTCGTGCTGAAACGCGAGTGGACGAGCGCGAGGGCGGTCTCCATCGCCGGGTGGAGCAGGTCGGGGAAATACTGCTCGAGCTGGGTGGTGAGCAACATGCCTTTATAGACGATCGTCTTGCAGGACAGGCTGGCGACATACCAGAGTTCGGCGCCGCTCATGGTCGAGGTGCGGATCTCGGAGTAGGCGCGCTTGCGGATGAGGTAGAGCTTCCGCTCGAAGACGACGTTGTCCGTCAGGTCCGGATGGCGGCCGATGAAGGCCTGGCGCATGAACGGCTCGCAGGCCTTGGCGGTGTCGCCGAGGGAGGAGTTGTCCACCGGCACGGTGCGCCAGCCGAGAAAGTGCTGGCCCTCGGACTGCACGATCTGCTCGAACTTCTGCTCGATCTTGCGGCGGACGGCGGGATTGCGCGGGAGGAAGACGAGGCCACAGCCGTATTCACCGGCGGCGGGCAGCGTGATGCGCGCCTTCTTGCCGGCCTCGGTGAAAAACTTGTGCGGCATCTGGAGCAGCACGCCGGCGCCGTCGCCGGTGTTGACCTCGGCGCCGCTCGCGCCGCGGTGGTCGAGGTTGCGGAGAATCTGCAGGCCGTTCTGCAGGATCGAGTGCGTCCGGCGCCCCTTCAGGTCCACGACGAAGCCGACGCCGCAAGCATCGTGTTCAAACCACGGATCGTAGAGGCCCTGCTTGCCGGGCCGGCCGGAAATGACTGGCGATCCGGCCACGGGTAAACGGGCGGAACCGGGACCGGAATTTGATACGGAGGATGGCCGGAAGTTGCTCACTGGGTTTGGTGCGTTGGAGGACAATCAACACGCACCGAAGCCGGTCGTGGCAACAGTGTTTTTTAACAGGGGGGATAAGCCGGTTGCACAGGGGTTCATCGCAGAGCGGAGCACAGAATTGGCGCGGAGGCGTGGAAGGCTGTCATAAGCCGGTTTCGGGCCAGTTTGGGGACGGGAAATGAGTCGTAAGCAGATCGCTGTGGGAGGGGCTTTACGCCCCGACGGCTTGAGTCCCGGCCCGATCATGTCGGGGCGTAAAGCCCCTCCCACATTCAAAGGCACCAGCCCTTCCATAGGTCATTTTCTGTCCTCAATATTTTGTTTGCTACCCCCCGGGGTTTGGGGTCTGTTGGCCGCTCTTCAGTCGGAAACGGGACGTAGCTTAGCCTGGTAGAGCGCTTGCTTCGGGAGCAAGAGGTCGCGAGTTCGAATCTCGCCGTCCCGACCATCCTTCGCTCAGGTGGATCGATGCACCAGGAAACCCGCGGATTACGCGGATAGGCGCGGATCGACCTCGAAAAGAGTCAGCCAGAATTTTCGGCTCAAATACACCCCAGAGGGTGAAGTGCCTGCGGTCCGGTTTTATCTCCTATGTCCTTATCCGTGGCTATCTGTGCAATCTGCGGGAATATCCGGCTGAATTAGTCGGGCTCAGGCGGAGAGGAAGGGGTTGTAGCGCCGCTCGTTGGCGGCCGTGGTGAGGGGCCCGTGACCGGGGGCGATGACGGTGTCGTCGGCCAGCAGGGCCAGAACCCGGCGGGAGTGAATCAACTGCCGCTGGCAGCAAAAATAACCGCCGCCGAGCGAGCCGGCAAAGATGAGGTCGCCGGAGATGAGCACCGCGGGGGCGGCGGGTGACGCGAGGGATTTCACGAGGTAGCAGTTGTGCGCGTCGGCATGTCCCGGGGTGCTGAAGGCGGTGATGGCGAGGCCGGCATACTCGACGGTCTGCCCCTCCCCCAGCCCGCGGCATTGCCGCCAGCGGCCGTTCGGCGGGCCGTGGAAGCAGCCCAGCTCACTTTCACTCAACACGACTTCCAAGCCGCCGATGTGTTCGGCCTCGTAATGCGTGATGAACACGGCGGCGAGGCGCTGGATCTGTTCCGGCCAGGCGCGATGCAGCTCGGCGTGGCTGGCGCCCGTGTCGAACAGGACGGCGCTGTCGCCGCCGGTGGAGATGAGATAGGCGTTGGCCACGCCGACGCCGAAGGGCATGCGCAGGGGGAAAAGGCAGAAAGGCAGCCCGACCGGGTCGGGCAGCGGGTAGAGCCCCTGCGCGAGAGCGGTCAGGCCCACCTCGTTGAGGTTGAGGGTGGTGGCGAGCCGGCTGAGCTCGGCGGGAGTCAGGTCGGGCCGGTAATCGAGGGCGTCCTTCAGGCGGCTGAGCTCAATCTTGGTCGCGGCGGCGAGATTCTCGACGGTCAGCGGCACATTGCGCGCGGCCTTTTCCAGGACATCACCCAGTTCGTCCTCGAGGGCGGGTTTGTCTTTGGGCGGGGGCATGGCAAACGGTTTAGCCACGGATTCCACGGATGGCACGGATGAAATCATGAACCCGCTCAGAGGAGCCTCACGCCAAGTCCGCCACGTCCGCAAAGGCCAGGATTTTCTTGGCGTCCTTGGCGGACTTTGCGTGAGGTAAATTCCTGTCGTTTTTAAAAAGAGTTTCACTTCACCGGGCTAATCACCCATGTTCTGCGCCCATGGACGCCGTTCAACAGGAGGTCACCGACATTTTCATCCGCACCAAGGCGCTGCTGCAGGGGCACTTTGTCCTGCGCTCGGGGCTGCACAGCGGGCATTTCTTCCAGTGCGCGCAGGTCTGCCAGGACATGCCGGCGGTCGAGCGGCTCGGCACCCTGCTGAAGCAGAAGCTGGGCGGCCTCGCCTACGATACCGTGCTGGCGCCGGCGATGGGCGGGCTGGTGGTCGGGCAGGAAGTGGCGCGACAGTCGAAGAGCCGGTTCATTTTCGCCGAGAAGGAAAACAACGTGCTCGTGCTGCGCCGGGGTTTCACTTTCAAGCCGGGCGAAAAGGTGCTCGTGGTGGAGGACGTGATCACGCGCGGCGGCCGGGTGCAGGAGTGCCTCGACATCGTGAAGCAGATGGGCGGCACGACGGTGGCCGTGGCGGTGCTGGTGGACCGCAGCGCGGGCCAGGCGAAGTTTCCCGTGCCGACGTATTCGCTGCTGGAGATGAGCTACCCCACCTACCCCGCCGACCAGATGCCCGCGGCACTGGCGAAGATCCCGGCGAGTAAACCGGGAAGCTAGGAAGAAGGGAGGGTGAAAGTGAAGGTGAAAGGGACAAAGCCCATCACCCACCTGTCATTCTGAGCGCAGCGAAGAATCCAGCAACATCCGGTGCGGGCTATGTCTGGGCATAAAGCCCCTCCTACATTCGGAGCAACCACCTTAGCGGTGGAAGATGATGTAGCGGTTGACGCCGCGGTAAAACACCACCGCCATGTTGCGTCCGTCCCGGAGGGACTTCTTCGCCGAGGCGAGGTCGGTGACTGGCACCCGGTTGATCTCCTCGATGACGAAACCGGGGGCGAAGGTTTCGCGGAACGGCGAGTTGTCGTCGATCGCCGTGATGAGCAAGCCATCAACCCGGTCGTCGATGCGGTTGGTCTTGCGGGTCTCCGCGGACAGCGGCTCGACCGTGACACCCGGGAGCAACTCGCCAGAGGGGCCGCTGTCATCGGACACGCGGCCGAGCGTGATCACCTTGGTGTCGGGCTTGCCGTTGCGGAGGAATTTCACCGTGACCTTGGTGTCCGGCGCGGTCTGGCCGATGTAGAGGCGGAGTTCATCGACCGAGGACACTTTCTTGTCGTCAATGCTCACGATCACGTCGTCACGCTTGAGCCCGGCCTTGGCCGCGGGGCCGTCCGGCGGGTTGAGGTTGGAGATGATCACGCCCTTGGTATCCTTGGGCAGGCCGAACTCCTCGGCGATATCGGCGGTGAGCGGATTGGTGGCGACCCCGAGGAGGCCACGGGCCACCGTGCCGGTGTCGATCAGGCTGTGCATGATCGAGCTGGCGAGGTTGATCGGGATGGCGAAGCCGATGCCGATGTTGCCCGAGGAATTGGAGAGGATGGCGGAGTTGATGCCGACCAGCCGGCCGCGGGCGTCGATGAGCGCGCCGCCGGAGTTGCCCTGGTTGATGGCGGCGTCGGTCTGGATGAAGTCCTCGTAGCCCTTGACCTCGTCGAGGATGCCGACCTTGCGGCCGGTGGCGGAGACGATGCCCATCGTGACCGTCTGGCCGACGCCGAGGGGGTTGCCGATGGCGAAGACGATATCACCCACGCGCAGCTTGGCGCTGTCGGCGAGCGTGACGGTGGGAAGGTTCTCGGCCTCGATCTTGATGACGGCGACATCGGTCTTGGGATCGGTGCCGATGAGCTTGGCGGTGAACTCGCGGTCATCGCCGAGGAGGACCTTCAGTTCATCGGCTTCCTCGACGACATGGTTGTTGGTCAGAATAAAGCCGTCGGAGGAGATGATGACGCCGGAGCCGAGGCCGCGCTGCTTCTGCTCGCGGCCCTTGGCCCCCATTTGCCGGAAAATCTCCGGCACCTGTTCGCGCACGGTCTTGCTGGAGTAGACCGAGATGACGGCCGGGCGGATGGCCTCGAGCGCATCGGCGTAGCTGGTGACGACGGGGGACTTGCTGTCGCTGACCGGCGAGGTGTCGACCTGGAGGGTCGGCTTCTTGAGCGGCGGGGCGGCGGGTTTCTTGTCGGCGGCCAGCAGGCCGAGGGTAAGGCCGAGGAGGGAGGCAGCGAGGGCGAGGAAAAGGGCGACCGGCTTGGATTTCATAGGGAGATAGTGCGGACTGCAGACAGTAAGCACGCCGACCGGTTCCGCCAGCGCGGACTCAGAAAAGTAGCGGAATGGCGGGGATAAACCTGTAGCGGCGGTCTACGACCGCCGGGTGGCATAGTGGGTCAGTTTGATGTAGGTCGGGCTTGATGCCCGACACCCAAGGGTAATCTGTCGGGGATAAACCCCGACCTACAAACGAGCAAAACGGTGGTAGAAACCAAATTGCCCACTAACGACCACCGACTTCGGAAACGGCGCTCATAGAGCGCCGCTACAGCCAAACCGGCCCGTCCATGCTTAGAAGCCCTTGATCTTGAAAAGGCTGGTGACGCTTTCGTTGGTGTTGATGCGGAGAATGGCCTCCCCGAGGAGCGGGGCGATGGTAAGGACCGTGATGGGCAGGCCGCGGGTGTCGATCGGCACGGAGTTGGTGGTGATCAACTCGTCGATCAGGCCGCCCTTGAGGCGTTCGTAGGCGATCTCGTTCAGCACGCAGTGGCTGACGGCGGCGCGGATGCTTTTCGCGCCGTGGTCCTTGAGGATCTTGGCGGCGGCGGTCAGGGTGCCGGCGGTCTCGGTGATGTCGTCCACGAGGAGCACGTCGCAGCCCTCGACCTCGCCGACGATGCTGATCGCCTCGACGGTGGTGGAACTGGTGCGCTTCTTGGCCACGAGGCCGAGGGAGGCGCCGAGGACGTCGGCGTAGGCGGAGGCCATCTTCATGCCGCCGACATCGGGGGAGAACACGACGAGGTTGTTGCTGCGCTTGGTCGCCAGGTACTGGAAGAAAACGGGTGAGGCGAACAGGTGGTCCACCGGAATGTCGAAGAAGCCCTGGATCTGCTGGCTGTGGAGATCCATCGCGAGCACGCGGTTGGCGCCGGCCGACATGAGGAGGTTGGCCACGAGCTTGGCGGTGATGGGGACGCGGGGCTGGTCCTTGCGGTCCTGCCGGGCATAGCCGTAGAACGGGATGACGGCCGTGATGCGCTGCGTCGAGGCGCGCTTGGCGGCGTCGATCATGATCAGCAGCTCCATCAGGTGATGGTTGGTGGGCGGGCAGGTGGACTGGATGAAATACGCGTCGGCGCCGCGGATGTTCTCGTTGATCTTCACAAACGACTCGCCGTCGGGGAAGCAGTTGACGGTGGCGTCGCCGAGCGGGACGCCGATGGACTGGCAGATTTCCTCTGCGAGTGCGCGGTTGGAAGAGCCGGAGAATATCTTGAGCTTCGTGTCCCTCATGTCAGAGCCGTGGTAACGGAGAAGGGGAAACGCGGGAAGATTATTCTCTATTTTTCTCCAGGGCCTCGACGCGCTTGAAGAGATCGGGTAGACGCCGCTGCAGCACCACCAGGCGGCGCTCCAGCATGTAAGGGAGGGCCGGGGAGCCGTTCACGTAGGCCCCGGCGGGGATATCCGTGGTGACGGCGGCCCCGCCGCCGACCTTGCTGCCCTGGGCCAGAGTGATGTGGCCGCCAAGGCCGGCCTGGCCGCCAAGGATTACATAGTCCTCGAGGGTGGTGCTGCCCGAGATACCGACTTGCGCGCACAGGATGCAGTGCCGGCCGATGGTGACGTTGTGGGCGATCTGCACGAGATTATCGATCTTGGTGCCCTCCCCCACCACGGTCCGGCTGAAACGAGCCCGGTCGAGGGTGGAATTGGCCCCGATCTCGACGTCGTCGCCGATGACGACCGTGCCAATCTGCGGCATTTTCTCGTGGCGCCCCTGGACGAATTCATACCCGAAACCATCGGAGCCGATGACGACACCCGGCTGGAGTCGCACGCGATGGCCCAGGGTGCAGTGCGTGGCAATCACGCAACCAGGCATGACCAGACAACCTTCGCCGATGCGGGCATCGCGCCCGACGAAGACCGAGGCCTGCAAGACGCTGCCCGCGCCAATCTGCGCGCCGGCCTCGACGACACACAGGGGGCCGAGGTGGGCCGTGGCATCCACCTGGGCCGTGGGGGCAACGACCGCGCTGGGATGGATGCCGGGCGCGGGTTTGGGCCAGAGGGCCTGCTCGATGCGGGCGCAGACCCGCGCCAGGGCGACCGAGGGATTCTCGACAAAAATAAAGACCTGCCCGGGTTGGGGCTCACCCGCGTAGTCCAGCGGCAGCAGCACGGCCGTGGCGGCACAGCCGGCCACCTGGGCCTTGTATTTCACATTGCCCAAAAACGAGAGGTCGCCGGCGCGGGCCAGGCTCAGCGAGGCAATGTCCGTGAGGTGGCGGGTGGCCGTGCCGGCGGTGCGCGGGGCGCCGACCAGGGCGGCGATCTCGGCGGTGGTATAGGCGACCTGCATGGCGATTTTTCGAGTGACTCAGCGTTGCGCCGCCAGTTCCGGTTCGGGGGCGGGGTGAAACGGGGGCGCGGACACAAAAAAGCCCTGTTCGGTGGAACAGGGCTTGGCAAGATATCTCGTTATTTCTTGGGCTCGGGCGACGCGGGCTTGGGGGTCGCGTTGGGCACCGTGAACGGGGCCGGCGTGGCGGCGGCCGGGGCCGGGGCAACGGCGGCGGCAGCGGGCGCCGCGGGACGATCCTTGTTCTCCTCCTTGATCACCTCGTCGGTGATGTCGTAGGCGGCGTCAGCATAGAGCACGACCGGGATCTTGAAGATGGACGGGCCGGACTTGTCGAGGACGAGGGTGGCCGCATGCCGCTTGGCGACCTCGATCACGATCTTGGAGATCTCCTCGAGCAGCATGTCGCGGTGGGTGCCGATGCGCTGCTGGAGGGAGCGCTGCGTGTTCTGGATGAAGGTCTGCACATCCGCCTGCTTGCGCTGGATCTCGTCGTACTTCTTCTGGACGTCCGCCTCGGTCTTGGCGCGGGCCTCGGGGGTCAGCAAGGTGCTCTTGGCCTGCTCGGCGAGCTCCTTGTACTCCTCGACGAGGGTCTGGCCCTGCTTGCGGAGTTCCTCGGCCTGCTCCTGGGCCTTCTGTTCGGCGTCGCGGAACTTGATGTTGGCTTCCTCCGACTTGTAGTGGCCGTCGAAGACCTTGTCCATTTGGACGACGACCAGTTTCACGGCCGGTTGCGCGTGCAGGGCGGTGGAACCGGCCGAGAGGGTGGCCAGGGCGAGGAGGGTGCGGATTGTCATTTTCATAATGCGGAGGTGGGGTGATTAGAAGCGGGTGCCGAAGGAAAAGTTGAACTGGTTGCCCTTCTTGTTGAATTTGTCGGTCTTGAGCGGGATGCCGAAGTCGAGGCTGAGGGGGGCGCCGGCCACGAAGAGCCGGAGGCCGATACCGAAGTTGTCGTTGTAGTCCACCGGGCTGAAGTCGTAGGCATCGGTGTTGGCGAAACCGCCGTCGTAGAAGACCGCGGCGCGGACCGGCTTCACCACGTCGAAGGAGTATTCCAGGCTGACAAAACCGTAGCTCTTGCCGCCGATGGGCTCGCCCGTGCCGTCCTTGGGCCCGACGTGGCGGAACTCGAAGCCGCGCAGGTCGTGCGGGCCGCCGAGGAAGAAGCGGTCATAGAAAGGCACGCCGGGCACGACCGGGATCGTCACGGTGATGGGGGCCCCGGTGGTCGGGTCGGCGCCCACGGTAAAGGTGCGGTTGACCGACTTGTTGCTGTCACCGAAGCTCTCGACCACGCCGAGGCGGCCGATCACCGCCAGCACCTGCTCCTGGAATTCCGCGATCGGGAAGAACTTGGAGCCGCGGAACTCCAGCTTGTAATAGTGATTGTCGCCGCCCAAGGGCCCGCCCGCCAGGTCGAGGCCCAGGTTGGCATAGTGGCCGCGGGTGGTGTTGATGATCTTGTCGCGCGTATCCCAGGTGAGGTTCAGGCCAATGCGGGAAGTCGTGGTCTTGCCTTCCAGCGAGCGGATGGTGGCCGGGGCGCCCGCGCTCACCTTGGCGATATCGATGATCTCGTAGGTGTAGGAGAGACGGGACTCCAGCCAGTTGAACAGGCGCTTGCGGATGTAGACCTCGCCGCCGGTGCGGATTTCCTCGTAGTAGGCGCTGTTGTATTCGGAGGTCGTGCGGTAGATCTGGAAACCCAGCGCGAGTTCGCGCTCGAAGAGGTAGGGCTCCTCAAAGGCCATGAGCACCTCGCTCGACTGCGAGCCGATCTGGAAGCGCAGGCGGAATTTCTGGCCGTCGCCCTGGAAGAAGGAGCGGCGGTTGAAGAGATCGAAATTGGACTGGGTGACCTCCGCAAACACGACCGCTTTCTCGAGCGAACTGAAACCGGCGCCAAAGGTCAGGTTGCCCGTGCGCGCCTCGTTGACCGAGATCTTGAGGGTGCGGCGGCCGGGAATGTTGGTCGACTCGTCGGTGACGTTGACCGGATCCTCGAAGAAGCGGGTGTTCTCGAGGCGCAGCTTGCTGATCTTCATGCGAAAGCCGTCGAAGGTGTCGCCGGGGCCCAGCACGAGCTCGCGGAGAATGACAATGCTCTTGGTCTTGGTGTTGCCCTCGATCTTGATCGACTCGACCTGGAACTGCTCGCTCTCGGTGACCTGGTATTCGATGTCGATGTTGCCGGTCTGCAGGTTGGGCTTGCGGACCAGGCGGACGCGGGACTGGAGATAACCGCCGCGGCTGTAGAAATCCTCCAGTGACTCGATATCCTTGTCCAGTTTGGACGGAGTGAAAACCAAACCCTTGTGCTGCCGCGGCAACATCCGGAGGAGGGTCTCGGGATAGACCTTGTTGCCGGTGAAGGTGAGGTCGCCGATGCGATACTGCCGGCCCTCGACCACCCGGATGGTGATCACTAGTTTGTCGGACTTGGGGTAATCGAAAGTGACCTTGTCCTCGGCGATCTCGATATCGAGGTAGCCCTGCTCCTTGTAATAATCGCGGAGCTTGCCGAGATCCGTCTCGAACTCGTCGTCCTTGAGGCGGCCGTTGCCCATAAGCCAGGAGAACATGTGCCATTTCTTGGTCTCCATCTCCTTCTTGAGGCGGCGGGCCTTGACGTGGTCGTTGCCGACGAAGTTGATGGCGGCGATCTTCACCCGGGCGCCCTCGCGCGTCTTGAAAGTGATGGTGCTGAAGCCGGTGGTGCGGTTGCGGTCGATGCTGTAGGTGACCTGGGCCTGGTTGAAGCCGCGCTTTTGGTAGAACTCGTAGATTTTCCGGGCGTCTTCCTTGATCTGGCGCTCATCGAGCGGGCCGTTGGCAACCGTCTTGATCTCCTTGGCGAGCCGGCGCGACTTCACGGCCTTGTTGCCCTCGTAGTTGACCGTGAGCACACGAAACTTGGGGGTCACCTCGACCACGAGATTGACGATGTTGCCGGCCAGCTGCTCGCGCTTGACCTCGATGAACTCGAAAATGCCCGTCCGGTAGAGCGAGCGGATGTCGCGGTCGATCAGGGCCTCGTCCAGGTCGGTGTCCTCGCGCAGGACCATGTTGGCGCGGACGATCTGCTCGCTGACGTTGGCCATGCCGACGAACTTGATGCTGATCTTGCCGATATGGCTCGGAGCGGCCGGCGCCGCCTCCTGTTCCGGTTGCCGGCCGAGCTCGGCCTGGGCGTATAGGCCGCCCGCGCTGGCGGTCAGGAAAAACAGGGCCGCCAAGGCGGTATTAAGCAGGTTACGGAGTAAAGTTTTCAAAGCGCGTAATTTCTTGAAGGAAAGTCAGTTTCAAATCTCCTACCGGTCCGTTGCGTTGCTTGGCAACGATTAAATCCGCCGCCCCGGTGGCAGTCTGGAATTTTTCATCGGAATCCTTGGGGCGGGACAGCATTATGACGACGTCGGCATCTTGCTCGATGGAGCCGGATTCGCGCAAGTCCGACAAGCGGGGCGTGCGGTTTTCCTTCTCCGAAGAGCGGTTGAGCTGGCTTAGGACTATGACGGGCAGGTCAAGTTCCTTGGCCATGGCCTTTAATCCGCGGGAAACCTCGGCGACCTGCTGCTCGCGCGGGGCGCGGGAGTCGGAACCGCTGACGAGCTGGAGATAATCGACGACGATCAGGCCGAGTTTCTTGCGCGAGTAGATGCGCCGGGCCTTCGCCCGCATTTCCATGATGGTGAGGGCGCTCGAGTCATCAATCAGCAGGGGGCATTTCTTGAACTCCTCCGCAGCCTGGCCCAAAGCGTTCACCTCGCGGCCGTCGCGGCCGACGAGTCCGTCGCGCAGAAGCTTCATGTTCACGCGGGAACGCGCGCACAGCATGCGCAGGGCGAGCTGGGAGGAGCTCATCTCGAGCGAGAAAACGAGCGTCGGCACCGGCTCCCGGCCGGCCTTGGGCAGGGTGGCGGCCTCGGCGATGTTGAGGGCAAAGCTGGTCTTGCCCATCGAAGGACGGGCCGCGACCACGATCATTTCCTGGCGCTGAAAACCAAAGGTCATGGCGTCGAGGTCCTTGAATCCGGACGTGACGCCCGTCAGCTCGCCCTTCTTCATGAGCAGCTTGGCGATCACCATGTTGGCCTCCTTGACGGCCTCCTTGATCTCCTGCGCGCTGTCGCTCACGCGGTCCTGGGTGACCCGGAAGAGATCCTGCTCCACCTTGTCGACAAACTCCGCCAGTCCGCCCGTGAAACTGTAGGCCTGCTCGACGGCACCGGTGGCGGTCTTGATCAACTCGCGCAACAGGTGCTTCTCGCGGACCTTCTCGATGAAGTAGCCGGCGTGGGCCGTGGTGGGGATCTTCCCCGTGACCTGCATGAGGTAGGGGAAGCCGCCGACGGCCTCGAGCTGACGGCGGGTCTTGAGTTCCTCGGCCAGGATCTCGAGCGAGACGGGCGGGTTTTTCTGGTAGAGCTCGAGCAGCACCTCGAACAGGAGCCGGTTGGCCGGGAAATAGAACGATTCCGCCGAGAGGCGCGCCTCCAGGCAGCGGGCGATACTGTCGCTGCCATCCAGCAAGCAGCAGGCAATGACATGCTCCTCCGCCTCCGCGCTGTGCGGCGGCGAGCGGTCGGGCGGAGCGGCCGGCAGCGTCGGTGCCGGCACAGCCTGTCCGCTCCGGGAAGTAGCGGACGTCTGGGCCATATCCGGTCGGGGTCGAGCGTCGCGCGGACGTTACGACGCCGCGGGCTCGATGGGGTTCTCGGAGACGACGTCGACGCTGAGCTCGACGCTGACCTCGGGATGCAGGCGGATCTTCACCTCGTGCTTGCCGAGGGTCTTGATGGGCTGGCCGAGGTGGATGCGGCGCTTGTCGACCGTGATGCCGGCGGCCACGAGCTTGTCGTGGATGTCGTGAGCGGTGACCGCCCCGAAGAGCTTGCCGCCCTCGCCCGTCTTCACGGCGATGGCGATGCCCGCCTTGGCGATCTGCTTGGCCAGGGCCTGGGCACCGTCGAGTTCCTTGACCTCACGGAGGCCGCGGGCCTTCTTGAGGGCCTCGACGTGCTTGCGGTTGGCCACGGTAAGCGGCACCGCCATGCCCTGGGGCAGGAGGAAATTGCGCGCGTAGCCGGCGCGGACTTTGACCTGGTCGCCTTCGGCGCCGAGGCCGTCGACCGGTTTGAGGAGGAGAATTTCGTGATTAGCCATGGGAGGAGTGATGAGTGAAAGGGCAAGGTGATGGGAGGGGGCGGCGGATATTTAAAACGGCACGTCCTCGTCGAGATTTTCCTGCGGGGCGGCGGGAGTCGCGGGCTTGGGGGCGGCGCCGGCCCGGGGCGCATAGGTGCGGGCTTCGCCGCCCTCGCCGCCGGGGGCCCCACCCTCGGGGCGGCCGCCGCCGAGGAACTGGAAGTTCTCGAGCACGACCTTCATGCGGCTGCGTTTTTCCTTGGTGGTCTTGTCTTCCCACTGGTCGAGGCGCAGGCGGCCCTCGACGAAGAGCGGGCGGCCCTTGGTGCAATACTTGGAGATGTTCTCGCCGGACTTGCCCCAGGCCTCGATGTCCACGTAGGTCACTTCTTCACGCTCGCCGCCGCTGTCGTCCTTGAACTTGCGGTTCACCGCGATGCTGAAGGTGCAGATGGCCGTGCCCTTCGGCGTGACCCGCAATTCGGGGTCGCGCGTCAGGTTGCCGATAAGCATGACTTTGTTGAGATTGGCCATGGGAGGTGGGGCGGCGGATGGCCGCGGTTAGGCGTTCTCGAGGAGCGCGCGGTAGACGCTGGCGTTGAGCCGCAGGCGCTCGTGCAGCTGGGCGGGGGCGGCGGCGGGGGCCGAGAAGCTCAGGTGGACGTAGACGCCCCCCGGGAACTTGTCGTCGGTCTTGCGGGAGAACTCCCGGCGGCCGACGTTCTCGACGGCGGTGACCTCGCCCTGGACGGCGGAGATTTCCTTCTTCACCCCCTCGATGATCTGCTCGACGGAGTCTTCTTTGCCCCGGTTGTCGAGGATGAGGGTGGCTTTGTAGTTACGCTTGTTCTGGCTCATGGTGGTCGCGGCGGTTGAGGAGGTTCATGGTGTGGGCCGGGCCGCTGGCAAGCAGCAGGCGGAGGCCGTCCACGAAAGTGGTTAGTTTTTGGGCAATGAGGGTTGATTCTTCTGGTGAAAATTTTCCGAGCACGAAGTCCTTGAGGTCCATCCCACCGGGCCGCGGGGCGCCGATGCCGAGCCGGTAGCGGATGAATCCGCCGCCGAGGTGCTCGAGGAGGCTGGCGACGCCATTGTGGCCGCCGGCGCTGCCGGTGACCGACACTTTCACGAGGCCGAGGTCGATGTTGAGATCGTCGTAGGCCACGATGAGGGTGTCAGGCGCAACCTTATGGAAGTCGAGCAGGGCGCGCAGGGCGCGTCCGCTGTCATTCATGAAGGTCGCCGGCTTGACGAGCAGTCGCGTGACACCAGGCGAGGCGTCCCAGCGGGCGGTCTCGGCCTCGAAGCGGGATTCTGATTTCCACTTGAGACCTTCGGCGGCAGCCAGCGCCTCCACCGCGGTGAAACCGAGGTTGTGGCGGGTGCCGGCGTATTCGCGCCCGGGGTTGCCCAGTCCAGCGATCAGCGTGACGGACATGACTCAAAGAACAGTGTGCAAAACGGCCCGCCCGCAAGCGGAGGGACCGGGGACGTAAATTACTTTTTGGCGGGCGCCGCGGGCTTGGCGCCGGCGGCAGGAGCAGCGCCCTTGGCGGGCGCCGCGGCACCGGCCTTGGCATCGCCGGGCTTGGCGCCCGCAGCGGCGGGAACGGCACCAGCGGCACCGGCAACCGGGGCGGCAGCACCGTCGGCGGGCACGGCGCCCTCGACCGCGGCGACCGGAGCGACCACCACTTCCTCGGCCGGCGGCTCGACGCAGAGGACGACGGTCTGGTTTTTGTCGTCAAGGAACTCGACGCCCGCGATGGGCTTGAGCTCGCTGACGTGGATGGTCTCGCCCACCTTGAGGTCGGCGACGTTGACCTCGATGAAAGCCGGCAGGTCCTTCGGCAGGCAGCGGATGCGGAGCCGATGGGAGGCGGTTTCGAGAATGCCGCCCTCGGTCTTGACGCCGTAGGCCTCGCCCACGACATGGATGGTCACATTGAGGATCATCTTCTCGTTTTCCTTCACTTCCTGCAGGTCGAGATGGAGGTACTTGTCCGTGATCGGATCACGCTGGATCTCCTGGAGAATGGAGAGCGCGGTGGCGCCGGCATCGCGCTTGAGCTCGATGAGGGCGGCACGGCCGGAGATCTCCTTGAGGAGCTTGACGAATTCGGGCGCAGCGACGGCCAGATTCACGGGTTTCGTGTGCTTGCCGTAGAGAATGGCCGGAATTTTCTCGGCCTTACGGAGGCGGCGGGAGGCGCTGCGGCCAGTGCCTTCGCGCGTCGTGACAGTAAGTTGGTATTTCTTCATGATTTCGTTCCCCCTGTGACTCCGGAATTGGAGGCAGGCGTAGTGGAAAAGGGTCCAGAGTTGAAAGAGCGCGGAAGAGCGATGCAACCAAAACTTTGAAGGGCGCTTCAAATTCCCGGTTTTTACACGACAGAGAGATTGACAAGGCGGAGGGGCCGTATCTTTTTGGCCATTCTTTTGCCACACTGCCTGGTAGCTCAGTGGTAGAGCAGGTGACTGTTAATCACTTGGTCGTAGGTTCGATCCCTACCCGGGCAGCCATTTCCCTTCAAGGAGATGCGTATTTTAGGCATTTTCCCGAAAAAACCACTGTCCGGTTACTGTCCGGTTTTGGCATTCCCCAAGTATTGCCACTTTCCGATAGGAGAATGTAGATCGGCTCTTCTTGCCGGCCGTCGAGCATCTCAAATAGTGCTGACTAAAATCCTTTGTGTCTTCGGGCGGAGAATCGATAGTGCCTTGTCTTTGGTGCCAGAGCTGCTGATCTAAGGCCCAAACGAGGCGGCACCGCGCCTGAGCGGGCAAGCTAGGGAAACACTGATTTAATCGCGTCGTCATCAGAGAGCAGCAGAGAAGAGGCATGCGGGATGCTACGGTGAGTGCATGACTCAACAGACGACGTTCGCCCACGCCGAGTTTACTGCGAAGAAGAAGCAGACGCGCCGAGAGCGCTTCCTGGCGCGGATGGAGGAAGTCATCCCGTGGGCGCAGCTGCTGACGGTCGTCGCGCCGCACTACCCCAAGGGCGAGCGCGGCCGCCCGCCCATCGGGCTGGAGCGGATGCTGCGCGTCTATTTCCTTCAGCAATGGTATGCGCTGGCCGACGAGGCGCTCGAGGACGCTCTCTACGACAGCCAGGCGTTGCAACGCTTTGCCCGCATCGAGCTCGACGCCGAGGGCGTGCCCGACGCCACCACGCTGCTCAAGTTCCGCCGCCTGCTTGAGACGCACGACCTGTGCAAGGGCCTCTTCACCGCGATCAACGCCGACCTCGCCGCGCGCGGCCTGCTGTTGCGCGAAGGCACGTTGGTGGACGCCACGCTCATTGCCGCGCCCTCCTCGACCAAGAACGAAAAGCGGGCCCGCGACCCCGAGATGCACCAGACCAAGAAGGGCAACCAATGGTATTTCGGACTGAAAGCGCACATCGGCACGGACCGGGACAGCAAACTGGTGCACACGGTGGTCGCCACCGCAGCGAACGCGGCCGATATCACCAAGGCCTCCGAACTGTTGGACGGCGAAGAAACCAGGTGCACGCCGACGCCGGCTACACCGGCGTGGAAAAGCGCCCGGAGATCGTGGCGCTGGGACGGAAGATCGACTGGCAGATCGCCGGCAAGCGCGGCGCGATCAAGGCGCTGGCTGATGGCCCGCAGAAAGAGGCGATCAAGCTCGTGGAGCACGCCAAGGCCGCAGTGCGCGCATTCGTCGAACACCCTTTCCACATCGTGAAGAATCTCTTCGGGCACCGGAAGACACGGTATCGAGGGCTGGCGAAAAACGGCCACCAATTCCACGTGCTCTTCGGTTTGGCCAACGTGGTGATCGCCGCACGTCGAGTCGCGGCCTGACCCAGCGCGCCCCGCCCGCCGGGGCGGTAAAGTCGCCGGCACCGTGCTTCCCGCGAGCCGCGCCACCACCGCCACGACCCGATTTTCCGCCGCCCACGATGCCTGCGCCAGTCGCCAAACCAGGAAAAACCACAACTTGGCTTTATTCAGCGTCTCCCTAGTGCCTATCCGGCCGCCGCCAAATCCCGGTTTCATGTCCCGTGCGACTGCCCGCCAGCCAAACAAGCATACCCACTCCGCACATTCCGGCCAGCATCATCGCGACAATCACGGCCCCCACCAAAAGAAGAATGTTGATGAAGTTGATCATACAGTTACCAGCCGAGACGTAGTTTGCCCGGCGGGGTTTCACCGGCAAGAAGATCCATCTTGCACACTGCGCTTACCATTTTATTTACGGCTCGGCTCTGCAGGGAAAAAATCGGAACACAATCTACCTGAAACCTGATGGAACGATGGAGATCATTGGCCCGAATGAGCTGACTTCTACTTGCCTGCGTCGATAGAATCGGAAGCGACCAAGATAACTATTGCCACAAGAATGAGGCAGGCGATCAGCACAGGCTGTTACGGTAGTTGCGTACCAAGGATAGTCCAGTACTCCACGCGATCCGCGCTTTTCTGCAAATGAAAGCCGCACAAGCGTTCGAGCATAGGGCAATATCCTAGGCGGTATATGACCTTAACCTTATATACGTTGAAACGAACGGATGATAGCATGCCGGATGCACCGAAAGTTGCTGACGGGACCCTTTCTTGCTTCGCTATTTGTTTGCATGGCCTTCGCACAAACAACGCTTCCCAACACGCTCGCTGAGGACAAAGGTCGGCCGCCCACTTCGCCCAATAGCAACTTAAGCATCACCGGCGTTGGACCGCCGGCCGAGGAAGATTGGAACGTCCATGGACAGACCACCCTCATTGAACAATGGCATGATCATTTCAATTCTCCCTATTCCGGTGCAAACAGTCTGACTCCCCATTCCGAGGACAAACACACTGCGACAGTCACGTTCTATCTTGGGCGCAGGCTCTGGCAGGGCGCAGAATTTTATTACAACCCAGAGGTAACTCAAGGTACGGGGTTGAGCGGGACAGTGGGCTTGGCCGGTTTTCCCAACGGCGAGGCCACTCGAGCGGGTTCGAACACGCCGGAGTACAACACTGCTCGCCTGTTCTTCCGCCAAAGTTTCGGTCTGGGTGGTCCGCAGGAGGTCGTGCAACCAGGCAATAACCAATTGGCGGGCCGACAGGACTGCGATCGGTTCACATTCACTTTCGGCAAAATCAGTGCCGTGGACCTTTTCGATGGGAATACCTACGCTCACGATCCCCGTACGCAGGTCCTCAACTGGGCACTGATGGACAATGGAGCGTGGGACTATCCAGCCGATACCAAAGGTTACACGGTCGGATTCACGTCCGAATTGAAACTGCTTTCCCGTTCCCTGCGGTGGGGGATTTTTATGGAGCCAGCGGAGGCGAACGGTCGGCGGCTCGATCCCCACCTCGCCCGGGCGTTTGGGCAGGCCCTGGAATGGGAAGAGCGTTTCAGCGCCGCCGGTCATCCGGCCGTATTGCGTTTGCTTGCCTATTGGAACCGGGCGCACATGGGCAACTATGTCGAGGCGCTGTCAGCGGGCGGGTCCGGGTCGCCCGATGTGACTCTGAGTCGACATTTTCGCTCGAAGGCTGGCGTCGGACTGAACTGGGAGCAGGAGGTGGCCACTGGGTTGGGTGCATTTGCGCGCATCGGCGTGAACGACGGTCGCAACGAAACCTGGGCCTTCACGGAAATCGACCGTGCGGTCAGTGCGGGCCTCAGCCTAAAAGGCGCCGCTTGGTACCGACCGGACGACACATTGACCGCCGCCGTTGTATTCAACGGAATTTCCCCCGGACATCAGCATTATCTGGCCGCGGGCGGCTATGGTTTCATCGTCGGTGACGGGGCGCTAAGGTATGGCGTGGAGGAAATCCTTGAGGCCAACTATGATTGGAAAGTCGCTAAGTGGCTAGCACTAGCGACCGACCTGCAACTCATCGCCCATCCAGGTTACAACCGTGCTCGAGGTCCGACCGCTGTCTTTGCCCTCCGTTTGCATGCGGAATTCTGACCTTTCTAACGACACAAACGCATGTCCGGTCCGCTCGCTTCATACCTCGGGTCGCTGGCTTGGCCGTCAGATTGCACCTCGCCGGTTGCACTGCGTGCCCCACACTCCGCCTGTCCAGCCACCCGCACCTCGGTTCGACCGCGATCGCCTCTCCCCGGGTCACCCTTCATCAGGCCTGCTTTGGGAAAAGGGCTGGGTTGATATATCTGTATGGACACGTTTTTCGCTATTGTCCGGCAGCCAGCGAAGATCCCCATCAATATGCATTTCCAAAGAACGTCGGTCAACGCCACGGAAAAACCGCTAAGGCAACCCTTTGGTCGAGTTTACGCCAAGGCAGGTATCCTTGGGAGCGGGTCGTCCATGCCGCTCCGGTTTTTCGGTTGCTCTGGATGTATTGCCAAAGGGGATAAGGCGCATTCAAATACGGGTCGACGATACTTTCACGTCGCCGGCAACGGCCCCGTGACAGCCCGAGTTGCCGTCACTCCTTCCCTGCCGTTGAACCTCCGATGAAACTATCTGTCGTTGTTAGAGGGCCGGAAGTAGCAAGGAGGCTCCTTGCCCCTCGGGTGGATGCCGGACAAAGGCGTGCGCTCACGCTGGCAACCTGTGCCCTGGTACTATTGATCGGGTTCGCCGATTTCCATCTGAGCACCGATTTCTCGATGCAAGTGTTCTATTTTCTGCCCGTAGCCCTCGCCGTCGTCGCGCAGGGCCCGAGGTTTGGCATCGTGGTCTCCATTGCCTGCGTGGCCATTTGGGTGACGGGGGACATCGCGGCCGGTGCGCGATTCTCTTCGTTTGTCGTGCCAATTTGGAACGCGGCCATTTGTCTAGCCACCTATCTGGTGCTGGTCTGGCTTCTCGCCAGCCTGCTTCACCTCCAGCAGGGCCTTGAGCTGCGTGTGGAGCAACGGACGGCCGCTCTAGCCGAAGAAATCGCCGAACGCCAACGTCTGGAAAAAAACATCCTTGAAATTAGCGAACGTGAGCGTCGCAGCATTGGCCACGATTTGCATGACGGGCTCAGCCAGCATCTCACGGGCACCGCGATCACGGGCCAATTGTTGGCCGACCGGTTGCAGGAGCGCGCGGCCGAGGAGACGGCTGACGCCCGGAAATTGGTCAGCCTCGTCAAGTCGGCGATCGCCCAGACCCGCCATATGGCGAAGGGCTTGCTGCTGGCCGACATCGATCCCGAGGGGCTGCCGTCCGCGCTCAACGAGTTTTGCACCACCACGGGCAGTCAGTTTCGGGTCACCTGCACCTTCCTCCACGAGGAGCCGGCCGTGTCCCTCCCGACTGACAACGGGGTGGCCAGCCACTTGTTCCGCATTGCGCAGGAGGCGGTGCGCAACGCCATCCGGCACGGCCGGGCGAAACACATCAACGTCCAGCTGCACGCCCGGAATCGCCAGCTGGAGCTGAAGATCCAGGATGACGGCTCCGGGCTGCCGCCTCTCGCCCAACGGGGCGAGGGCCTGGGGTTGCGCATCATGGCCCACCGCGCGGGCATGATCGGCGCCTCGTTCGTCATTGAGCGCGTCCCGGCCGGCGGCACGCTGGTCATATGTTCGCTGCCCTTGCTAGCCCATGAATGACCTGATTCCCAAGCCCGCCCTGCTGCCCAAACAAGCCCGGGTCTTTGTGGTCGATGACCATCCGCTGGTGCGCGACTCCCTGGTGACCCTGATCGGCCGTCAGCCGGACCTCTTTGTCTGCGGGCAGGCGGGGGACAGCGCCACCGCCTTCGCGGCCATGCTGCGCGAGCCGGTCGACGTCGCCGTCGTGGACATTTCGCTGCCTGGCGAATCCGGTCTGGAGCTCATCAAGAAAATGCAGGCGCTGTCCCCCGTCCCGCGCGCCCTCGTGATCTCGATGCACGACGAATCCACCTATGCGGAGCGTGCGCTGCGCGCCGGGGCGGAGGGCTACGTGATGAAGCACGAGACGACGGACAAGGTCATCGACGCCATCCGGTCCGTCGCCCGGGGCGTGCCCTACGTCAGCGGCCTTCTGGCGGTGCAACTGGCGAAAAAATACGCCGGGGCCCGGTCCGGGGCCGACCTGTCGATCGCCGGCCGGCTCAGTGACCGGGAACTCGAGATTTTCCGCCTGATCGGCCGCGGCTGCGAAACCCGGCGGATCGCGCACGAGCTGCGCCTGAGTATGAAGACCGTTCAGGCCCATTGTGCGAACATCAAGGACAAGCTGGGTCTGGCCAATGCCACCGAGCTGATCCGGGAAGCGGTGCGTTGGGCCGAGACCCAGGACGATCCGCCGGCCGGCTAGGGCCGGGTCCTAGGCCAAAAACCACCCTTGCCCGATACCCACGGCTCGGGTTTTTCACCATACTGGATGGATGTTGTGGAGATTCTTCAGCCTGGTTGTTTTCGGCCTGCTCTTGGGCCACGGCTCTCTCCTAGCCGATGCCGGGGCCGAGCCCTTGACCTTGGCGGCCGCCCAGCGCATCGCCCTGCAAAGGAACGCCGACCTCGGCTCGGCCCAGGCCCAGCTGGCGGTGGCGCTCGCCCAGCTCCGGACCGCCCGGGAATTCCCGAACCCCACGCTCAGCCTCTCGACCACCCACATCAACACCGACGGCACCGGCAATGGCACGCCGGCCGGCAACCGCTTTCTCGACCGCAGCTATGACTCGATCACGGCCCTGAGCCAGTTGCTGGAGATCGGCAAGCGCGGGCCGCGCCGGGCCGCCGCCCAAGCGGCCCAAACCGCCGCGGAGGCGCAACGGGACGATGTCCGCCGGCTCCTGCTCAAGGCGGTCAGCCAGGCTTATGTCGCCGCGCTTGAGGCCGCGGAGGAAAGCTCGATTTTGGCGGAATCCGCCGCCTCGTTGCACCGTGAAGCCGCACTCGCCGCCACCCGTTTTGCCGCGGGCGACATCGCCGCGACCGATCAGGCCCAGATCGAGATCACCGCCACGCAGCGCGAGCTGGACGCCGCCGCCGCGCGCCAGGCGGCGACGACGGCGCTCATCACGCTGGAAACGATTCTCGGCGATCCCGCACCAGACGGGCACACGCGCCTGGCCGACACTCTGGCCCTGCTGGGCGGATCGGCCGGCGGCCTGCCGGCAGACGCGGGGGCGCGGGCGCGCCCGGACATTGCTGCCGCCGAGGCTCTGGTGGCGAAGGCGGACGCCGATCTCGTGACGCAAAGGCGCATGGTGATACCGGACGTCACGATCAGTGCGCAATACGAACGCAACCCGCCCGCCACACCCAACAGCGCCGGCGTGGGTCTCACGTTCCCGCTGCCGATCTGGAATCGCAACGGCGGCGCGATCCGCGCGGCGCGCGCCGCCCGCGACCTCGCGCAGGCCCAGCTCGACAAGACGCGCACGGCCGCCCAGGCCGAAATCGCCTCGGCCCGGTCCGCCTATCAGACCGCGACTAGCGCGGCCGATGTTTATGCGCACGAACTCAACGCGAAGTCAGCCGGGGTGGTCAAGACCGTGGCCTTTGCCTATGAGCACGGCGGCGCCGCCCTCGTCGAGCTGCTGGGCGCCGAGCGCAATGCCAATAATATCCGCCTCTCCGCCGTGCGCGCCCAAGCCGAGGCCGCGAGCGCAGGCTTCGCCCTGACTGCCGCGCTCAACCTTCTCGAAAATGGCGGCGAAACAATCGTTCCGCGCTAATCACATCTCTTTCTCATGCCTATCCGCCTTATCTCCCTCTTTATCACAGTTTCATATGCCTTGCTTACCGTGGGTTGCAAGCGCGTTTCTGCCGTCCCTGAGGCCTCGACTGCAAAAGTCTCAGGTGAGCACGTGGTATTTCCCCCGAACTCGCCGCAGCGTTCCATGTTGGTATCCACTGTCGTCGAACCACGCATCGCCGAGATTCATCAGGTGAACGGCAGGCTCGTCTGGGACGAGGACGCGACCGTGCGCATCTATTCACCCGTTGCAGGCCGCGTGCAATCGGTGCTCGTCACGCTCGGCGCGAACGTCGCGAAAGACGCGCCTTTGGCGCGGCTCAATTCGCCCGACTTCGATCAGGCGCAGGCAGACTTTCGCAAAGCGACGGCGGATCTGCTGCTCGCCGAGCGGACGCTCGACCGCACGAAAGATCTGTTCGCGCACGGTGCGATCGCCGGTAAGGATCTTGACGCGGCGGAGGCCTCCATCGCTACTGCCCGGTCTGAGCGTCAGCGCGGCGCGGCCCGTCTGGCACTCTACGGTGCTTCGCCAGAGGACGGGGGCGACGGCGTGTTTGTGCTCCACGCACCGCTGGGCGGCATGGTTGTCGAAAAAAACATCAACCCCGGCCAGGAGCTGCGGCCCGACCTCATGCTCGCCAACGCGCCGCAGTTGCTTGCGCCTCAATTCGTCGTCTCCGATCCGCACCGCCTATGGGTCATACTCGACATCACGGAACTCGACATGGGCATGTTGCAACTCGGGCAGGAATTGCACGTGCGCAGCCGGGCGTTTCCCGACCGCGTGTTTTCCGGTCAGCTAGACTCAATCGGCCAGTCGCTCGACCCAGTCACGCGGACCGTGAAAGCTCGCGGATCCGTCAACAATGCCGAATTGCTTCTCAAGGCGGAAATGTATGTTGACGTGCAGATCAACGTGCCGCAAACGACCGGGTCGGCATTTGCAGTCGCGAGTACCGCGGTGTTCACCAAGGACGGGAGACAATATGTCTTCGTCGAGACGTCACCCGGCAGTTTCGAGCGGCGTGCAGTTGAGCCCGGCGCCGAGTCGGCAGGCAAAATCCTGGTACACCGCGGCCTTGAGGCCAACGAGCGCGTGCTCGTGGAAGGCAGCCTGCTACTCGAGGCAATGATGGAAGGTGGAGGCAAGTCGTGATAGGCTCGCTCATCTCTTACGCGCTGCGGCACCGGCCGATCGTGCTCGCGCTGCTCGCGATCTTCGTGCTCGCCGGCGTTAATGCCTACCGCAACCTCCCGATCGAGGCCTACCCGGACGTCACTAACGTCCAGGTGCAAATCATAACGCTGTTCCCAGGCCATGCCGCGGAGGAGGTCGAACGGCTCGTCACGATTCCCGTCGAGAACGAGATGAATGGCATCCCCAAGCGCGTCTCGATGCGTTCCATCTCGTTGTTCGGACTTTCACAAGTAACGCTCGTGTTCGAGGACGACGCAAGCAGCGACTTCGTCCGCAATCAAGCGTTTCAACACCTCGCCGCGGTAAACCTGCCAACCGGTGCGCAGGCCAGCCTCTCGCCCGATGCCACTCCGGTCGGCGAAATTTATCGCTACTCGCTCAAAGCCCCCCCCGGATTCTCGCTGGTCGAGTTGAAGGCGCTCGAGGATTGGGTCGTCGAACGGCAGATCCGCACCGTGCCGGGTGTGGTTGATATCGTCGGCTTCGGCGGGCCGACGAAACAATACCAGGTGCTTATCGATCCGGCCAAGCTGAAGTCCTACGGACTCTCACTCGCGCAGGTTTTCACGGCACTCAGCAACGGCAACCGCAACGCCGGCGGATCATACATTGAACACGGGCCTGAAATGTATGTCGTGCGCGGACTCGGTTTCGTGAGGAATATTGAGGACATCGCCGAAATTGCCGTCGATACTCGTAATGGTACTCCCATTCATATCGGCGATCTGGGCAACGTGTTGATCGGCAACCAGCTCCGCCTCGGCCGTGTTGGCAAGGCCGCGCCAGACCAACCGGATGAAGATGACATTGTTCAAGGAATAGTGCTCTTGCGCAAAGGCGAGAATGCGCTCCAAGTGCTTGAGCGCCTCCGCGCGAAGGTGGATACCATCAACGCGCACTACCTGCCCGCCGGCGTGCACCTCGTGCCGCACTACGATCGCACGGAATTGATCGACCGCACCCTGCACAACGTCCGCCGCAACATGGCTGAGGGCATTGCGCTTGTGCTCGCCGTGCTGGTACTCTTCCTCGGCCTCGGCCACGTGCGCTCTGCGCTCGTGGTTGCCCTCGTCGTGCCGCTATCATTGCTCGGCGCGTTCCTTCTGCTCGATTTGCGCGGAATTCCAGCGAATTTGATTTCGATGGGCGCGATCGACTTTGGCATCATCGTCGATTCCGCAGTCGTCATCCTCGAAAACGTGCTGCGCCTGCGCGCCGAGAAACGCGGCCGTGAAACGTCTCTCTCACAACTTATTGTCGAAGGCGGCGCGCAAATGGGTCGCCCGATATTGTTTTCCAAAGCGATCCTGCTTACGGCGTTCATCCCGCTTTACACCATGCAGCGCGTGGAGGGGAAAATCTTCCGACCGATGGCGCTCACGCTTACCTTCGCACTTGTCGCCGGCACGCTGCTCGCGCTCACGGTCGTACCGGTGCTGGCGAGCTTCGTTATGAAGCGGGATGGCGGCGAAGAGCATGACTCTTGGTTCGTGCTCAAACTGCGCGCGCTCTACCGGCCGCTCCTCGGTCGGGTGCTTGCGGCGAAAACTCTTTTTCTGGGCCTAGCGCTTGCCGCGCTTGCGGGGGCCGGTGTGCTGCTGGGCTTCCTCGGTTCAGAATTCCTGCCCAAACTCGACGAGGGTTCGCTGTGGGTGCGCGTATTCATGCCCCAAACGATCTCGCCCACCGAGGCCGCGCGCATCACGCGCCAGGCGCGTGTGATCTTGGGCGGGTTTCCCGAGGTGAAAACAGTCATCAGTCAGCTGGGTCGGCCCGACGACGGCACCGATGTCAACGGATTCGACGTGGCCGAATTCAGCGTGAACTTGAAACCACGGGAAGAATGGACGAGCGCGTCCGACCGCGAGGGACTCATCCGGGCCATGAATGCGAAGCTCGCCGCGATTCCCGGGATCGATACCCAGTTCAGCCAGTACATTGAGGACAATGTCAACGAGGCCATCTCGGGCATTAAGGCCGAACTCAGCGTGAAAATCTTCGGTGAGGATCCGGAAAAACTTCAGGCGCTGGCGAACCAGATCGCAAATCTCATCCATACCGTGCCGGGAGCAACCGACGTCGGCACCGACCAGTTACTCGGCCAGCCGCAGGTGCAGATCACGATGGATCGCCGCGCGATCGCGCGCGTTGGTCTCACGGTGTCCGACGTGCAGTCGGTTGTGGAAACCGCTCTCGGCGGCAGTGTCGCGACGCAGGTGCTTGAGGGTGAACGCTCTTTCAATCTCGTGGTGAAACTTGCGCCACACGCCGTGCTCGACCTGGAGTCGATCCGAAAGATTCCTGTCTTCGGGGGCAACGGAGAGCGACTCACGCTCGAAGTGTTGGCAAGCGTCGCGGTAAGACCGGGCTTTGCCCGGATTTTTCGCGAAGAAAACGCGCGCCGCATCGCGGTGAAATTTAGCGCGCTCGGACGCGACCTCGGCTCGCTTGTCGCCGAGGCGCAAGGCAAGGTTGACGCGGCGATGCAGTTGCCGGCCGGCTATCACCTGGAGTGGACCGGCTCGTTCGAGAATCAGCAGCGCGCGCAAAAACGCCTCATGGTCATCGTGCCGATCACACTCGCGGCCATTTATTTTCTGCTTTTCACCGCGTTCGACTCGGGCTGGCTCGCCGGGCTGATCTTGATTGTCGTACCGTTCGCCGCAATCGGCGGGATCGTCGCACTACCGCTTGCGGGGCTCACGCTTTCGGTGTCGGCCCTCGTCGGGTTCATCGCCCTGTTTGGGGTATCGGTGCAGAACGCCGTGCTGCTCGTCGAGCGCATTCGCGAGCTACGCCGCCACGGCGAGCCGATGGCCGAAGCAGTGCGCGAAGGCGCGGAGTCGCGCCTGCGTCCGGTGGTGATGACCGCGGCAATGGCCGCGATCGGCCTGCTGCCCGCCGCGATCTCGCACGCCGTCGGCGCGGAGACGTCTCGACCATTTGCGGTCGTGATCGTGGGCGGGTTGGTGACAGCCACCGCGCTTACTCTTTTCATCCTGCCGCTTCTCTACCCGTATTTTGAACATGCACCGCGCAAGGTAAATGGCCCGGACACACATACCCCCATTGTAGCCCCTACCGAAGTCACTCTATGAAAACATTCCTGCTTCTAATACTGACCGTCCTTTGCGCTATTGGCGAAGTGCACGCGACTTCCTCTCGACAGCATGGAGTGCGGGGGGGGGTGGCCTCGGTTGATTCCCACAGGGGCATTGTCACGATCACCAGCGGCGACAAAAACGCCCCGACGGAATTTGTTGTGGTGGAAAAACGCACCCGGGTCCGCCACAATGGCTCGCCGGCGGCGCTGGAAGACCTCCCGGTCGGGCAGCCGATCCGCGTGTACTACGCGCAGGAAGCGGGAAAGACCGTGGCCAACGAAATCACCTGGGAAAGCCCGAAGGCACCATGAATCCCGCTCCACCTAAATCAACCGCCCAGCTCAGCCCACGGCCTTCACCTATCTTGATTCGCGCAGCCATAAACCGCTTCGTTCGCCCATGGGGCGAGGCACTAGCAAACCGACCGTCCAACCCTAGAATGCCCACATGAAAACCCACCCCGCCGCCTCTCCCGGCTTCACCTTGGTCGAAATCATGATAGTCGTGGTCATCATCGGGCTCCTGGCCGCGATGGCCATTCCTGCGTTCCAGAAAGTCCGGCAGGCCTCGCAGGACAAGGCCGTGCTGAACAACGCCCGCCAGATGTCCGCCGCGGCCGACCAGTATTATCTGGAATTCGGCGGCTCAAGCGTCGACCCCGCCAACCTCGTGGGCGCGACCAATTACGTGAAGGCGCTCAACACCGTGGCTGGCGAGACTTATCCCGCGGGCTACACCCAGGGCATCACCATCACAATCACCGGCATCGCCGGCCTGCGTACCGTGACCTATTCCCCATAATGACCAGGTCTCCATTCTACGACTTCTGGCCGGATATAGGCCATGACTTGAACTGACCTTCAAATATGACCGCTTCCTTTCACTGAGATTACTATTTGGTCATCTTTAGAACAATGCTCGCTTTCTACGACTGACCGCAAAACCGTATCATGATTACAATCGCTGAGACCAAACAACGCGCCATTGACCAGCTCGCAGGATTCCCTGCGGACATTGCGGACGGTTATATCGCCTTTGTTGAGAGCGGCGACTTGCCCCGACTAAGGCAGGTGGTCTTGGGCGTCTTGCAGTTTCACCTCGCGCAGCCGCCCCTGCAACCGCTCGTGAACCTGCCCGGTTCGACCCGGCTGGTGGAGGACCTGGGCTGCGATTCGCTCACCATGGTCGACACCCTTTTCCTGGCGGAAAGCCTTTTCGACATCCGGCTGGCGGACGATGAATTGGCGAGAGTCACGACTCTGGATGATCTGGCAGAGCATTTCCGCCTGCACGTCATGGGAAGCCAGTCGCCCTCTAGCTAACCGCAGGACCATGGCAAACGCGCGGGTCGTGATTTCAGGGGTTGGATTCATTACGAGTATCGGGAATGATCGCGTGTCCGTGAGTGAAAGCTTGCGTGACCTAAAGTCTGGGATCGAACGCTTCGATTTTTTGCCCGGCACGGAACTGCCAGTCAAAGTGGCAGGCACGATCAAGGGCTTCGACACCAGAGCTCTGCATTGGGCCGGCTGGCGCTGGCCAGGTGACTATGCGATTACCAAAGACCTATTGCGCGGGTTGCCCCCGCACGGATTGCACGCCATCTGCGCGGTTGAACAGGTTATCCACGATGCGCGCCTGACGGCGGCCGACCTCGCGGACGAGGCGACCGGCCTGTTTTGTGGCTCGGCTGGTTCCCCGCGATTAATGCGGCATCACCTGAACCAGATATATGATTCGCTAGGTGAGCGAATCGCGCCAATGGCTGTCATCTCGACCATCGCCGGCACGTTGAATTTCAACCTCGCGGCACATTACGGCATCCGTGGTGCGGTCGCAGGATTTGTCTCGGCTTGCGCCTCCACAACTCAGGCTGTCGGTTATGCTTACGACGAGATCACCTTGGGACGCCAGCGCCGGATGCTCGTCGTAGGAGGGGAGGACGTCACGTTTGAGTCCACGTATTCCTTTCATGGCATGCGCGCGTTATCGCGGAATCCAGACCCGGCGCGGGCCTCCCGGCCGTTCGACCGGGATCGTGACGGCTTCGTCGGCACCGGCGGAGCGGCGGCCCTCCTCCTGGAGGAGGAGGACTCGGCGCGGGCGCGCGGGGCCCCAATCTACGCCGAGATGCTCGGATGGGGCCAGTCGGCAGATGGCAATAGCGTGGCGAGTTCCGATCCCGACGGTCGCGGGTTGGCGTCAGCGATGCGCCGGGCCCTGGCCTCGGCGCACGTCGCTCCCCAGGATATCGACTACGTCAACGCCCACGCCACCTCAACGCCGATTGGCGACGAATCCGAGGCCCGGGCATTGCAGTCAATCTTTACCGCAATCGGGGCCCACCCGGCGGTGAGTAGTACCAAGGCTTTGACGGGGCACAGCCTTTCGATGGCCGGAGTCGTGGAAACCGCCTTTTGCGCCTTGGGCCTGGCCGAAGCATTCATTCCCGGCGCAGCCAATCTGGAAAATCCCGACCCGGCTTGCGCCGGCCTCAATCTACCCCGAAAGACCCTGCAACAAGGACCGCGCCTGATCCTGAAAAACAGCAGCGGTTTCGGCGGCAGCAACGTCTGTCTGGTATTGAAGCGTTGGGAACCCTAGCCCGACCGCCTTTTTCCAACATGTCACATCATCGAATATTACTCACGGGTGTCACCGGATTTCTCGGCGGTACCGTGGCGGCCAAATTGCTGCGAGAAGAACGCTGGGACCACATGCTGCTGCTTGTGAGGGCACCTGCGACACCATCACTCTGCTTGTCTTCATCGGTTGTTGTCATTGCTTCCCCGCCTTTCCGTCTATTGATGGATTGCTCCACCACCCTATTCACATGATTCAAGTCAAAGAACTCGTCAAAACTTATGGCTCTAACCGAGCCGTGGATGGCGTCACATTTACGGTCCGTCGCGGCGACATTCTTGGTTTCTTAGGGCCCAATGGTGCCGGCAAATCAACTACCATGAAGATGATTACCGGGTTTTTGCGCCCTGATGCCGGGACCGTCTGGGTCGACGGCCTTGATGTCACTGCCGACCCGGTCGCGGTCAAACGCAAACTCGGCTACCTGCCCGAGAGCGCACCCGCATACCCCGAGATGACGGTCGCTGAATTTCTTGGGTTCATCGCCGAGGTGCGCGGCTTCCGCACAGTCGCCGCCAGGCGAGCCCAAGTCGACCACGCGGTCACGCTTACCCACTTGTCAGCTGTGCGACACCAAACGATCGAGACGCTTTCCAAGGGCTTCAAACAACGCGTCGGCTTCGCGCAAGCCCTGCTGCACGATCCCCCCGTGCTGGTTCTGGATGAACCGACCGACGGCCTCGATCCCAATCAAAAGAACGAAGTCCGAGCGCTTATCCGAGACATGGCTGCGGCGAAAGCGGTAATTCTCTCAACCCATATTCTGGAGGAGGTCGACTCCATTTGCACCCGCGTGATCATCATATCACGGGGCCGGATTGTCGCCGACGAAACCCCGGCGGAACTCCGTGCTCGATCTCCCGGAGCACGACTTGACGAAATCTTCCGTGCGCTGACCGCGGCCGATGTCTGATCACTTCCGCCATGCAGCAGATCCGTCCCATTTTCAAACGCGAGTTTCTCGGCTACTTCCGCTCCCCGGTCGCCTACGTGTTCCTGAACGCGTTTCTTGTCATTTCGGTGTCGCTCGCATTTTCACGTTATGGCGGCTTCTTCAAAGGGGGAGTTGCCAGCATGGAAAGCTACTTTATGTTTTTTCCCTGGCTCTTCCTCTTTATCGTGCCGGCGGTCGGCATGAGGCTTTGGTCCGAGGAAAAGCGATCCGGTACGGTCGAATTGCTTTTCACCCTGCCAATCACGACATTGGAAACGGTCCTGGGAAAATTTCTGGCCGGCTGGGCTTTTCTCACTCTGGCCATCGCGCTCAGTTTCCCGTTGATACTCACACTTACCTACCTCGGTCAGCCTGACTGGGGCGTGATCGCCAGCACGTATCTTGGAGCGATCTTGATGGCCGGCAGCTATCTTGGCGTGTGCTCGCTCACTTCCGCGCTGACCAAGAATCAAGTGATCAGTTTCGTGCTTGGTCTTCTGGTTTGCGCCATGCTGCTGTTTCTCGGACTGGGCAGCTTCACGGAATTTCTTGAAAACGTGCTCCCCGTCCAGGTTGCGGGCGCTTTTTCAAATTTCAGTTTCATCACCCATTTTGACGCGTTCACCATGGGCATCATCGATCCCAAGGACGTGGTCTTTTTCCTCTCGCTGACGGGTTTCACCCTGTTTCTGAACGTGGTTGTACTTGAACGTTCAACCGCCCTCGCTCCGTCGCTAAGATTTGGCTACAAAACCGTTTCGCTCGTCCTCCTGTTCATCGGCCTTGTGCTTGTCAATTTTCTGGCGTTCTCGCTCCCCCTGCGACTCGACCTCACGGCGGAGTCCAACTACTCGCTTTCACCGGGCACCCGGATGATTCTGGGCAAAATCGGTGAGCCGATGGTGTTTGAGCTCTATTTTTCAAAGGATGCCAACAGCCTGCCCATTGCCTATAAGAACTATGCGGCGCGTGTGCAAGAAATGCTGCGCCAGTATGTTCGCGCTGCGCATGGCAAGCTCACCCTGAAACTCATCAACCCTCTGCCGGACACGCCTGAGGAGGAAAAGGCCACCTTGGCCGGCCTCACTCCTCAAATCCCCAAGCAAGGCGGCGAACAGTTCTTCTTCGGCCTCGTCGCAATCCAAGCCGACCAACAAAAAAATATTCCCGTGTTCACACCGCAGCGCGAGCCGCAACTTGAGTACGATCTGTCGAAGCTGGTCTATAGCGTGCAGCAATTCGATAAACGGAAGCTAGGTCTGCTCACTGGCCTGCCCCTGCAGGGCAATGGCCTGAGCCCCCAGATCATGCAGATGATGCGCCAGCCACCCCAACCGGAACAGTTTGTGGTCGGCGAGTGGGGGCAGGCTTTCCAAATTGTTAAAATCGAGCTTTCGACCGTCGAACTGCCCGTCGGACTCGATGCCCTCGCGATCATCCATCCGCAAAATATCCCGCCCGGCCTGCAGTTTTCCATCGACCAGTTTCTTCTCGCCGGGAAACCTGTTTTTCTCGCGGTCGATCCCGTGTCCCAATATTCGAAACCGCCGGGCGGCCCGCTGTCGATGATCAACGGTCCAGCGGACGGGGCCTCCAGCGATCTGCCCGGCCTGCTGGATGCTTACGGCGTCGTCTATGATCCGCAGAATGTGGTGGGTGATCCCGAGAATGCGATCCAAGTCCAGACCGGTGGAGGCCGAGTCGCGCGAAACCCGGCCTGGCTCAGACTCGGTCGCGCGAATTTTAACGCCAAGTCGCCGCCCACCGCTCAGTTGAACTCAACGATATTTATCGAGACTGGCAGCATCGCACCAAAAGCCGGCAGCGAGCTTACATTCACGCCACTCATCGAAACATCCGACCAGGCAGGCTTCATCTCATCCGCCCTGCTCCAGTTAGCCCAACCCGATGACCTCGCCAAGCAAATCAAACCCTCCGGTAAAAAGACCATTGCGGCGCTCGTTACTGGCAAATTCAAAACCGCCTTTCCAGAGGGGGCGCCGCAAGAAAACAAATCCGGCGGACCGGCCAAAGCTGATGAAAAGTCAGCCAGCCCCACGGCGATCCGCCTCGCCTTGAAGGAATCCGCCGGTACCTCGACCCTCTTCGTTATCGCCGACACCGACTGGCTCTTCGACGACTACAGCGTCCGCAAATTCAGCTATTTCGGCCAGACTGCCGCCGAACCGATCAATGACAACCTTGCGCTCGCGGCGAACGTGGTCGAATTCCTCGGCGGTTCTCCGGACCTTATCTCCATTCGCGGCAAGGGAAGTTCACTTCATCCCTTCGATGTGGTTCGCCATATGGAAGCCGAAGCCCATAAAAAGTATCAGGAAAAAATGGTCGGGCTCGATGCACGCCTTTTGACCGTGCAAAAGCAGCTGGCGGAAATCCAAGGCAAGAAGTCGGATGGCAAACACCTCTTCGCTACACCGGAAGTGACCAAGTTGGTCGCGGATTTTCAAAAGCAACAGGCCGCGCTGCGAGGTGAACGACGGGAGATCCGTCTGGCGCTGCGCGAAAATATCGACGCTCTCGAAAACCACCTGCTCATTATCAACCTCGTTACCAGTCCATTGCTGGTCGGCGTCTTCGGCATTTGGTTTTACCGCTCCCGCAAGAAATGATTGCACCCCGTATCCGCCTGCCTTCCGCTGCATTTTTCACTCCGCGATGAAAATAAAATCTCTCCTCATCGTCGTCGTCCTGCTCGCAGTATTGTCCGCAATTGTCTATGTTGGGCAGCGGCCTGGTCTATTAGTCCCGGATGACGCCCACTTGGAACGGGGGCTTTTTTCCAACGTCGAAATTGAGCAGGCCACGAAGCTCCGCCTTGAGGACCAAGGTAAGACCGTCACCCTTTTGCGTCAGCCCGACGGCATTTGGTGCATCGCCAGCTATTTTGACCTGCCGGCTGATTTCACGAAGCTGTCCGCCTTCACAGGCAGCCTGACCGAGGCAAAACTCCAGCGCCTCGTCACTACTAGCACCGAACGCATCGCGCGCCTAGAGTTCAAGGACACCAAAATTGTTCTCTTGGGGGCCGCCGACAAAGTGATCCAGTCTGTTACGCTGGGCAAGCGTGCCGAAGCCAATAGCGGTCGCTATGTCCGTTTCGGTACCGAGCAGAAGGCCTACCTGACCGACTTCAACGCACAGCCGAGCGTTGATCAACTGAGCTGGGCTGACACGCGACTGCTTGACCTGAAGCCCGAGGACATCAGCACCGTCGATATTACATTCTCCGATGGCAGCACGGTCGCGCTTGCACGCATGAAAAAAGAGGCCCCGTGGACGACGGACAGGACGCCGGTGGGCAAACGGATCAATGTGGGAAAAATCTCCTCGCTGATTAGCTCGAACTGTAGCGTCCGGTATTCCAACATCGTTGATCCCGGCGATGCCAATGTTACTGCGGCGAAAGCCCACCTGAGATTGGTAAAACTCACGACTTTTGACGGTCAAACGTATGCGGTCGCGCTCGGACGCAAGCCGGAGGATAAAAAACTGAAACCAGTCATCGCTCAACAAGCACCGATGCCCGCCGTTGAGAAAAGCATTGTTTCGCTTGCCGACGGGGTAACCAAAATACCAACCGACACAAACCCCGGTCAAACGAAGCCGTCTACACCGGAATACGATATTATCCCCGCCGGTCCGGTCATCGTTCTTATCAGCAGTAGCGACTCAACCGCTCCGGTGAACGCACTCATGAAGAAACGCGCATTCCAGATCCCCGAATACTCATTCACTGGATTGCCCCAAGCCCCCGAGGAGCTTTTCGAGGCAATTCCGCCAGAAAAACCAGAGCTAACCCAGCCTGTAGAGCCGAAAACAAATGAGCGGTAAGATTGCCTTTGTTCTCCGCGTTTCGACTACTATTCAGTACCATCTATTTGCATGATGAATCTTTCCCTGGCATTTATTGAAGGCATCGGCGGACCCGAGTTGATGATGATCATGTTCATCGTCCTGCTCTTGTTTGGCCCCAAAAAACTTCCCGAACTAGCGCGCGGCCTCGGTAAATCCGTCCGGGAATTCAAGAAGGCCACGAGCGGAATAGAGGATGAAGTTCGTCGGGCGATGGAAGAGCCCCCAACCACCACCCCAAAGCCTGCCGCTACCATTCAGCAGACCACTAAGGAGTCGCCAACCGCACCCAAGCCTACCGCAGACTAATTTGGGAAACCACACCGGTGCCAACTGCCGCCATTGTCGCTCGTTGGAAAACGTGGTTATCCCCTATCTAACCGGTCGATATGCCACCGTCGTTTTCACAGATTCTTCTACTGGGACTGATTCAAGGCGCAGCCGAGTTGCTGCCGATATCCAGTTCGGCCCACGTTATTGTCGCCGAAAAACTCATGAAGCTTGATCCTGCTGATCCGCAAATGACCTTTCTTTTGGTCATGCTGCATACCGGCACGATGTTTGCCGTCATTGCCTACTTCTGGAAAGCTTGGCGAGCGACTTTTCTCAACGCAGCTAATTGGCTATCTATAGGGAAAAGTATTTTTATCGCAACCGCTTGCACTCTCGTGGTGGGCGGTGGCTTGAAGCTTGCGATCGAGCACTTGGTTCTTGGTGGCGGAGAAAAAGCCGAAATCGAACAATTATTTTCCTCGTTGCCCCTCATCGCGGCAGCTTTGGCCGCGGCCGGCGTGCTCATTCTTGTCTCTACCAAGCTGACCAAGACCGACACAGGAACAAATGACATTAACGTTCGTTCTGCCTGCTGGATCGGCTTGGTGCAGGGAGTCTGCGTGCCCTTTCGCGGTTTCTCCCGCTCCGGCAGCACCATATCGACGGCTATGCTGGTGGGTGTTGGTCGTCGCCGCGCCGAGGAATTTAGCTTTGCTCTCGCTGTGGTCATCACTCCGCTCGCAATTGTGAAGGAGTTTTACCGGCTGATCAGGACTCACCCTGAGGCGGCCCATCCGGCGGCCTTGCTCCACATGATGAAGCCGGGATTTGTCGGCTTTCTCGCCAGCTTCGTTGCTGGATTGTTGGCGTTACGGTGGCTTTCCAGCTGGCTGGAATCAGGCCGGTGGCAGCATTTCGGCCATTATTGCTTGGGAGCCGCGGGTGTGATTTTGGTGCTGTCCCAGACGATGTTGAGCTGAAGGAGGTTGAATTCTTGCGTAGCGGTGTCGGTTGCAGCGGAACATGCTCAACAATTATTGGGATGACCTATGGCCCGACCTCGTCACCGACCGCGAGATGGCCAAGGATGTGTTCGCCGGACTGGACCCGCGGGATCAAAAGGGGTTGCTGAAACGGATCCAGCCCGGCGCGGAGCGGAAACTCGCCGACCTCTATCTCTACCTGCGGACGCTTTACCCGCCGGCGGAGGACCCGCGCGTCGAGTCGGGCCGAGTCTTCAGCGTGACGCCGCGGATGGAGATCGGCCGCACACGGGACCAGCTGACGACGACCCTGTCAACGTGGGCCACCAAGGAAGCCATCGACGAGCTGGGGCGGATTGCCCGCACCGTGCCGGAAGAAAGGAAGTAACTCCATGCCATCGTAAACGTAGCCACTTTCGTGCAGTTCTCGGGTGAACCAGGGAGAACATGCCTGTTTCCACAAAATTAAACCATGCTTCATCAGTTAATCAAATATGTAATCAATCTTAACTATTCCCTTCCCGCCGTTTCTGAGTTCGTGACCTCAAGGTAAGGTTCTATTACGCTACAAGGGGAGAGGAGGCGCTCCCGACTTCGGTCGCCCTACGGGCT
>JAYTUA010000167.1:0-59851 GCA_043745015.1 Opitutaceae bacterium | reverse complement strand
GGCATGCCCTCGTGGTTTCGCGGTTTGCGCTTACCCATGCCGGCCGGCTCGGCGATCAGTTGCCGCCCGATGCTCACCCGATCGAGCGGCGGAGTTTGTTTTTTGCCACCGAGGCCGGGCACGAACTTTTCCTTGAGCGCCTGCGGTCGCGTCCGCCCAAGGCCTTGGCCGTACCGCGCCTTGTTTTCGATGGTCCGGTGCCGGGACCTTGGGGTCGGTATGCCGATGTCTGGCGGGTGGTCTATGCGCCACCGAGCGACCGTTTTCTGGGCATGGATGAGAATTATTTCCTCTGGTAAATCCGGTTAAAATCCACTGGGACCCTTCTCGTTACCGGGAAGGACGGGCTGGAGCGGCTAGTCGGAATCGAACCGACGACACCTGCTTGGAAGGCAGAGGTTTTACCATTAAACTATAGCCGCGGTGCCGCGCTGGAAGCGTGTCGCGCACGAAGGCGCATTCAAGCTTTTGTTCATGACGGCGATGGGGTTGTTGTGAAATGGGGATTGCCGCCATCGGGGAAAGTCGCATATTTCGGCGCACTATGGCAACACCAGCATCTTCGGCAAAATCCCAATCCAGCGTCAAGGCGGCCCAAGCCTTGGCGAAGCAAAAAGGCCTCGAGAAGAAAGCGAAGACCTACAAGCTTGATCTGGCCGAGCTCTCCATTTTCACCAGCCAGCTCGCGTCCCTGCTCCAAGCCGGTCTGCCCCTCGTATCCTGCCTGGAAGCCCTGCAGGACCAGACGGAGGATCAGGTTTTCCGGATCGTTATCCGTGATGTGCGCAACGATATTTCCACCGGCACTTCGTTCTCCGCGTCGGTCAAGAAATTCCCCAGGGCCTTCCCCAACCTGTTCATTTCAATGGTGGAGGCGGGTGAAGCCTCCGGTGGCCTTGCGGAAATTCTCGGCAAGGTGGCCGGCTACTTCGAGTCCTCCGTCAAGCTGGCCAAGAAGGTCAAGTCGGCCATGACTTACCCGGTCGCCGTCATCGGCCTCGCGGTCGCGCTGGTCAACGTGCTCCTGATTTTCGTCATTCCGGTGTTTGCCGCCATGTTTGCGGACTTTGGCGCCAAGCTGCCGCTGCCGACCCAGCTGCTGATCGACCTCAGTAATTTCATGAAAGCCTGGTGGTGGGCGCTCGCCGCGGGGGCCTACGGCATTTTTTATTCGGTCAACAAGTACACCGCGACGCCCGTCGGGCGCCGCCAGAAAGACCAGTTCCTGGTCAAGGCCCCCATCTTTGGCAACATGGTGCACAAGATTGCCCTTTCGCGCTTCTGCCGCACCTACGCCACGCTGATGCGCTCGGGGGTGCCGATCTTGCGCACCCTGGAGATCGTCGCCTCGGCCAGCGGCAAGGTTCAGGTCGAGGATGCTTGCGCCGAGATTGCCAAGCATGTCAGCCAGGGCGGGCAGGTGTCCGATGTCATGGCCGTCAATCTGTTTTTCCCCCCGATGATGAAGCATATGGTGAAGGCGGGCGAAACCACCGGCAATGTGGACGGCATGATGAACAAGATTGCGGACTTCTATGATACCGAGATCGACGCTACCGTGGCCGCGCTCACTTCCTTGATCGAGCCGCTGTTGATCACCTTTCTGGGCGTGGTGGTCGGCGGCATCGTCATGGCCATGTTCCTGCCGATCTTCCAGCTCGGTGCGGTGGCCGGCGGCATGCAGTAACCCGCTGGCTCCGGTGTAATGTCTCTTGCCCCACTCAGGTGGTGGCAGGTTGCCTGACCCCCTCCCATGGCTTCCATCCTCATTGTCGACGACCTGATCTCCATCCATGAGATGCTGGAGGCCGTGATCCAACCGACCGGGCACAAGACGGCCTTTGCCACCGACGGGGAGAAGGGACTGAGCCGCTACAAGGCGGAGAAATTCGACCTCGTGCTCTGCGACATCGACATGAAGCCGATGGACGGCATCACCCTGCTCAAGCAGCTGAAGCTCTACGATCCCAGCGCAGTCATCATCATCATGACGGCGTATGCCAGCACCGAGAGCGCCATCCAGGCCCTGAAATTCGGCGCTTTCGATTATCTGCAGAAGCCGTTCAAGGTCGACGAACTGATGCAGGCGCTGAAACGCAGCCTCGAATTCCGCCACGCCGTGGTGGAGCGGGAAAGCCAGCGGACGGCCCCCGCGGTCAAGGCCGGCGACTTCGAGGCGCGCCTCATCGGGGAGAGCCCGAAAATCAAGCGCCTCATCACCCAGCTGAAGAAACTCGCCACGGCCCACACACCCGTGCTCATTTCGGGTGAAGCCGGCACCGGCCACGAGATCGCGGCGGAGCTGCTGCATGCCGCCTGCAACACGGCCGACAGCCCGATGGTGCGGATCGACTGTCGTTTGAGCTCCAAGGAAAGTCTGCGCACCGGCCTGCTCGGTGAGAATGGCGGCGGCGGCACCTGGGTCCAGCAGGCCAAGGGCGGCACGCTATTCCTCACGCACCTCCAGAGTCTCCCCAAGGAGGCCCAGGGCGAATTCATCTCGGTGATCCGTAATAAGGCGCATACTTTCCGCCTGATCTGTGCGACGGAGGAGGACTTGGAAAAGCTTTCCGAGTCCGGCGCCTTTAACGAGGAGTTGTTTTACCGCGTGGCGGCCCTGCCCGTGGAAATGCCCACCCTGCGCGAACGCACCGAGGACATCCCGGCCTTGCTCAAGAGCATCGCCGCCAAGGTCAGCAACACCCAGTTTGACGCCCGGCAGATGGAATTCACCGACGATGCCCTGGCCGCCCTGCGCACCTATCACTGGCCGGGCAATCTCGCCGAGTTCACCCAGGTTATCTCCCAGATCATCACCACGACCGAGACCCGCGTGATCACCTCCGCCCAGATTCCCCTGCGGATTCATGATTTGAAAAACTGGCCCACCTTGGGCGAGTACCTGGCGGGGCAGGGAAAGCAGTACATCGCCCGGGTGCTGAATGCCTCGGCGGGAGACAAGGCCCGGGCGGCCAAGGCCCTGGGCATCGACCTGCAACGCCTCGATTGAGGCGCGGCCCGGCGGGCTTGCGTCACCTCCAGCTTTACCGCTTGCGCCGCCTTGGGCCGGTGACAAACCTCGCGGGCGCTCACGCCCATGCCCAAACGCACAGACCTCGAGTCCATCCTGATCATCGGCGCCGGTCCCATTATCATCGGCCAGGCCTGCGAATTTGACTATTCCGGCACCCAGGCCTGCAAGGCCCTCCGCGAGGAAGGCTACAAAGTCATCCTGGTTAACTCCAACCCGGCGACCATCATGACGGACCCCGAGTTCGCCGACGTCACCTACATCGAGCCGCTCACACTCGACATCCTGGAGAAGATCATCGCGAAGGAACGCCCTTCGGCGCTCCTGCCCACCTTGGGCGGACAGACTGCGCTCAATCTCTCCCTGGAATTGCACCAGGCCGGCGTCCTCGAGAAATACCAGGTCGAGATGATCGGCGCCAAACCCGAGGCCATCAAAAAGGGCGAGGATCGCGAACTTTTCAAGCAGTGCATGCTCAAGATCGGCCTCGACGTCGCCAAGTCGAAGACCGTGCGCACCCTGGAAGCCGCCCGCGAGGCCGCCGACTACATCGGCACCATGCCGCTCATCATCCGCCCGAGTTTCACGCTCGGCGGCTCCGGCGGCGGCATCGCCTACAACCGCGAGGAATTCGAGCAGATCGTCAACAACGGCCTCGAAATCTCCCCCGTCCACGAGGTGCTCGTCGAGGAGTGCCTGCTCGGCTGGAAGGAATACGAGATGGAGGTCATGCGCGACCACAAGGACCAGTGCGTGATCATCTGTTCCATCGAGAATTTCGACCCGATGGGCGTGCATACCGGCGACTCCATCACCGTGGCGCCGGCGATGACACTCACCGACAAGGAATTCCAGGTGATGCGCGACGCCTCCTTCGCCGTCATCCGCGAGATCGGCGTCGAGACCGGCGGTTCCAACATCCAGTTTTCCATCGATCCCCTGACCGGCCGCCAGGTCGTCATCGAGATGAACCCGCGCGTGTCGCGCTCCTCGGCCCTGGCGTCCAAGGCCACCGGCTTTCCCATCGCCAAGATCGCCGCCAAGCTGGCCATCGGCTACACCCTCGACGAGCTGCGCAACGACATCACGCGCCTCACGCCCGCCAGCTTCGAGCCGACCATTGACTACGTCGTCACCAAGATTCCCCGCTTCACCTTTGAGAAATTCCCCGGCGCGAACACCACGCTGACCTCCGCCATGAAGTCGGTCGGCGAGGCGATGGCCATCGGCCGCACCTTCAAGGAATCATTCCAGAAGTGCCTGCGCTCGCTCGAGACGGGTGCACGCGGCTTTGGGGGCGGCGGCAAATACGGCGGCGACGAGCTGCCGGATGAGACCACCATCCGCCAGAAGCTCGGCACCCCCAACGCCGAGCGCATCTATTATATCCGCTGGGCCTTCATGGCCGGCCTGACCGTCGACGACATCTTTGCGCTCTCCAAGATCGACCCGTGGTTCCTGCACCAGTTGCGCGAGATCCATGAGATGGAGCTGGCGCTCAAAAAGCAGAGCCTGGCGACGATCGATGCCGGCGCCCTGCGCCGCGCCAAGCAGTTCGGCTTCTCCGATGCCCAGCTGGCGCATATCCTGAAGACCGACTTCGACACCATGCGCACGCACCGGAAGAAAGCCGGCGTGCTGACGACCTTCCGGCTGGTGGACACCTGCGCCGCCGAGTTCGAGGCCTTCACACCCTACTACTATTCCAGCTACGGCGACGAGAACGAGATCATCCCCTCGAAGAAGAAAAAAATCATGATCATCGGCGGCGGGCCGAACCGGATCGGGCAGGGCATCGAGTTTGACTACTGCTGCGTGCATGCGTCCTTCGCGTTGCGCGCGGCCGGCTTCGAGACCGTGATGATCAACTCGAACCCCGAGACCGTCTCCACCGACTACGACACCAGCGACCGGCTCTACTTTGAACCGCTGACGCTCGAGGACGTGCTCGAGGTCTATGAGCAGGAGGGCTGCAGCGGAGCCATCGCCCAGTTTGGCGGCCAGACGCCGCTCAACCTCGCCAGCGCGCTCAAGGCCCGCGGCGTGAACATCATTGGCACTTCGCCCGAGAGCATCGACACCGCCGAGGACCGGAAGCTCTTCGCCGCCGTGCTCGACCAGGTGAAGTTGAAATCGCCCGCCAACCGCATCGCCATGTCCGAGGCCGAGGCGATTTCCTCGGCCGCCGAACTCGGTTACCCGGTGTTGGTGCGTCCGTCGTTCGTGCTCGGCGGCCGCGGCATGTTCATCCTCTACAGCGAGGCCGAGTTGAAGGAGGTCGTGCGCCAGGTGTTCGACGTGATGCCCGGCAAACCCGTGCTCATCGACAAGTTCCTCGAGGATGCGATCGAGCTCGACGTGGATTGCATCAGCGATGGCGAAACCACCGTGATCGGCGGCATGCTCGAACACATCGAGTATGCGGGCGTCCACTCTGGCGATGCGGCCATGGTCATGCCGCCGCACACGCTGCCGAAGGCGATGCTGGCGAACGTGCGCACGGCCACCTACGCGCTGGCCAAGGCCCTTAAGGTCGTCGGCCTGATGAACGTCCAGTTCGCCATCAAGGACGGCCAGCTCTATGTGCTCGAGGTCAACCCGCGCGCGTCGCGCACCGTGCCGTTCGTCGCGAAGGCCATCGGGGTGCCACTCGCGAAACTTGCCGCCCGCGTCATGGCGGGCGCCAAGCTCAAGGACCTCGGTTTCACCAAGGAACTCCAGCCGAAGCATTGGTGCGTGAAGGAAGCGGTGTTTCCCTTCAATCGCTTCCCCGGCGCCGCCATCATGCTCAGTCCCGAGATGCGCTCGACCGGCGAGGTCATGGGCATGGACGACGATCTCGGCATCGCCTTTGCCAAGACCCAGCTCGCGGCCAAGCCGGGCCTGCCGCTGGCCGGCAAGGTGTTTTTCAGCGTGAAGGATTCCGACAAACCGCTGGCGGTCGAGCTGGCCCGCGAGTTCATTGCCTTGGGCTTTACGCTCTGCTCCACCAGCGGCACGGCCAAGCTCCTCCGCGAAAACGGCATCGAGGTCCAGCACGTCAACAAGCTCATGGAGGGCCGGCCGCATTGCATCGATATGATCAAAAACGGCGAAATCCAGCTCGTGATCAACACCCCGCGCGGCATGATCCCCCGCCATGACGAGAACGCCATCCGGGCCGCCGCTTGGTCCAACAACGTTTGCATCATGACTTCCATTACGGGCGTCCGGGCCTCCATCAATGGCATCCGTGCGTTGAAGGCCAAGCTCGTCGGCGTCCGCCCGCTGCAGCAATACCGGGGCAACGTCATTGAAGTGTCCTGAACTGATCTTCGGTCCGCCATGAAATCACCCACCACCCTGGTAGCTCTCCTGCACGGTCCGGACCAGCCCGGTTTGGTGGCGAAGACCTCGGGGTGGATCTACGCCCGGCAGGGTAACATTCTGCATGCCGACCAGCATCGCGACATGGAGGCCGGCGAATTCTTTCAGCGCATCGAGTGGGTGACCTCCTTCGCCAAGGCTGCGGCGGGCGGGCCGGCCGGAGCTGAGCAGGAAGCGGACGAGCTCCGCGCCTTTGCCGCCTCGCTCGGCATGTCGGCCAAGGTGGCGTTGTCCAATCACCGGCCCAAGGGCGTCATCTTTGTCTCCAAGGAGGACCATTGTTTTCACGACCTGGCGTTGCGCTGGAAGGCGGGGGAATTTGCGGGGGATTTTGCCGGCGTGATCTCCAATCATACCGACCTGGCCGAGGCCGCCCGCCACTACGGTCTGCCGTTCCACCATGTGCCGGTCTCGCCCGCGACCAAGCCCGAGTCCGAGCGGCGGCAGTTGGAGCTTTTGCGCGCGGTGGGGGCGGAGTTCGCCGTGCTCGCGCGTTACATGCAGGTGCTGACCGCGGATTTCCTGAAGAACTGCGGCCTGCCCGTGATCAACATTCACCACTCGTTCCTGCCGGCCTTCGCCGGCGGCAAACCGTATCATCAGGCGCACGAGCGCGGCGTGAAACTCATCGGCGCCACCGCGCACTATGCCACCGCGGTATTGGATGACGGCCCCATCATCCAGCAGGACGTGGTGCGCGTCACGCATCGCCACGGCGTGGACGACCTCGTGCGCAAGGGCCGCGACCTCGAGAAACTTGTCCTCGCCCAGGCGCTCCGCTGGCACTTGGAAAACCGCATCCTCGTCTACGGCAACAAGACCGTGGTATTTGACTGATAGCCGGGGTGCTTGGGAGGCAAAGCGGCCGGCCGCCGCCTTTTTCCTTGAGGCGACCCGGGGGCTTTCCCACTCTGCCCGACTCCATGACCACCAACCCCCCTGCCGAAAACCAGCCCCAGGCCCAGCCTGCCACGATCGAACCCGGGTTCGGAATCGCCGCCCAGGCTTTCTGGGAGAAGAACCGCCAGCTGGTTCTGATGGTCTGTATCGCCAGCCTGCTGGTCGTCATCGGCCGCGAAGGCTGGCAGTATTACTCTAAGCAGCACGAGCTGAGCGTGCGCAATGACTACGCCAAGGTGGCCGACCGTCCGGAGCAACTGGCGGCCTTCGCCGGCGCCAATGCCGGGCATGCCCTGGCCGGGGTGGCTTACCTGCGCATCGCCGACACGAAATATGCGGCGGGGGATTTCCGGTCCGCGGCAGAAAATTACACCAAGGCTGCGGCCAGCCTGAATAACCCCGCCTTGCTGGGCCGCGCCAAGATTGGCGCCGCCATGAGCCAGATCAACAGTGGGGACAAGACGGCCGGAGAGACGGCGCTCAAGGCGGTTGGGGCCGGGGCGGCCCTGCCCAAGAGCATCCGGGCCGAGGCGGTTTATCACCTGGCCACCCTGGCTTACGATTCGGCCAATGCGGCGGAAGTCAGCCGGCTCGTCACGGAGATCGGCAAAATCGATGCGGCGGGCATCTGGTCCCAACGCGCCACGCTCTTGCTTACGATCAAGCCCTGATCGTGTGCCGGCGGGTGCCGGCCAAAGCTGCCAGCCCGCCGGTCCGGCGGGCTTTTTATTGGGCTGGGCCCGGGGCCGGCGCTGAAACAGATTGAGCCGCGCCCGGAACTCCGTGTTCATCGGGACCACGCGGCATGACTTCTCGCCTGCATCACCTGCCTTGGGACCAACCGCTTCTTCCGCAAGTGGTGCGCCTGCTTGCGGCGGACTGGAAGGGTGAAGGCCCGCTGGATCTTTCGAACCTGCTCGTGATCGTGCCCACCCGCCAGTCCGGCCGGCGCCTGCGCGAGGCCTTGGCGGCGCATGCCCACGCCCGGGAGCAGGCCGTGTTCCCGCCGCGCGTCGTGCCGCCGGAAACCTTGGCGACGCTCGGTGCGCCGCTATCCGGCATCGCTTCACGGCTCGCCAGCCAACTGGCGTGGATCACGGTGCTGCGGGCCGGGTCGCTCGACGGGTTTCGCGCCGTTTTCCCCGTCGATCCGCCGGCGCGCGACTTTGCCTGGGCCCGGCGATTGGCGGATCAGTTCATGCGGTTGCAGGCTATGCTGGCTGAGGCCGGTCTGCGCATGGGTGACGTTGCGGCCCGCGCCGGACGGGATTTTCCTGAAGTGGAACGCTGGGCCCAGCTCACCCTGCTGGAGCAACACTACGATGCGGAACTCGCGGCGCGAAACCTGCGCGACGCCCAGGTGGCCAAGCTCGCCTTCGCCGCCGCCCCGGCGCTGCCGCCGGGAATTAAGAAGATCATCGTGCTCGCCACGCCCGACCCGCTGCCGCTGGCGATTGGGATTCTGGCCCGCCACGCCGAACGCCTGCCGGTGGAAATCGTGGTGTGCGGCCCGGCGGACGAGCCGGTCGGTGCGCTTTTTGATGAATGGGGCCGGCCCCGGGCCGAGGTGTGGACCCAGCGCGTGCTGGCCTGGCCGGAATTTGAGCGGCAGGTGTGGTTGTGTCCTGACCCGACGGCGCAGGCCGACCAGATCGTGCAGCTGGCGCAAAGTTACGCCGGGCCCGAGGGGCTGCTGGCGGTCGGCGTGGCCGACCCCGAAGTGCTGGCCCCGTTGGAAAACGGCTTCAGCCGCGCGGGCGTGCCCGCCTTTAATCCGGAGGGACGGCCGCGCCGGCGGGATGCGCTGCACGCGCTGCTGGCCCTGCTGGCGGAGTTCGCCCGCACCGATGAATTTTCCTCAGTGGCCGCCCTGCTGCGGTGTCCTGATGTGCTCGACTGGTTGGGCCGCCGCAGCGGTCCGGGGTTTTCCCCGGCCCGCTTGCTGGCCGAGCTCGATGAGCTGCAGGCGGCGCATCTGCCGCCGACTTTGGCGGCGGCGCGGGAGCACGGGGGAAAATTCCCCGGGGCGGCGGGAGCGCTGGCGGCCCTGGCCGAATTGCGCGCCGCGCTCACCCGGGGTGAGTTTCCCGCCAACGCCCTGAACGTGCTCACGACGCTGTTCGCGGCGCGGCGCGTGGAAACAGATTCGCCGTTGGCGGAATCCACCGCGGCTTGGCTGGAGGTGACAAGTGAGACCGGCCGGGTGTTGGCGGATTTTCCCGGGCTCACCCGGGCGGAGAGTTGGGACCTGGCGTTGGGGCAGTTTGCGGAAAGCGTGCGCTTTGATGAGAAGCCGGCGGGGGCGTTGGAGTTGAACGGCTGGCTGGAGCTGCTCTGGGAGGATGCGCCGCACCTGGTGGTGGCCGGGGTGAATGATGGCCGGGTGCCCGACGCCGTGGTTGGCGATGCTTTTCTGCCCGAGGCGTTGCGGGGCCGGCTGGGTCTCAAGACCAATGCCATGCGTTTTGCCCGCGATGCCTATCTGCTGGCGACCGTGGCGGCGATGCGGGCGACGACGGGCCGGCTCGACCTGCTGCTGGGCAAGGTTTCCACGGCGGGCGATCCCCTTCGGCCGTCACGGTTGTTGCTGCGGTGCGCGGACGCGGAGCTGCCCCGGCGGATCGCGTTTCTTTTCCGCACGGTGACGACCGCGCAGGCCAGCCTGCCCTGGACGCGGGCGTGGCCGCTGCGCCCGCGGGTCGTGCCGTTGCCCACAAAGCTGTCGGTGACGGCGCTGCGCGACTATCTTGAGTGCCCCTTTCGCTTCTACCTCAAGCAGGTGTTGCGGATGGAGCCGGTCGACTTCACCAAAGCCGAGCTCGATGCACGGGATTTCGGCACCCTGCTCCATGGGGCGCTGCAGGTGATGGGGGAGAACGAGAAATTGCGGCACTGCGCGGACGAGGCGGTGCTGCGCGACGCGTTGCTGGCGGAGTTCGAGCGCAGGGTGCGGGCCCGTTACGGCGAGATTCTGACGCTGCCGCTGGTCGTCCAGTTCGAGTCGGCGCGCCAGCGCCTGCGCGCCGCTGCCGCCGTGCAGGCCCGCGAGTGCGCGGCCGGCTGGCGCATCGAGCGAGTGGAATGGAGTATTGAGCTTCCGCTCAGCGGGCTCCTCTTGCGGGGCAAAATCGACCGGATAGACCGGCACGCGGACGGGCGGGTGCGGGTGCTCGACTACAAGACATCCGACACGCCGGAGACTCCGCTGAAGGCGCATCTCGGCCCGGTGGGAAAGGCCGGCCGGTCGCCGGCCTGGGCCCGCGTGATGGTCGGGGGCAGGGAACGCATCTGGCTGGATCTGCAGCTGCCGCTTTACCGTCGGGCCGTCGCGGCGGAGTTCGGCGCGGAAGTGACGTGTGGGTATTTTAACCTGCCGAAAGCCGCGGGTGAAACGGAGGTGGTCGGATGGGATGATTTCACCCCGGAACTGCAGGCGGCGGCGGTGGATTGTGCGCAACACGCGGCCGCGGCCGTGGTCGCGGCAAAATTCTGGCCGCCGGCGGAGCTGAGTCCGCGGGAGGATGAGGACTGGGCCGCATTGCTGCACCACGGGGCGGCGGCGAGCGTGGCGGCCGACTGGACCGTGGGAGGTGTCCGGTGAAGCCGCCCGGGCATGTGATGATCCTCGCCTCGGCGGGTTCGGGCAAAACCTACGCGCTGACCAATCGGTTTGTGCGGCTGCTGGCCGGGGGCGCGGCACCCGAGCGGATCGTGGCGCTGACCTTCACCCGCAAAGCGGCGGGCGAATTTTTCGATGAGGTCCTGAGCAAGCTGGCCGCAGCGGCAAACGATCCGGCGGTGGCGCGCAAGCTGGCGGGGGAGATCGGCGCACCGGGCCTGGGGTCGGGGGATTTTCTGCGGCTGCTGCGAGCGGTGGTCGAGGCGATGCCCCGGCTGAGCCTGGGCACGCTCGACGCTTTTTTCGCCCGCATTGTGCGGAGCTTTCCGCTGGAGCTGGGCCTGGGGGGTGACTTCACCCTGCTGGAGGAACCGGCGGCGCGGCAGGAGCGGCGCCGCGTCATGCAGCGACTCTTCACCGCCGGCGGCGAGCCCGACGCGGCCCAGAAGGAGTTTATCGAGGCGTTCAAGCGGGCGACGTTCGGCCTTGAGGAAAAACAGGTGATGCGGTGGCTCGACATGTATCTCAACAAGTGCTCCGAGATTTATCTCGATGCGCCGCAGGCGGAATCCTGGGGAAATCCCCGGCGCATCTGGCCCCAGGGTTGCGAGTGGCTGGAGGCCAAGCCGGAACGGGCGGCCGCGACGCGCGCCTTGCGCACGGCTCTGCCGTGGGCCGGGCTGAACGACAAGCAGCGGGTCCGGCTGGAGGATTTTCTGGTGGAACTGCCCGCGTGGCAGCCCGGCGCGCCGTTGCCCAAGGCCGTGGAATATCTGGTTAAAAATGCGCTCGCGGTCTGGGGTGAACTCCGGGCGGGCCGGGCGGAGGTCATGATCGAGCGGAAGAAAATCCCGTTCGCGCCGGAAGCATGCACCGCCCTGGTGGCGGTCGTGGGGTCGATCGTGGGGGCGGAGATTGGGCGCCGGCTGGAGCTGACCCGCGGGCTCTTCGCGGTGCTGCGCGGCTACAACTTGGTTTATCATGACGCGGTGCGGCGCGGCGGCCGCCTGACATTTGCCGATGTGCAGCGGTTGCTGCTGCCCGGGGCGGGGGCCCCGGTGCTCAGCGGAGCCGGCCCGGGAGAGGGCAGGCTGTTGATCGACTGGCGGCTCGATGCGCAGTTCGATCACTGGCTGCTGGATGAATTCCAGGACACGAGTTTCGCGCAGTGGAGTGTGCTGCGCAACCTGCTGGATGAGGCCGTGCAGGATGCGGAGCAGCGGCGCAGTCTGTTTTATGTGGGCGACGTGAAGCAGGCGATCTTCGCCTGGCGCGAAGGCGATCCCCGGCTGTTCCGGGAAATTTTCAACCACTACAACCGGGCCGCGCCCGGCGCGATCACCGCGGAATTCCTGACGGATTCCTATCGCTCGGGCCCGGCGGTGATCGCGATGGTCAACCGGGTGTTTGGCGATGCGGCGGCGTTGCGTGGACTGGTGCCGGCCGACGCGGCCGAGCGCTGGACGCAGGAGTGGCGGGCGCATTCGACCGCGAAGCCGGAGCTCGGGGGCTATGCGGAATTGCGCCAGGCGGCAGAGGAGGCGGGGCGGTTTGCGGAAACCCTGGGAATTATCCAGGAGGTTGAGCCGCTGCGGCGCGGCCTGAGCGTCGCGGTGATCGTGCAAAAGAACGACACGGGCGCGCGGCTGGCCGATTTTCTGCGCCGCGAGGGCAATTTGCCGGCGCTGGCCGAGAGCGACCTGCACATCGCGATGGACAATCCACTGACGTGTGCGGTGCTCGCGTTGCTGCGGGTGGCGGCCCATCCGGGTGATCGTTTCGCCCGGGAACATCTGGCCATGACGCCCCTGGCAGCAGTGCTGGCAACGGCCGGGTTGGGCGACGATGATGCGCTGACCAGCCGGTTGCTGGGCGAATTGCACGCCGAGGGGTTTGCGGTGGCGATTGAGCGCTGGTTGCGGCTGCTGGAGCCCCAACTCGAACCCGGGGACCAGTTCAGCCGTTTGCGCGGCCACCAGCTGGTGGATGCGGCGCGGGAGTTTGATGATAGCGGGCGGCGGGACGTAGCCGAGTTTCTGGCGTGGGCCGAGGGTCGCACGATGCGGGAGGCAGATTCGGCGGGCGTGGTGCGGGTGCTGACGGTACACAAAGCCAAGGGACTTGGCTTCGACCTGGTCATCCTGCCGGAGCTGGAGGGGAAAACGCTGGCGGAGCGACGGGAAGGGCTGGCCGTGCAGCAAGCGGCGGACCGGTCAGTCGAGTGGGTGCTGAAATTGCCGGAAAGGATTTTCCAAGAGTGCGATCCAATCCTGTCTGCCCATGTCACGGCCAAGGAAGCCGATGCGGCCTACGAGGCACTCTGCAAATTCTATGTGGCCATGACCCGGGCCAAACGCGCGATGTATTTGATCATCAAACCGGTGGGATCGTCGGCGTCACGGAATTTTCCGAAACTGCTGGAACAGACCTTGGGCGAGACTTGGACGGAGGGTGATCCAGCCTGGTTTTCCAAACTGAAGTCGGAGGAAAAGAGGGAGATCGGGCCGCCCGAACTCGCGCGGATAAACGTGGCGGCGGCCAGGCGGGTGCATCGGTTGGCATCGCGCCGGCCTTCAGACGCCAAATCGACGGAACGGTTCGGTGAGCTTTTCGGGCCGGACAGAGCCGGGGCTGCGGATTTCGGCACCCAGGTGCATGCGATTTTCGAATCGGTTGAGTGGTGGGAAGGAGCTCAGGCGGGTACTTGGACGGAGGCCCGAAGAAATGAGGGCGTAGCTGAAGACGTGCTGCAGGAAGCCTTGCGGTGCCTGCAAAACGCCAAGTTGGCGGCGGTTTTCACGCGGCCGACGGGAAAAGTGGACGTCTGGAGGGAGCGACCATTCGAGGTTGTGCTGGGAGGAGAGTGGCTGACCGGGGTCTTGGATCGTGTCATGGTGGAGCGGGATGCCGTGGGCCGCGCAGTCAAAGCCTGGATAATAGATTACAAGACTGACCGGGCAAACGGGGATCGGGATGCAATGGCGCTGGCGGGTGATCGGCACGCCGGGCAGCTCAACCATTACCGGCGAGTAGTGGCAGTCCTGACCGGGCTGTCGCTAAAAGCGATCAGGTGCACTTTGGTGCTTACGGAAACCTGCGCTACAGTGGAAGTGCCCCCGACAAACTAAAATCAGCTTTACAGGGGGGGAGGGAGACCGCACGTTTTGCACCCAAACTACTCTCTTATACCTATGGGCAATCTGAAAAAGAAACGGCGTCTCAAGATGTCGAAACACAAACGCCGGAAGCGCCTTAAGGCCAACCGCCACAAGAAACGCACGTGGCAGAAGTAATCTCCGCCTACCTAGGCAGAATTGACCTTAAACCCGCCCTACAAGGGCGGGTTTAGTATTTTTACCCTGTAATGGTTCACCCGTAAAACATTAGGGAATCTATTGGGTCAGCGAGCCGACATAATGGTTTTGCGCTTGTCAGATAGGTAAGTGCCCCGTATCCAGCATCTCCTGCAAATTGCTTTACAGGACGAGAAGTTGTCCGGCGATTTGTGAGTTTTCCCCTAAAGTTTTCCCCTAAACCAGCACACACTACCTATACCCCGCATGCTTTTCGCAAAAAAGTCCAAAGGGTTTTGCGTCGAAATCGGCGAGCATGCTACGCTATTGGCACGCCTTTCTGAACCGCAAGCGCCGTACGTAGTTGAGGAGCTTAAGGAGCTGCCCTCCAGTGAGGCTGACGGTATCACCGCGTGGACGAAAGTCACGGAGGGCAAGGGTTCCACGGGCTATGCGCACGCAGCCTGTGGTATATATTCCCCCAAAAGGATTGTTAGACGCCACACCTTGGATTTAAAGCGCGTCAAGGATCCCGCCTACTTTAACGAGGTCTATGCCCAGCAATTCCGGATTGAGCCCGATAAATACACCGTCAAGGCGCTCAATCCCGAGGATGGCAGCGAATACGATCTGGTGAAAGCTTCGCAAAAGGAGGTGCTGTTTTGCGGATTACCCTCGGATGATGTGATCGCGATGCAGGATAAGCTCCTCGAGCAGGGTATCTACCCCGAACGTCTTGAATTGGGCACCCTGGCCACGTTGGGCGGGTTGGTTAATTATCTGAAATACAAGCAAACCAAGACCCCGGTTCTTCTGTTGGAGATTGGTTTAGAGACTACCCAAAGCTTTATTCTCAGCGCAGACGGGGTTGATATTTCCCGTCCGATTCCGAGTGGCATCGCCGCGATGATTCCGGTGGTGCAAAAGGAACTGGGCCTCAAGGACGAGGAATCGGCCAAAAAGCTGTTTTACTCGAACACCTTTGATTTCACCAGCATGGGTGGAGCCCTCGTCAAAAAACTTTTGAAGGAGTTGCAATCCTCCATCGGATTTTACGAAGTGCAGACTGGTCAGTCGATTGGCAGTGTTTTTTGCACCCAATTGCCCACCAGCCTGACCTGGCTGAGTGCCACGATGGCTGGTGCGCTGGGAGTCGCTCCTCTCAAAGTTGAGCTGGTCCCGTGGCTCGAATCTTTAAGTATCAAACTGGCCGAGGGAGTTACCCTCGGGCAACCGGAAGAGCGTTGGTTCGGTTTATTCTCACTCTTGGCCACCCACCAAAATGCAGTTCCTGACGAAAAAAAGTGACGCCCAGCCGGAAGCGGCACCGCTCTGGCACACCAATTTCCGCAACTTTGACCGGTTGCCGGATACCAAGGTCGTGCGCACCACCTTCTTTATCAACACGGCGGCTATCGCATTTACGATGAGCATGTTGCTTTGGCTGGGACAACGCGAATACACCATTTACGACTTGGGAGAGCAAAAGGCGGCTGCCCAGCGGCAGATCGACACCAACCAGAAGGACAATGCAGCGGCGCTCAAACTTTCAAAAACATTCCTCGATGAGCAAAAGAAGGTGAGCGAGGTGCTGACCTTCCTCAAGGCACCGGTCACGCCCGCCGAATTCATCAATCTGATCAGCCAGAGTCTGCCCAAGAGTATTGAAATCGATTTTGCCGAGACCCGCAACACGTCGGACGCCAAATCCTCGATCTATCAAATCAGGGGACGAACCGCCGGCAGTCCGGACCAGGCGAGCGGTATTACCTCGAGCTATGTCGATATGCTGCGAGCCCACGAGAAATTGGGCAGGATTTTCGACCCCATCACGCTCATCCGGCTGGATCGGGGCGCCGCCGGGGATTTTATGACTTTCGATATCTCACTAACCGTCCGGGCCGAGAAAAAATAACATGACCACGGCTGATCTAGTAGTGCAAATCAAGAAACACCCCGTCGGGGTTGGCTGTGGCTTGGTGAGCATAGTTTGCGGCGTTTTGCTTTACTTGCGCTCCGGGAATATCGCCGCCAGCCAGGCGGAACTGGAGACCAGCACGCAGCAGGCGACCAGCATGATCGCCAATGTCCGCAATGCGAACGGCCTGCCGGAGCAGGTCAAAGATATCCAAGCGCTCAGCAAGGAGATGGAGGCCCGCTTGATGAAGGCCGGCCAACTCGCCGTGAATCTGCAGTATTTCTATAAACTGGAAACGGAAAACGAAGTGAAGCTGGTTGACGTGCGGCAGAACGCCACCCCCCGCAATGCCAAGGACCAGTATTTGGGCGTGCCTTTCACGGTGACGGTTCAAGGGTCCTTTGCCAGCGTGATGAATTTTCTTAACCGGCTGTACAACGGGCGCCATTTTTGCCGGATTGTCAGCGCCACGTTCACGAAATCAGCCGGGACGGATATGACCCTGTCGCTCAATCTCGAACTATTAGGCCAGCCATGAAAACTTTCATCGGACATAGACTGCTGCTCTCGGTGGTTCTTGGATTTTCGATGCAGGCGGCTGCAGCGGAGGTTGAGACGGTCGTCAACCCGCAGAATCGGGAGGAGATTTTGGGGCAGGCCAAAAATCTGCTGGCGGTCAAAACCCTCGCGCCGGCCGGCGAAGATCCCTTCCACCGGGAAGCACCTTCGGAAAGCAGCACTGCCGCCACCACCGGGGGCGTTCTGGCCACAACCCGGGTGACGCCGCCTCCTGCCGGTCCGCGCTCCACCCGTGATTTGTTGCAGGCGATCGCCACCAGCCCCGCCCTCCGGCCCAGTGGGTACTTTGTCCTCGGAGGGCAACCCACGTTGGTCTTCGGTCAAAAGCGGGTCAAAGCCGGCAACCCTTTAACAATTACCTTTGAAGGTGTTGAATACACCTTAGAAGTTGTCTCCATTGAACGCCCCAATTTCACCCTCCGGTTGAACCGCGAGGAATTTACTCGGACCATCAAATAAGGACGAATTATGAGCACACGCACCATCCTGACCACGCTTCTCGCCTCGGCACTGACCCTGCCTGTTTTAGCTCAAGATACCCCCGCACCGGCCGCCGCCCCCGCACCCACCGCCGCGGTGACGGTTCAGGGCGCCGAGCCGGCGCCCGGTTCGGTCAGTCGCGACAAGGACACCCTCTCCGTCGATTTCCCCGACGAGGACATCAAGACGATCCTGCGCAACGTCGCGGATCTCTTTGAGCTCAACCTCGTGGTGCCCGACACCCTGATGGGCAAGACCTCGATCAAGCTGCGCGATGTCACCTGGCAGCAGATCTTCCAAGTGGTGCTCTCGCCCGTCGGCTTCACTTACGTCAAAGAGGGCAACATCATCAAGATCGTCAGCAACGAGTCCCTCCAGCAGGAACCCGGTGCGACCGAGGTTTTCATCCTCAACAACGCCAAGGCGGCCGATATCAAGCCCACCATCGACGGGCTCGTTGATGCCGCGACCGGCGGCAAGATCGTGATCGATGCCCGCAGCAACGCGCTGGTTATCACGGAGCGCCCCTCCCGCATGGGCCGCATCCGGAGCATCATCGAGCAGTTGGACAAGGCCACCGATCAGGTCATGATCGAGTCGAAATTCGTCGAGGTCACCGACCGCGACGTCCGCAATATCGGTGTCAACTGGGCCTCCCTACAGGGCGTGAAACTTGGAGTGGGCAATATCAAACAGACATGGGCGCGCGATAGTCGCCAGACCTTCAGCGATGGCAGCGGCAGCACCACAGGCAGCAGCACGTCCTCGAACAACGGATCTGCTAGCGGAACAACGAACACGACGACCAATGGCAAGACCAGGGGTACCACCAACACCACTACCACCACTAACACCGGCGGCATTGCTACTTCCACCACCCAGACAAACGTGGGTAGTCAGCTGGCCATAAGCACCCTCACAGGCCTCCCTACAGTTGTTCCCGTTTCGTCGACAGGAACAACTACGTCTAGCGCGGCACCGACCACCCAGACCAATTCGACCGATGGTACTTCGTCCGGCACTTCCGGTATCGAGTCAACCGGCATCACGAGCAGCATTACAAATGGTCTGACCAATACCGCCAGCAACGCAATTAACGCTCTTACTTCGCTTGCTAACACCGGCGGCACATCACGGATCGCCTCGGCGGTGTTCTCCGCCTCCGATTTCAACATTATCATTTCCGCGCTTAAAACGCAGAATAACACCAAGATCGTTTCCAACCCGACCGTGGTGACGCTCAACAACACCGAGGGCGTGATTAAAATCGGCCAGGAATTCCCGATCCCGAGCTACACCTACAACACTGTGACCGGCAGCTTCGAGGTGTCGGGTTTCACCTACAAGCCGATCGGTATCATCCTCAAGGTGACGCCGCAGGTTAACGGCCATGGCGTGATCAAGCTCACACTCGAGCCCGAAGTCAGCCAGCAGAACGGCTCGACCTCGTTCGGTGGTGCCGGCGGCGCTTCCATTCCGATCATCGCGACCCGCAGCGCCAAGACGCAGGTTTCGCTCAAGGATGGTTATACCATGGGTATCGGCGGCCTGATCACCTCGTCGCAGGATCACGGTGGCACGAAGGTGCCGATCCTAGGCGACATTCCTATCCTTGGCCGTCTCTTCTCCTCGAGGAACGTCAACGACTCGGTGACCAACCTCCTGATCTTCATCACGGCCAAGACCGTCAGCGCTGATGGGGCTTCACCGGAGGAAGTGTTTGATCCGCGCGCTGTCCAGGCCGTGGGCATGTCCAAGGAAGATCTCCCCGGTTACCGGGCCTCCAAGGGCACGAACATGTTTTCTTCCCCGGCCCCCGCCAAGTAAGCACGGAGGCTGCCTCCCACTCCAAGACCGGCGGACAACCCGCCGGTCTTTTTTATGCCCGGATAGCCCGGGGCGTCCCGCAGTATTTGTTAGCCATCCCCGGTCCTTTGGGTAGCCTCAATAATGATGCCGACTCCCGCCAGTCAGGTGAGACCGACCCAAACGGTTCCGGATGCCAACGAGCTGTTCCTGCGCGTTGCACCGCACATGGCGGCACTGGACGAATTCATGCGCCAGCAGGTCGATCTATTTGAACCAGAGATCAGGGCCATGGCGGCCTATTGCCTGGATACCTCGGGTAAACGGCTTCGGCCCACGATGGTCTTCATCTGCGGCTGGAAAGGCGAGGGGGTGGTGGACGAGGAATTGGTCCGGGCCGCCGGCGTGGTCGAAATGGTGCACCTGGCCACCTTGGTGCACGACGACATCATGGACCAGGCGGAGATCCGGCGTAATCTCCGTACCGCCGCCCGCCAGTTTGGTCCGGATGCTGCGGTATTGCTGGGCGACGCCTTGTTTTCCCAGGCCCTGCACATTGCCTCGCACTTTCCCACCACCGAGGTGTGCCGGTTGGTGTCTGAATCCACCCGCAAGGTTTGTTCGGGCGAAATCATGCAGACCCTGCGCCGGCGCGATATCACCATCTCGCTCGATGAATACCGTCGGATGATTGATCTCAAAACGGCCGAGCTATTCCGCGTCTCCTGCTACCTCGGTGCCTCGCTGTCGGGTCATGCCGTGGAATTTGCCCGGGCGGCCGATCGATTCGGCCACCATCTCGGGATCGCCTATCAAATCTACGATGACTTGGTCGATTTTTTGGGGGAAGAACAACAGATGGGCAAAACCCTCGGGACGGATCTGGCCACCGGGAAACTCACGCTGCCACTCATGCTCCTCTTGGAAAAGGTTCCCCCTGCGGAACGCGGGGCGATCGTCAGTGCATTCCATGACGGCCAGTCCCCCGGTCTGGCAGCGAGCCGGCAACGGATGATTGAATTGGGCGTCGTTGCCGGGGTTTTGCAGGCGATTGAGGACGAACTGGCCATTGCCACCGGCGCGCTCGACTCCCACCAGGCCCTGGCTCCGGTTCCGCTGATGCGGCAACTGGTCAAAATCCTGCAGGCCAAATTAGCAGCCGTGTCCGCCGCCCAAGTTTCACGATAAATTGGATTTGCTTGGTGCCTTTCTGCGCGTAGCCTGTCGATCTGAGCGATGAATCTGTCGAAGGTATTCACTAGGACGGCCATTTCCACTCCCGAGCGGCAGCTGGAAGCAGATGCTGATTTGGCCGTAGTGCGGCAGGTGCAAGCGGGTGATGTGGCCGCCTTCGATCGGCTGATTGTTAAATATCGCGAGCGCGTGTTTGGGGTCGTTTACAACCTTGTCGCTAACCGGGAAGATGCAGCTGACTTGTCTCAGGACACCTTCATCAAGGCGTTTCAGGCCATCAATCGCTTTCAAGGCAGCTGCTCGTTCTTTACCTGGCTCTACAAGATCGCCGTAAACACCACTCTTAGTCACTTACGTAAGAACCGTATGCGCAGCTTCTTCAGCCTTGAGAAGCTGAATGAGGAAGGCGGAAACGCTCAAATCATTGACCAATTGACGGATAAACGGGGTGCAGACCGGGATACTTACCTGCGTGAGCTTCAGGAAAAATTGAACGAAGCGATGCAAAAACTGTCTATCCCACACCGAACAGTGATTACCTTATTCGAAATCGATGGACTCAGCCATTCTGACATAGCCGAAGTCATGGGCTGCTCTGAAGGCACTGTCCGATCCCGACTTCACTACGCCAAGCAGTTTCTGCAAGGCGAACTCGGTAAATATCTCCGCTCCTGAAACTCATTATATGTCCGAACCCGATCGACGCGCCAAGGTGACCATTGAGGACCTGCTACGCCTGAAACGTGCAGAACGTCCGAGTCACGAATTTTGGTCGAAATTCGAGCAGGAATTGCGGCAAAAGCAGCTGACCGCTTTGGTGAAAAAACGTCGCTGGTGGCACGAACTGCCGGTGGTGCTCAACCGTCGGATCTATGTGCCGGCTGGCGCCGTGGCCGTGGTCGCTTTCACCTTGGTCACGGTCAGGTATTCGGCTCCGACCCAGATTATGCAGGTGGCGAACACGGCTCCGCGGATCACCGCGGCCGATCCTGCCATCGAGACCCTCGCCACCAAGGTCGTCGCCGGGATGGACCAGGACCGGTCCGACCAGCACGAGGACCCCGTCGCCGCTTCAGGCGAGTCCCGCAGCACGGTCACGATCGCGCAGGTTGAATCCGATAAGGTCCGCGTCACTTCCCCGGTGCGGGTGTCGAATGAGGCTGAGGTTCTGCCTGTTCGCTCGTTTGCCCCGAATCTCGCCCGACTGGAGCAAACGGATCCAGACCCCATGGATTCAATCGTGGGCAGTCGCCTGAGTTCTCCTGCCCGGGTGCAGACTGCTGATGTCTCGCAGTCAGAAACCACCGCGATGACCAATTCTTCCCCCCCCAAATATCGTCTCATTGCGCGCTATGCCGATCGTACCCTCAGCCCCGCTCCGGCCGCTCCGGCCGTGGTGCGCGAACGCCTCGCCCGCCGGTTGGGTGATGACCTCGGCGATAGTATCAGCCGGATTGGCGTCGTCGGCAGCCGGGTCTCATTAAAATTCTGAGCCGGGGCAGGCTCCCGGTTCACCGCCCGCCCATCGGCGGGCTTTTTTATTTCTCCGCCACGCAGATGCCGCAGGTGTCGAAGAAGAAATCGTGGCCCTTGTCATCCACGAGGATGAACGCCGGGAAATCCTGCACCTCGATCCGCCACACGGCCTCCATGCCGAGCTCCGCATACTCGAGCACCTCGACCTTCTTGATGTTCTCCTGGGCCAGGATCGCCGCGGGGCCGCCAATACTCCCGAGATAAAAGCCGCCATGCTTCTTGCAGGAGTCGGTCACGGCCTTGCTCCGGTTGCCTTTGGCCAGCATCACCATCGAGCCGCCCTCGGCTTGGAACGACGCCACGTAGCTGTCCATGCGGCCCGCGGTGGTCGGCCCAAACGAACCCGAGGCATAGCCTGTCGGCGTCTTGGCCGGTCCGGCGTAATAGACCGGGTGGTTTTTGAAGTAATCGGGCAGGCCCTGGCCGGCATCGAGGCGTTCCTTCAGCTTGGCGTGGGCGCTGTCGCGGGCGACGATGACCGGGCCGGTCAAGGATACGCGGGTGGTCACCGGGTGTTTCGATAATTCGGCCAGGATGTCTTTCATCGGCCGGTTCAGGTCAATCCGGACAAAGCTCGTGTCCTTGAAGATCCGCATCTCCGCCGGAATGAACCGGCCGGGCTCCAGCTCCATTTTTTCCAGAAAGATGCCGTCCTTCGTGATCTTCGCCTTGATGTTGCGGTCGGCGCTGCACGACACGCCGAGGCCCACCGGGCAGCTCGCGCCATGCCGGGGCAACCGGATCACGCGGGCGTCGAGGGCGAAATACTTGCCGCCGAACTGGGCCCCCACCTTCGCCGCCTGCGCCAGTTTCAACACCTCGGCTTCCATCGCCAGGTCGCGGAAGGCCCGGCCGTGCTCGTTTCCGCTCGTGGGCAGGGCGTCGAGATACTTGGTCGTGGCCAACTTCAGGATCTTCATGCACGCCTCGGCGCTGGTGCCGCCGATGACAAAAACGAGGTGGTAAGGCGGGCAGGCAGAGGTGCCGAGCAGCAGCATTTTCTCGGCGAAGAATTTCGCGAGGCTCTTGGGATTGAGCAGCGCCTTGGTCTCCTGGAAAAGGAAGAGCTTGTTTGCCGACCCGCCGCCCTTGGCCACAAAAAGAAACTCATACTTCGCGCCGTCGGTGGCATGCAGGTCGATCTGGGCCGGCAGGTTCGTGCCCGTGTTGGTCTCCCGAAACATATCGAGCGGGGCGACCTGCGAGTAGCGCAGGTTCTCCTTGGTGTAACATTCGTAGACCCCGCGGGAGAGCTGCTCGGCGTCGTTGCCGCCCGTCCAGACCTGCTGGCCCTTCTTGGCGAAGATGGCGCAGGTGCCGGTATCCTGGCACATGGGCAGAATGCCCCGGGCGGCGATCTCGGCGTTTTTCAGCAGGGTCAGGGCGACATAGCGGTCGTTGGCCGACGCCTCGGGGTCCTGCAGAATCGCGGCGACCTGCTCGAGATGTTTGGTGCGCAGGAAAAAATTCGTGTCGTGAAACGCCTCCCGCGCCAGGTAGGCCAGCGCCTCCGGGGCGACCTTGAGGATTTCCTTGTCCTCGAAATTCGCGGCCGAGACGCCTTCCTGGGTGAGCAGGCGGTATTCGGTGTCGTCATTGCCGAGGGGCAGGGGGTCCTGGTAGGTAAAGGACGGCGTGGGCATGCGATCAGGCTACGGGAAAACAGAGTCGGCGCAACACCGCCTTGCACCTATTACCTTTCGCCCGCCGCCTATAACCCGCCCTACAGGATTTTCAGCTTGGGCAGGTCCTGCACATCGATGTAGCCGACCGGCCGGCCCTTGGCGTCCACGGCGAACAAGTCGGAGATTTTCATCTGTTGGAAAATTTTCAGCGCCTCCACGGCCAGGGCCCCGACCGGCACGGTCTTGCCGCCCTTGGTCATGAAAGTCCCCACCGGTTTCTTCAGAAAATCCGCGCCACCTGTCAGGGCACTGCGGCGGAAATCGCCGTCGGTGAAAATACCGGTCAATTGACCCTTCGCGTCCACCAGGGCCACGGCGCCGGCCTTGGCCTTGGTCATGGCAAAGATGGCCTGCTGGACGCTGGTCTTGGCTTCCTTCAGCACCGCGCACGCATCGGCCGTGCGCATGATGTCCTTCACCCGGAGCAGCAGCGTCATGCCCAGCGTGCCGGCCGGGTGATACTGAGCGAAATCCTCCCGGGTCAGCCCGCGGCTTTCGAGGAGCACCATGGCGAGGGCATCGCCGAGCGCGAGGGCCGCCGTGGTGCTGGCGGTCGGGGCAAGGGCGAGGGGACAGGCCTCGCGCGGCGCGGTATAAACCAGCCGGTAGTCCGAGCCGCGGGCCAGTTCGCTGCCCGGCGACCCGGTGAGTGCCACGGTCTTGAGCCCGAACTTCTCAAACAGGGGCAGCAGTCGCAGCATCTCGTGCGTCGCGCCGCTGTTGCTGAGTAGAATGGTGAGATCGCCCGCCGCGCAGAGTCCGAGATCGCCGTGCAGGGCTTGGGTGGAGTCGAGATAGCAGGCCGGCACGCCAATGCTATTGAGGGTGCCGGTCAGCTTTTCCGCGATGTGGGCGTTTTTGCCGACCCCGGAACAGATAACTTTGCCCCCGGCCTTGATCGTGGCCTCCACCGCCCGCACGGCCGCCACAAAGTCCTGGTCGAGCCCCTTCGCGGTGGCCTCCAGCGCCTCCCGCTCGATGGTGAGGCAGAGGCGGGCCTTGGCGAGGATGGTGGCGTTGTCCAGTGGCATCAAAAACTTGTGTTGGGTAGGGGCGCGGGCAAACCTACCTTTCGCTGGTATTCGATCAATTCATTTCCCGCCGTGTCGTGTCACCCCTTCAACTTCCGTCTCCTGCTGCCAGCCGGCGCCGCGCTGCTGGCGCTGGGCCTCGGCGGGTGTGGGGACAATGACCGGCTCGGCTACGCCAGCGAGCCCGACGAGCCCAGTTATCGCGAGGGCCAGTCGCTGCTCAAATCCGGCCGCCGGCAGGAGGCGCTGACCGCGTTCCTCAAGGTCATCGACCAACGCCGGGACGACGCGCCGGAGTCACACCTGGAGGTTGGCCTGCTCTATGTGCAGCACATCAACGACCCGCTCTCGGCCATCTACCATTTTCGCAAGTATCTCGCGCTCCGGCCCAACAGCCCGCAGGCCCCGCTGGTGCGTCAGCGCATCGATGCCGCCATCCGCGAGTTTGCCCGCACCCTGCCGGCGCAACCGCTGGAAAACCAGGCCCAGCGCATCGACCTCGTCGCCACCCTCGACCGGCTCAAGCAGGAGAACGAGGCGCTCAAGCAACAACTCGCCGACGCCAAAGCCGGGCGTGGCCTGCCCGGTCTTCCCGCCATGGGCGGGGCCGTGCCCCTCACCGCCGCGCCGGCCGGCCCGATCAACTTCACGGTCGATACGCTGCCCACGGTGCGCACCCGGCCGGCGCCGGTCGCGCCTCCGCGGGCCACGCTGGTTCCGGCAGTCACGCCGCCCGCCCCGCGCCAGACAGCCCCTGCGCCGGCGGCCACCACCGGTCCGCGCAAGCACATCATCCGGCCCGGTGACACGCTTTCGAAACTGGCCCAGCAGTATTACAACAACCGGGCGAAGTGGCGCGATATCTACGCGGCCAACCGCAACGTCATGACCAGCGAGTCCGACCTGAAGGTCGGCACGGAACTGAAGATTCCCTGAGCAGCGGTCAGACCACCTTGGAAAATCCCCGGCCGGGCTGCTTTGCCAGGTAAGCGTCGAAGCGCATGGCGATGATGCGGCGGAAGAGCTCGCCCGTGGGCGTGATGGCGAAGCCCCGGGCATCCCGGTCGATCAGGCCGTCGGCCTCCAGGTCCCCGAGCGAGGCAATCTCACGGGCGTAAACCTGGGCGACGTCGAGGCCCAGCCGGTGGGTGAGGGCAGGAAAGTCCACGCGTTGCCGGCACATGATGTCCATGACCACGGCGCGGCGGTTCCGGTCGTCCGTGGTCAGCAGGCAGCCGCGTTCGAGGGGAAGTTCGCCCCGGTTCAGCGCCACGGTGTATTCCTCGAGGTTCTTGAAATTTTGCCGGAACGATCCGTCGGTTTGGGAGATCGAGGACATGCCGAAGCCATAGAGCGAGGCGCCGGCGCGGGTGGTGTAGCCCTGGAAATTGCGGTAGAGCGTGCCCTGGGCGTGAGCGAGGGCGAGTTCGTCATCCGGCCGGGCGAAGTGGTCCATGCCGATGTGCACATAGCCGGCCGCGGTGAGGGCCTGGGTCGCGATTGCCAGCATGGCGAGCTTGGCCTCGGTGGTCGGCAGTTGCCCGCGGTCGTCAAAAATTTTCTGCGCCGGCTTCAGCCACGGGATATGCGCGTAGCTGAAAACGGCCAGACGGTCGGGATTGAGGGCGATGACCTCATCCAGGCTCTGGGCGAAGGATTCCGGTGTCTGGAGCGGCAGGCCATAGATCAGGTCGACGCCGACGGACTCGTAACCCGCCTCGCGCAGCCACTTGATGGCCTGGGCGGTCTGGGCCAGTGGCTGCCAGCGGTGAATGGCGATCTGGACCTCCGGGTTGGTGTCCTGGACGCCGAGGGAGGCGCGGTTGCAGCCGAGGCGGCGGTAGGCCTCGACGTGCTCCTTGGTCAGACGGCGCGGGTCGATCTCGACGGAGATCTCCGCGTCGGGCGCGAACTTGAAGACCGAGTGGATGGCGCGGCCGAGCCGGTCAATCTCGTCGGGGGGAAGGAAGGTCGGCGTGCCCCCACCGAAGTGAAGCTGCGTGATGGGCCGCGCGGTGTTCAGCAGCGGCGACGTGAGCGCAAGTTCCTGGCGGAGCAGGTCGACATAGTCACCGGCGGAAGAGCGGCGCCGCGTGATCACGGTGTTGCAACCGCAATACCAGCAGAGCGACTCACAGAACGGCAGGTGAAAATAAAGCGAGAGCGGGCGCGCGGCATCGCGGTTGTCGGCGGCGATCTCCTTGAGCAGGGCCGCGCGGTCGACCTCGGCCGAGAATTGCGGCGCGGTCGGGTAGGACGTGTAGCGCGGCCCGGGGATGTTGTATTTGCGCACCAGCTCCAAGGCGGGCGCGGTCGGTGCAGGGACGGTGTAGCGTGGGGACACCATAAGGCTGACAGGATAACCGAACCAGTCGCCCGACGCTGTGCGGATATTGCTCAACCCCGCCCAATCCTTGCCTGCCTGCCTTGCTGTAGAAGGGGCTTAATGCCCCGATATTCACGATAGCCATTCAGGGAAGGGACAATTGTCGCTAGTGAGAGGTGCGAACCATGCCCAATCTAGTGGACAACAAAAGCACCCCGGCCATTTCTCCGTAGGCGCAACGAGATTGGCGCGATAAGGATTCAGAAAGATATAGCGGAACACCGGCAAGCGGTCCTCTTCTGGTCGCATGCGGTGGTCAAAGTAGGCCGATTGCCATCGGAGACCGGCCGCACGAAGCACGGGTGATAGCCGCCCTTTGAAGAGGCGCACGGCACCGGCCAATCCAGAATCGGTATCTACCAGCAAGTGCAGGTGGTCCGGCATCACCACACTAGTTCGCAAACTCCCTATTGATTCAGCGTCCAATCGCTCGGCCTGGAATTGAATGGCGCTCAGGAGATCGGGTTGAGCCAGGTTCGTTTGCCTTTGGAACGTGCAGATAGTCAGAAAATACTCGGCACTTGATTCGGACCAACGGCCTCGGCGCAAGGCAGCATGCCCGTGGTGCGGATCGAAAGCCATGGAAGCATAATGGTAGTACCCCATCGGGGCGTAAAGCCCCTCCTACAGCCTCTTAGACCAGCCGCTCAGCCCGCGAAGAACTTCGAGATTTTCTGGAGCACGGCCACCAGGCGGTCGATCTCGGCCTCGGTGTTGTAGAGGTAGAAGCTGGCGCGCGAGGTGGAGCTGAGCCCGAGCTTGCGCATGAGCGGCTGGTTGCAGTGGTGGCCGCCGCGCAGCGCGACGCCTTCCTGATCGGCCATGGTCACGACATCGTGGGCGTGCACGCCCTTGAGGTCGAAGCTGACGACGCCGCTGCGGTGGTGCGCGGGCCCGAGCAGGCGGATGCCGGGCACCTCGGCCTTGAGCCGGGCGTAGGCGAGGGCGGCAAGCTTCTCGTCGTGCTGCGCAATGGTTTCGCGGCCAAGAGTGTCGAGATAGTCCATGGCGCGGGCGAGCGCGATGGCGTCGGCGATGTTCGGCGTGCCGGCCTCAAACTTGGCCGGGGCGGGCGCCCACTTGCTTTCAAAATACTCGACGTTGGAAATCATGCTGCCGCCGCCGCGGTAGGGCGGCATGGCGTCGAGCAGGGCCTTGCGGCTGTAGAGCAGGCCGACGCCGGTCGGACCGCACATCTTGTGGCCGGAGACGGCGAGGAAATCGCAGCCCATCGCGCGGACATCGAGCGGCATGTGGCCGGCGCTCTGGGCGGCATCCACCACAGTGAGCGCGCCGACTTTCTTCGCTGCTGCGCAAAGCTCGGCGGCGGGATTGATGACGCCGAGCGTATTGGAAACATGGGTGAAAGCGAAGATCTTCACCTCGGGCGTGAGCACCTTGGGCAGCTGCGTGAGGTCGAGCAGGCCGGTATCGCCGGCGACGATCGGCAGGTAGCGGAGCTTGGCGCCGGTGCGGCGGGCGAGCATTTGCCACGGCACCATGTTGCTGTGGTGCTCCATCTCGGTAAGCAGAATGACGTCACCCTTCTTCAGGTTTTCGTCGCCCCAGGCGTTGGCGACCAGGTTGATGCTGTCGGTCGTGCCGGCGGTGAACACGATCTCGCCCGGCTCGGCCGCGTTGAGGAACTTTGCGGCGCGCTCGCGGGCGGCCTCGTAGGCGAACGTGGCGCGCATCGACAGGGTGTGGATGCCGCGGTGGACGTTGGCGTTGTCCTTGGTGTAGTAGTGCGACAGGGCGTCGATCACGCACTGCGGTTTTTGCGACGTGGCGGCGTTGTCGAGATAGACGAGCGGATGCCCGTTGACCTGCTGGTCAAGGATGGGGAAATCGGCGCGGATGTTGGCCCAGGCGAGACTCATAAAGCGGGGAGCAAGGAGCGGGGAGCAAGGTGCATGAAACACGACACCCCCCGGCGCTGTGCGCCACCCCTCTTGATAGAGGGGATCGCGCGGCCGCTATGTTCGGAGATCCCCTCTTGAGAGGGGTGCCCGGAGGGCGGGGTGTGTAATAGGCGGGCATGCATGACAATCAGTCGCCGGGTTTCTCGGTGGTGACAGGCTGTTCGTCCCCCTTGGCGGCGTTGAGCGCGGCGTGCCACCCGAGCGTGGCGCACTTGATGCGGGCGGGGAATTGATGGACGCCGGCGAGCGCGGCGAGGTCGGAGAGATCGTCCTCGGCCACCTTGCCGGTGGTCACGAGCTGGTGGACGCCGGCGTAGATGGCCTCGGCTTCCTGGAGCGTCTTGCCCTTGAGGTGGAGGGTCATGAGCGAGGCGCTGGCTTGCGAGATGGCGCAGCCGCTGCCTTGAAAGCTGATCTCGGTGATGCGGTCGCCGTCGAGTTTCACATAGACCGTAATCTGGTCGCCGCACATCGGGTTGTTGCCCGAGCCGACGCGATTGGCCGTGGGCAGGACCTTGTAGTTCCGCGGTCGGCGGTTGTGGTCCAGAATGACAGACTGGTAGAGGTCGGTGAGATCGTGCATCGGCCGGAGGCGTGGAGGGCAGAGGCTACGTCGGGCCGGGCTTTTGGCAAACAGAGTTTCGGTCATGGGAGGGCCCGTCTCCCGACGGGCCGCGGCCGACCGGGAGGTCGGCCCTCCACTTACACTGATGGCATGGGCGGGATCGTCAGGCCCGTGGGCGGGGGCACGACCTCCAGGACCCGGGCGATAAGCTTGCGCACCCGGACGACCCCGATGATGCGGCGGCTGATCTGGTCGGCGACGACGGGAAGTGTTTTATAGCCCTGTTCGCGGAAGGCGGAGGCGGCGATCAGGGCGGTGTCCGTGGCGGCGAGCGCGGCTGGATCCTTTGTCATGAAGGCAGCCAAGGGCGTCTCGGGCTTGACGCCATTGTTCTGCGCGCGGAGCAGGCCGGTGAGCGTGATCAACCCCTCGAGCCTGGTGCCGTCGGACGAGATGAAGAAATAGTCAGACGGGTGCCGGGCAAACTGGTGGGAGACTTCAAAGAGGTTGTCGGTGGGTTTCAGCAGCGGGGTGGGAGCCGGCTCGATGAACTCGGCCAGGGAAAATTCCCGGAGGGCCGCGAGCACCGCGGGGCGTTCCTGCCAGGTGGCGGAGGAGCGCCGGGTGATGGCGGCGGTGAGGGCGTGGCGCAGCGGCGCGAGTGATTTGGAAATGGTCGTGAAGACATTCCGCCCCATCACGACCACCTCCAGCGGCGTGCGGGCGCGGACGGACGCGGCGCGCGGCTGGTTGTTCAGGAGGGCGGCTTCGCCGAAGAAGTTGCCCATCCCCAGGGTCGCGATGATCTCCCCTTCGGGTTTTTCGGGCGAGGTGCGCACTATCTCCACCTCGCCCTGCTCGATGACGTAGAAACCGGACGGCGGCTCGCCCTGCTTGATGATGTAGTCGCCCGGCTCGAAGTGGGCGTGCGACACGCGTTCGGTGACGTCGGTCTTGATGCAGCTGAGGTCGCGCGGGAAGATGAGCAGCCACGCCCAGTCGAAGCCCACCTGCACCCGGCGCGACCAGGAGGGGAGCTTGAAAAGATAGACCCCGCGCCAGGTGAACCAGGCGAGGAAGCCCGAGAGCTTGATACCGAGCATCTCCGCCACCGCGCTGTGGCCGCCGATGGAGCAGAGCTGGCCGAGCACCTTGAAGGTGAACGGCCGGGTCGCCTCGCCCGCCAGCTGGCGGATGATGTTGTCCGCGCACTGCCGGCCCTGACGCTCGGCGAACTGGCCCGTGGGCGGCGAGGGTTGCTGGTCGTAAGCGTTGAGGATGCTCGCGCAGTCGCCGATGGCCCAGGCGTTGGGCCGGCCGCGCAGGCGCATGTCGGGCTCGGTGAGCAGCCGGCCTTTTTCCTTGGGCGTGTCGAGCCGGTTGACGACGGGTGCGATGGTGCTGCCGATGGTGCAGACGATGGTGCCGCCATGGACAAAACCGTCCTTCAGGCCCACCCCCTCGCCGGTGGCGAGCATGACGCGGGCGTTCAGCTTCATGGTAACCCCGGCTTTTTCCATTTTCGTCCGGGCGAACTCGCGGAGCTGGGGGCTGATCTCGGGCAGCAGCTGGTCGCGCGAATGGATGAGGGTCACGCTGACATCGTCGTCGTGGATGTTGGAATAGAAGCGCAGGCTGGAGCGGACGAGGTCGTTGATCTCGCCCGCGGTCTCGACGCCGCTGTAGCCGCCGCCGACGACGACGAAGGAGAGATACCAGCGGCGCTTCAGCGGATCGTCGCACACCTCGGCCTTTTCCATCTGCGACAGGATGTGGGTGCGCAGGACGGCGGCGTCACCGACGGACTTCAGGGGAAACGCATGGTCAGCCATGCCCGGCACGACGTTCAGGTTGGAGATGTTGCCGCAGGCAATGATCACGTGGTCGTAGGCGAGTTTCCGCGGCTGGCCGTCGTGGCTTTCGTATTCGAGCTGACTGCCGGCCAGGTCGATGCCCTTGACTTCCTCGGTGCGGCACTGGACGCCCGGCAGGAGCTGGCGGAGGGGCACGATCACGTCGTCGAGGCTCAGCGAGGAGCCGACGGCGTCGGCCAGCAGCGGGCTGAAGACGAGGTGGTTCTCCTTGTTGAACAGGATCAGCTCGGCCTCCCGGGGACGGAGCCGCGCGCTCAGGGTCTGGGCACACTTCACGCCGCCGAAGCCTCCGCCGATGATGACAATGCGTTTCGGGGCCATGGGAGTGTTCGAGGCGAGTCTGCGGCGGCTTATTCCCAAAGCAATACGTGGTTCGGGGCCGGAACGGCCTCGTTCAGTATTTGAAGGGCTGCCGGTGGGCCGGATCGTTGAGCAGCGCCTCCCAGCGCGGGAAACCGCGCAGGGGCCAGAAATCGATGTCGTTGCGCAGGCCAAACACGCTGCCCGTGGCCTGTGCCGGAATATTCATCACCGGTTGGAGCAAATCGAGGGCCTTGTCCTTCTCGCCAATCCAGCCGAGGACGATGGCGGCGTTACTGTGGAGATGGAGCAGCTTGCGCACAGGGTCGCCGGGCTTCACGTGCGAGAGAATGTGGTTGACCGTCACCAGCGCGCCATCGTGGTCGCCGATCAGGGCTTGGGCGTAACTGAGGGAACTGAGCAGGGTGTCGTTTTCCGGGTCAGCGGCGCACCGCGCCTTGATCCGGTCGAGCAGCGGGCGTACGAGGGTGACGGCGCGCTCGCGCTGGCCGACGACGATGAGGGCCTCGACATATTGCAGCGCCGAATCCTCGTCGGTAAAGTTATTGTCGGTGCCCTGCCGGTCACTGAGGTCCACGTAGGCCTGGGCATCACCGATGTTGTGATAGTACCAGTTGAATTTGGCCGCGATCACATTGGGGTCCTGCTGCTGTTCCGGTGTCAGTCGGGCGAAGAGCGCCTCAGTCTCCTGTCGGGAGCCCCGGGCGAGGAAGGGCACGATGGCCAGGCCAGCGGCGACGTTAAAGGAGCCGGGCTGGAGTTCGACCAGCAATCGGGCGTTGGCCTCCGCCTGATCATACTGACGCAGGGTCAACAAGGAGGCGTAGGCGCCTCCCAGGACGATGGGATTGCGCGGATCGAGTTCTTGGGCGCGGTGCTGGTAAACCATGGCTTCGGCCCAACGGCGTTCGGCCGAGGCCAGCCGGCCGAGGGAGAGAAGTATCTCAATATTTCCCGGAGCAAGTTGCAGGGCTCGCTCATAGTTAGTGCGGGCCGCGCCCAGGTCTCCCATCGTCTCGGCCCCCAGCCCTTGGGTCAGTATGACAACCGGATCCGCGGGGGCGAGCCGCATGGCTTGGGTGAGGGCGGCCTGCCCAGCCGCGAGCCGGCCGCGATCATTTCTCGTGGAAGGTGATACGTAGCTGATGAAATTTACCCGCGCGGTCTCCACCCAGGCCGGCACGTAGTTGGGGTCCAGCTGGACGGCGGCCTGCAACAGCCGGTCGAGTTCGGGCAGCGTCATCCGGGAGACGCCTGACCAGAGGGCGATTTCGCGGGCCTTCAGGTAATTGTTATAGGCGTCCACGCTCGTGGTGGCCCGGCCGGCGATGAGGGATTTCTGCTGCGGGGTGATGGCGGCCTTCAGGGCGCCGGCGATTTCCTGCGCCAGCTCGGCCTGGATGGCGAAGATGTCGGTCAGGTCCCGGTCATAGCTCTTGGCCCAGACGTGTTCGTCGTTGCGGCTGTTGATGAGCTGGCCGGTGACGCGCACCTTGTTGCCGGCGCGGCGCACGCTGCCCTCCAGCAGATAGGTGACGCCCAGCTCCTGGCCGATCTGCCGGATCTTTTTGGTCGTGTTGCGGTATTCCATCACCGAGGTGCGGGACACGACGTGCAATTCGGAGACGAGCGCGAGATTGGTCAGGATGTCCTCGTGGATGCCGTCGGAGAAGAAGGCGCTGGCGTCCTTGTCCTCGCTCATGTTGCTGAACGGCAGGACGGCAATGGATTTTTCGTTCGCGGCCGGAGCGGCGGGTTCCGGCGCCTTGGCGGCGACGGAAGTTGCCGGTGCCGGGACTGGCTCGGGTTTTGCCGCGGGCCGGAACAGCACGAAGGCGCCGAGGGCCAGCACGATGACACCGAGCAGCGCGGCCGCCCACAGGGGAATGCCGGATTTTGAAACGGCGACCGGCGCGGCCGTCATCGGGGCGCGGAAGTCGGCTTTGGATGCCGCATCGGCAGCCTGGCGCAGTGCCGACAGCAGCCGTTTAACCTGCTCGACAAATTGCGTGGAGGGCTCGCCGCCGGGCAGCCGGGTCCATTGCGGCTTGAGGAATTGCTCGGGGACGCTGGCGGAAGACTCGGCGGTGTCGTCGATGAGCACGGGCACGATGAAAACCCGGTCGTCGGCCATGTCATGGGTGCGCTCCACGGCCAGTTTCCACTCCCGGCGGAAATAGCCTTCCGGGCGCGCCTGGGTCCGGGCTGAAATCACCGGCACGAAAAGGGCGCAGGTGCGGATCTGGTTGCGGATTTTGGCGTCCCACGCATCGCCGCCCCGCAGCTCGTTCACGTCGAACCAGACCTCCACGCCGAATCCGCGCAGCGCCTCGGCGATGCATCTGGCCGCGTCAGCATCCTCACGGGCATAGCTGAGGAAAACTGCTCTGGGCAGTGGTTCGGACATGATTCAGGGTGTGGACCGTGCCACCGTGGCCCGGCGGGAGTTTTACTAAAGATGCGCCACCAGTAGGCGAGGGGATTTTCGCTCCCGGTAAAGGCGTCTGCTGGCGGAGAGGGGGGGATTGACTCGCTCCGCTCGGGGCTGCGCCCCAAAGCCTGCGGCTTGCCCCTATCCCCTCCTCGCAGTCGCTGCGCTCCTGCCGTCTCGCTTCGCGGTCCGCCACCATTTCCCCAAGGGAAGTGGCGGAGAGGGGGGGATTCGAACCCCCGGTAGGTTGCCCTACGTCCGCTTTCCAAGCGGGTACTTTAAACCACTCAGCCACCTCTCCGTGGTCCAAACAGGGGTCAAATAAAGCGAATACCAGCAGCTTCGGTCAACGGAAATTCCTGCGGCAATATTTTCAGGTCACAAACCCGTTTTTAGTAAACAAATCCTCCTTGCCGGGTGGGGGTGGGGTGGTAGCGTGGCTCGAATTTTTTTCCACATGGTTACCGCCAATCCGGAGCTCACCTATAACAGCAAGATCGAGGGCGACATCGTGGTCACCCGGGCGGATGCCGCGATCAACTGGGTGCGGAACAACTCCATGTGGCCCATGCCGATGGGTCTGGCTTGTTGCGCCATCGAATTGATGGCGGCGGCTTCGAGCCGGTTCGACATCGCCCGCTTCGGGGCCGAGGTCATGCGCTTCTCCCCCCGCCAGGCGGACTGCATGATCGTGGCTGGCACGGTGACCTACAAGATGGCTCCCATCGTCCGCCGCATTTACGACCAGATGGCCGCGCCCAAGTGGGTCATCGCCATGGGGGCCTGCGCCAGTTCGGGCGGCATGTATCGCAGTTACGCGACGCTCCAGGGCGTGGACCGCATCGTGCCGGTGGACGTCTATGTCAGCGGCTGCCCGCCGCGCCCCGAGGCCCTGCTCGACGCCCTGTTGAAACTCCAGGAAAAGGTCAAACGCGAGCGTTCGCTCTCCAAGCTGCTCAGCGCCTGACCCGCCGCCACCGCGCATGACCACCGACGTCGAAATCACGACTGCCGTCAGCCAGCAATTTCCCTCGGCCACGCCCCGGCCCAGCCTCGATTGCCCCGCCTTCAATGTCCCCGCCGCGGAGGCGATCGCAGTCTTGCAGCACCTGCGCGATACGCAGGGTTACGATTTCCTGATGGACGTGACAGCCGTCGACTGGAGCGCCGAGCAATCACCCCGCTTCACCGTCGTCTGGCATCTCTACTCGAGCACCAGGCACACCTACGTCCGCGTCGCCGCCGGTTGCGCGAGCGACCGCGAGCCCGCCATGCCGACCGCCACCGGGCTCTGGGCTGGCGCCGACTGGCACGAACGCGAGGCCTACGACATGCTCGGCATCAAGTTCACCGGCCACCCGGACCTGCGCCGCATCCTGATGTGGGACGCCTACCCGTATTTCCCTCTCCGCAAGGATTTCCCGCTCGCCGGTCTGCCCACGGAACTGTCCGACCCCGATATCACCGAGGAAACCAAGACCGGGGTCATCTCCGCCCCGATGGCCGGCGGCCCGTTCGTCGCCACGCCCGGCGAACCCATGAGCGGTGCCGAGCCGCGCGCCAAGGACGAGGCCTGGAACGAGCGGGACGAGAAGCCCAGCTGACGCGATGGCCACCGATTTTTCATTTCCCGATACCGCCGCGAAAGCCGCGAATTTCCCCAAGGAATTCGCGCCGGACAAGATGTCGCTCTCGATGGGCCCGTCGCATCCGTCCACCCATGGCGTGCTCCGCATCCAGTTCGAGCTCGACGGTGAAACGGTGACCAAGGCCGACCCCGTCGTCGGCTACCTGCACCGCGGCGACGAGAAGATCGCCGAGAACATGACTTACAACCAGTTCGTGCCCTACACGGACCGGCTGGATTACCTCGCCCCGCTCGCCAACAACATGGCTTACGCCATCGCGGTCGAACGCCTCGCGAAACTCGAGGTGCCGGCCCGCTGCCAGGCAATCCGCGTCATCACGGCCGAGATGGCCCGCGTCTCCGCGCACCTGATGGGCCTCGGCGCCTACGGCATCGATGTCGGCGCGTGGACGGTGTTCATGTATTGCTTCGAGGAGCGCGAGAAACTCTACAAGCTCTTCGAGGAGCTGACCGGCGCCCGCTTTACCACCAGCTACAGTCGCATCGGCGGCTTGCAGCGCGACGTGCCCGAGGGCTGGGTGCAGAAAGTGGACGCGTTCTGCGACCAGTTCCTGCCGAAACTCGACGAGATCCTGGGCCTGCTCTCGCGCAACAAGATCTTCCTCGACCGCACCGTGGGCGTGGGCGTCATCTCGCGGGCCGACGCCATCAGCTACGGCCTCACCGGCCCGAACCTGCGCGGCTCCGGCGTGGGGATGGACCTGCGCAAGGACCGGCCCTACTCGGGCTACGAGCAGTATGAGTTCGACGTGCCCGTCGGCTCGAAGGGCGACTGCTACGACCGTTATCTCTGCCGCGGCGAGGAGATGAAGCAATCCATCCGCATCCTCAAGCAGGCCGTCGCCAAGTTCCCCGGCGGCGATTGGTATGCGCCGGACGCCCGCAAGATCTTCGCCCCGCCGAAGGAGAAGATCCTCACCTCCATGGAGGAGCTCATCAACAACTTCATGATCGTGACCGAGGGCCCGCAGATGCCGGCCGGCGAGGTCTACTTCGAGGCCGAGAACCCGAAGGGCGTGCTCGGCTTCTACATCGTGAGCAAGGGCGGCGGCGTGCCGTGGCGCCTGAAGATCCGCAGCCCCTCGTTCTGCAACCTGTCCATCCTCCCCAAGCTCTGCGTCGGCAACATGGTGTCCGACGTCGTCTCCATCCTCGGCTCGCTCGACTTCGTCATGGGCGAGTGCGACCGCTGACTTTTTTGCCCGCGAATCACGCTAATGCACCCGAATCAAAAACTTCTTTCTGCCTCTTTCGCGTCAATTCGCGTGATTAGCGGGAGGTCTTTCTGATGAACCTCAAACCAGCCACTCTCGCGCAGATCGACGAGGTCATCACCCATTACCCGGTGAAGCGCAGCGCCACGCTGCCGTTGCTGCACCTCATCCAGGAGGACGTGGGCTGGATCCCGCCCGCGGCCATCGAGTGGGTCGCGGCCAAGCTCGAGCTCGAGCCGATCAACGTCTACGAGGTCGTCACGTTCTACCCGATGTTCCGGCAGAAGCCGATCGGCCGCCGCCACATCAAAGTCTGCCGCACGCTCTCCTGCGCCCTCACCGGCGGCTACAAGGTGTGCGGGCAGTTCGAGCAGGAGTTCGGCTGCCAGCGCGGCGAGGTTTCCGCCGACGGCGAGGTGACCATTGATTTCGTCGAGTGCCTCGCCAGTTGCGGCACCGGCCCGGTCGTCATGATCGATGACGATCTCCACGAGCGAGTCGACGCCGCCGCGGTGCAGACTCTCAGCCAACAGATCAAGCACGCGGCTCAGAACCGCTCCGTCCCATGAAAAAATTCCGTATTCGTCAGGTGCCTCCCGTCCGCTTCGGGCTCGTGCTCGGGCTGATCAACGGCTTCGTCGGCATGATCGTCGCCCCGGTCCTGTTGCTCACGCTCGGCGCCGCCGCCACGGCTGCCGACCTCGCCATCGCGCCCAAGCTGCTCGGCATCCCGTGGCTGTTCGCCGGCGCCGGCGCCCTGTTCATGCCGTTCATCCATGCGGTCGGCGGTTTCGTTTTCGGCGTGCTCCTCGCCATGGTCTATAACTTCGCCGCCCGCTGGACCGGCGGCATCGAGATCATCCTCGACGACCAGCCCTGATTTCAATCCATGCCCGCTCCCGTCCAACGCCGCCTGATCTTCGCTCACATCGACGAGCCCGGCTACACCAATGACCTTCCGTGCTACCTGAAGCACGGGGGCTACGGGGTGATGAAGAAGGCGTTCGCCCGCAAGCCCGAGGAGCTCATCGACGAGGTCAAGAAGTCCGGCCTGCGCGGCCGCGGCGGCGCGGGTTTCTCCTGCGGCCTCAAGTGGACGCTCGTGGACCGCAAGAGCGGCAAGCCCATCTACCTTATCGTCAATGCCGACGAGTCCGAGCCCGGCACCTTCAAGGATCGCTACATCATGCACCAGGATCCGCACCAGCTGATCGAGGGCACGATGATCTCCTGTTTCGCGAACAACGTGAAGCAGGCCTACATCTACATCCGCGGCGAGATGCCCCACGGCGCTCGCATTTTGGAAAAAGCCATCCAGGAGGCGCGCGACGCCAACCTTGTTGGCCAAAACATCCTCGGGTCGAACTACTCCTGTGACATCTTCGTGCATCGCGGCGCCGGCGCCTACATCTGCGGCGAAGAGACCGGCCTCATCGAGTCGCTGGAGGGCAAGCGCGCCAACCCGCGCATCAAGCCGCCCTATTTCCCTGCGGTGCTCGGCCTCTACCAGTGCCCGACGATCGTCAACAACGTCGAGACCCTCTGCCACGTGAAGCACATCGTGGACATGGGCGGCGAGACCTACACCAAGATCGGCACGCCGAACAACACCGGCACGCGCATCTTCTGCGTCTCGGGCCACGTGCAGAAGCCGGGTTACTACGAGTTCGAGGCCGGCAAGATCACGATGGGCCAGCTGCTCAACGAGGTTTGCGGCGGCCCGCTGCCTGGCCGGACCTTCAAGGCGGTCATTCCCGGCGGCTCATCGGCCAAGGTCATGCGCTTCGGCGAGCGCTACAAGGGCAAGCGCAAGGTCGGCGCCGAGATGGTCGATTACGACTGGGGCGTCGAGGACGTGCCGATGGACTTTGATTCGCTCGGCATGATCGGCACGATGGGCGGCTCCGGCGGCGTCATCGTGATGGACGACACCGTCAACATGGTCGAGGCCCTGGCCAACATCAATGCGTTCTACTCGCACGAGAGCTGCGGCCAGTGCACGCCCTGCCGCGAGGGCTCGCTGTGGATGAAGAAGATCACCACGCGCATGGTCCACGGCGAGGCCCGCGAACAGGATGCCGCGCTGCTCAAGGGCGTGGCCGACCAGATTCCCGGCCGCACCATCTGCGCCTTCGGCGAAGCCTGCTCGTGGCCGACCCAGAGCTTCCTCGCGAAGTTCGGCGACGAGTTCAAGGGCTACGCCGAGACCAAGAAAACCGCCAAGCCCGCGGCGACGTCGCCGCTCATTTGATTTTCTCCCGCGAATCACACTAATGCACACGAATCAAAAGCCCTCCCTCTGTCATTCGCGTATATTCGCGTGATTCGCGGGCAAAGTATTTTCCGAAATGTCCTCCGCTTCCAAACCCGCCGACCTCGTGACCGTCAACATTGACGGCAAGGAAATCGCCGTGCCGAAGGGCACGAACGTGATCGAGGCGGCGAAGCTCGCCGGGGTGGAAATCCCGCATTACTGCTACCACCCGAAGCTCTCGATCGTGGGCAACTGCCGGATGTGCCTGATCGAAATGGGCCTGCCGGCCGTCGATCCCGCCACCAAGGCGCCGATCATGGACGCGGCCACCGGCAAGCAGAAGGTCAACTGGATGCCCCGCCCGCAGATCGGTTGCGGCACCAACGCCTCGCCCGGCCTCCACATCCGCACGAATTCCCCACTGGTGAAGGACTGCCGCGAGGGCGTGACGGAGATGCTGCTCATCAACCATCCGCTCGACTGCCCAATCTGCGACCAGGCCGGCGAGTGCAGGCTGCAGGAGCACTCCACCGCCTACGGTCGCGGTTACTCCCGCTTCGTCGAGCAGAAGAACGTGAAGCCGAAGCGCACCGAGCTCGGCCCGCGCGTCACCCTCGACGACGAGCGCTGCATCCTCTGCTCGCGCTGCATCCGTTTCTCCAAGGAGGTTGCGAAGGACGACGTCCTCGGCTTCATTGACCGCGGCAGCTACAGCACGCTCACTTGCTACCCCGGCAAGAAGCTCGAGAACAATTACTCACTCAACACGGTGGACATCTGCCCGGTCGGGGCGCTTACCTCGACTGACTTCCGTTTCAAGATGCGCGTCTGGTTTCTCAAGCAGACGCCGGGCATCGATCCCGAGTCCTCCGTCGGCGCCAACACCGAGGTCTGGAGCCGCGAGGGCGTGATCTACCGCATCACCCCGCGCCAGAACGATGCCGTGAACGACACGTGGATGGCCGACTCCGGCCGCGCGCTCTACTCGCAGGTCAAGGCCGCCGGCCGCCTGCTCGCCCCCTCGATCAACGGCCACGCCACGGCACCCATGATGGCGCTCAAGGCGGCGGGCGATCTGCTGAAGGCCAGTGGCGCGATGCTCCGGCCCGGCTCCGTGGTCGTCGTCGGCTCGGGCCGCAGCTCGGTGGAGGAACAGTTTCTCACCAAAATTATTGCCGACACGCTCAAGACCTCCGCCTTGCTCGTCGGCCGGGTGGGGCAGGGCGACCGCCTCCTCATCTCCTCCGACCGCAATCCGAACGTCCGCGGCGCGCTCGTGACCGGACTCATCACCGCCTTGCCGGCGCAGAAACTCACCGGCCTTGCCGCCGAGATCGACTCCGGCAAGGTGACGACGATTCTCTCCATCGGCGAGGATCTCGCCGCCGCCGGTCTCACCGCCGCGCAGCTCGCCAAGGTTTCGATCATCTACCTCGGCACGCACCGGAACGCGACGAGCGCCGCCGCCAAGGTCGTCATTCCCACGCTCACGGTGTTCGAGAAATCCGGTTCGTTCATTAACCAGCAGTTCCGTCTCCAGAAATTCGCCAAGGCCGTCCCCGGTCCGACGGAGGTCTCCGACGATCTCGTCACCCTGGCCGAACTCGTGGCGGCGGTCGGCGGCGGGATTGTTTCGTTCGATCTCGGCCTGGTTTGGCACGCGCTCGCCGCCGAGGTGAAACCGCTGGCCAGCCTCAGTTACGCCACCTTGCCCGCCACCGGCCACCTGCTCGACGCCTCGGCGTGGGCCGGCCTGCCCTTCTGCGAGGGCGAGACCCTCCACTTCAAACCCGCCGCCGTGCCCGCGGCCGTCAACGCATGACCTTTCACACCAAGAAAGAAGAAGAACGCCAAGAATTCATGCCCAATACCCACACCTGTCATTCTGAGCGAAGCGAAGAATCCAGAAGCACGTCCGCTTGCGGATATCATGCTGGATTCTTCGCTTCGCTCAGAATGACACGGAACGGAGGATTTTCTGTTTTCTTCGCTCTCTGCGCGACCTTGGTGTAAACCCACATGATCGAATTCTGGAACAACCTCCACCCGCTCCTGCAAGGCCTCGTCAAGGGCCTCTGCGTGATCGGCGTGCTGTTCCCCATCGGCGGCGCCTGCTCGCTGATCGAGCGCAAGGTCTCGGCCGCGATGCAGGGCCGCCCCGGCCCGAACCGCGCCCTCCCGTTCTGGTTCGCGTGGGTGCCGGTCCTCGGCCCGTTCCTGCAGCGGCTCGGCGTGTTCCACCTGATGGCCGACGGCCTCAAGATGTTCCTCAAGGAGGACTCACTGCCCGGCCACGTGAACAAGGTTTACTTCATGCTCGCCCCGCTGCTGGGCATGATCCCGGCGCTGACGACCGTCACCGTCGTGCCGTTCGGCGCTTATCTCGACGCCGCCGGCCACCTCGTGCCGCTCGGCCTGGCCAACCTCGACGTGGGCATCCTCGCAATCTTCGCCGTGTCCTCCCTCAGCGTCTACTCGCTCATCATCGCCGGCTGGTCGTCGAATTCCAAGTATCCCTTCCTCGGCGGCGTGCGCGCCTCGGCCCAGCTCATCTCCTACGAGATCTCGATGACGCTCTCCGTGCTGCCGGTCTTCCTGTGGATCAACGCCCCGGGCGGGGAGGGCACGTTGAGCCTCTTCAAGGTCGTGGAGGCCCAGTCCGGCTCGGGACTCTCGTGGAACGGCGCGTGGTTCATCTTCTACATGCCGGTCTCGGCGCTGGTCTTCCTCGTCGCGCTGTTCGCCGAGACCAACCGCCTGCCCTTCGACATGGCCGAGGGCGAGGCCGACCTGGTCGGCGGCTTCCACACCGAATACGGCTCGATGAAATGGGGCCTGTTCTTCGTGGCCGAGTATTCGAACATGATGGTCGGCTCGGGCGTGTTCATCCTGCTCTTCCTCGGCGGCTGGAATCCGCTGCCGTGGGTGCCGCTGGCCGACGTCGCGCACTGGCTGCACCTCGTGGATCAGCCCGTGCTGCTCGGCCTGCTCTCCATTATCATCTTCGTCGGCAAGGTGCTGGCCTTTTTGTTCCTCTTCATGGTGGTGCGCTGGACCGTCCCGCGCTTCCGCTACGACCAGGTGATGAAGCTCGGCTGGCAGAAGCTGCTGCCCCTCGCGATCGGCAACCTTATCTTCTACGCGATCGTCATCGCGTGGCTGCAACCCAAACTCTGACAACCACAGATGCACACAAATAAACACAAATGTAGGTCGGGCTTTACGCCCGACATGTCGGGGATAAACCCCGACCTACAGGCCGCACGTCCATCTGTGGTTCAATAATCCTTTCGCGCATGCCCTACGTCGTCGAACGCAAGCCCCTCACGCTCCTGGAGCGTATCTACATCCCGCAAATCCTCGCGGGCATGCGGGTGACGTTGAAGCATCTCTTCGCGCCGAACGTGACGATGGAGTATCCCGAGCAGCGCCCCGCGATCCCGCCCGGCTATCGCGGCGTACCCACGCTCGTCATGGATCCCAACGGCCGCGAGAAATGCGTCTCCTGCCAGCTCTGCGAGTTCGTCTGCCCGTCCATGGCCATCCGCATCACCCCGGGCGAGATTCCCGCCGACGCCACGACCGCCCACGTCGAGAAGGCGCCCAAGGAGTTCGAGATCGACATGCTCCGCTGCATCTATTGCGGCCTCTGCCAGGAGGTCTGCCCCGAGGAGGCGATCATCCTGCAGAACCAGTATTCGATGGTTGGCTACACCCGCGCCGAGATGGTCAACGACAAGGCCCGCCTCTACGAGCTGGGCGGCACGCTGCCCGACCAGCATTTCAAATGGGACAAGAAGAAGGCCGCCGCCGGGCACGGCAACGCCCACTGAGCCATGAATTCTTCCACCTGTCATTCTGAACGAATTGAAGAATTCAGCTTTTGTGGGCGGGGTGCCCTCACCCCGCGAGGCATGGCGGACGAGGGCGTCCGCCCTCCATCTGGATCCTTCGCTGTGCTCAGGATGACAAGCATGGATGTCTTGAAATTGTTCATGGAAGTTAACCCGGGTCACACCTTGCAACCCTGAGCCATGGCTGACTTTCTCTTCTACACCTTTACCTTCCTCACGCTCGCGTGCGCCGCGCTGGTCGTGGTGAGCAAGAACACGGTCAACGCCGCGATGTTCCTGCTCGTCTCGCTCACCGGCCTCGCCGGCCTGTTCGTGCTGCTCGACGCCGCGTTGCTGGCCTTCGTGCTGCTGCTGGTCTACGCGGGCGCGGTCGTCGCGCTGTTCCTCTTCATCATCATGCTGCTCGACACGACCCCGGGCACGTTCAAACCGTTCACCCCGCTGACCATCGCCGCCTCGGTCCTCGGTGCCGCCCTCTTGGTGGTCGGCGTGCTGTCCCTTTATCATCGCGCGCAGTTTCCCGCACCCGCGGCCCCGGCGGCCGCCCCGTCGCTCAAGGCCTACGCGGAACAGCTCTTCACCACCTACCTGCTGCCCGTGCAGGTCGTGGGCTTCATGCTCCTCATCGCCATGCTCGGCGTCATCGTGCTGAGCAAGAAACTCGAGGGGAAGGAGGAGGCGCCATGATCACCCCCGTCCTCGCCACCATCGGCCTCACCACCTGCCTGCATGTGAGCGCGCTGCTGTTCGCGATCGGCTTCTTCGGCGTGCTGCTGCGCAAAAACACGCTCGTGATCTACATGTGCCTTGAGCTGATGCTGCTGGCCTCGACCCTCGCGCTGGTCGCCTTCTCGAAGTTCAACGGCACGCTCGACGGCAATGTCTTCGTCTTCTTCATCCTCACCATCGCGGCCGCCGAGGTCGCCGTCGGCCTCGCCATCATCGTCGCGCTCTTCCGCAAGCGCCACACCGTCTCGGTCGAGGAATTGAACCACCTGAAACACTGAGCATGACATCCGACCTGCAGCAACACACCCCGGCGCTTTGCGCCACCCCTCTCCAGAGGGGAATCTACGCCGGCGGACATGGCCAATCCCCTCTAGAGAGGGGTGCCCATAGGGCGGGGTGTGTAGGCTTCGCACTCTCGCAGCCATGATGATGCTTTCGCACGCCATTCTGATTCTCCTCCTGCCGCTCGTCTCGGCGGCGATCATCGCGCTGTTCCTGCGCCGGCGGGGCGCCCTGGCCTCGTGGCTCTCCACCGCCACGGCCGGCGTCATCGCGGCGATCTCCATCATCCTCCTGCAGCACGGCGAGCGCTTCGAGACCTCGGTTGAGTGGCTGCGCTTCGGCAGTTTCGCCATTTCGCTCGGCATCAAGTTCGACGACCTCGCGGCCCTGATGCTCTTCATCGTCGGCTTCGTCGGCTTCCTGATCCACGTCTTCTCGCTCGGCTACATGCACGATGACGCGGCCCGGGCGCGGTTCTTCGGCGGCCTGTCGATCTTCATGTTCTCGATGCTCGGCATCGTGCTCGCCGACAATCTGTTCATGATTTTCATCTTCTGGGAGCTGGTCGGCTTCAGCTCCTGGCTGCTGATCAACCACTATCACCACAAGCAGTCGGCGGCCGATGCCTCGAAGAAGGCCTTCATCGTCAACCGCGTCGGCGACTTCGGCTTCGTGCTCGGCATCATCATGTGCTACTGGCTGAACGGCACCGTTAATTTCTCGGAGCTGAACCGGCTCGGCGCGGCCCACGGCCTCGTTTTCAGCACGGCCATCCCGCTGCTGCTGTTCTGCGGCGCGGTCGGCAAGTCGGCCCAGATGCCCCTGCAGGTGTGGCTGCCCGACGCGATGGAGGGCCCGACGCCCGTCTCCGCCCTCATCCACGCCGCCACGATGGTGGCGGCCGGCATCTTCATGCTCTGCCGCATCAACGTCCTGATGGTGGCCGACGCCCTCAACGTCATCATGTGGACCGGCACGGTCACCGCGCTCTACGCCGCCCTCTGCGCCATCACCCAGCGCGACATCAAGAAGGTGCTGGCCTACTCGACGCTCTCGCAGCTCGGCTACATGGTCGCGGCGTTCGGGCTGGGCTCCACGGCCACCTACGAGCTGATTGATCTGCCCACCAAGCTGGTCGCAACCGGGGTGGGGGCCGCGATGTTCCACCTGACGACCCACGCCTTCTTCAAGGCGCTGCTCTTCCTTGGTTCGGGTTCGGTCATCATCGGCTGCCACCACGAGCAAGACATCTTCAAGATGGGCGGGCTGCGGAAGAAGATGCCCGTGACCTTCATCACCTTCACGATCGGCGTGCTGGCCATCATCGGCATGCCGGGGCTGGCCGGATTCTTCTCCAAGGACGCCATCCTCTACCTCGCGATGCAGAAGAATTTCGCCGTCTTTGTCGTCCTCGCCAGCACCGCGGTACTGACCGCGTTCTACATGGTCCGGATGTGGAAGATCACTTTCTTCGGTGAGGCCCGCTCCAAGGACGCCTCCCACGCCCACGAGAGCGGTTTCGTCATCACTCTTCCGCTGATCGTTCTCGCGGTCCTGTCTATCGTCGGCGGCTATGCCGGTATCTTTGGCAAACTCGCGGGCTCGATGGTGCATTTGGTGCCCGAGGCCGAGGGCTCCATCCACACGGAGATTCTCCTCGTCTCGCTCGCGGTCATGACGCTCGGCGCCGGCTCGGCGTGGTTCTTCTACCAGACCTCGGCCAACGACACGCTGGAAGAGAGGTTCCGCCGGCTTTTCAACCTGCTCGGCCAGCTCAAGGAGTCCTTCGACAACCTCTACAATTACTATGTGGCCAAGGTGCAGCAGCGCTTCGCCATGCTGCTGAACTTCCTCGAGCGGGTCTTCCTGGCCGACACCCTCATCCAGGGCATGGCGAGGGTGGTGGGCTTGGTCGGCCTCGGGGCCCGCGCGCTCTACACCGGCAGCCTGCACGTCTACGTTTACTGGTTCCTGCTCGGCGCCGTGGTCCTCTGGGCCTTCGCCGCCGGGGTCTTTTAGGATGAACGCTTCCCAAGCAACACCCCCCGCCCTTCGGGCACCCCTCTCCAGAGGGGATTTTCCGCTGCGTGCGTTTGAGATCCCCTCTATCAAGAGGGGTGGCGCAAAGCGCCGGGGTGTGTCGTTCACCACGTAACTTTCATGTTGTCCAACGCCCAACTCCTGCAGCTCGCCATCGCCACGCCCCTCGGGGCGGCGCTCGTCATCGCGCTCGGGCTGCCCAAGCGGTACGCGACCAAGCTCGCCGCCGCCGCCTTCGCGCTGCCGGCGCTGATCGCGCTCTGGCTCTGGGCGGAATATCCGGCCGAGGGCGGCACCGCCTATCACTACCTCAGCTCGCTCGACACCGGACTCGCCTCCTTTGGCATCAGCCTGAAGCTCGGCCTCAACGGCATCGCGCTGCCGATGTTCCTCCTCGCGGCCATCGTCGGCCTGGCGGCCGGGCTCTACGCGCTGCGTTCCTCGGCGGAACGCCTGAAGCTCTACCTCGTGCTCCTGCTCATCATGCACGGCGGCCTGCTGGGCGTCTTCGCGTCGGTGGACATCTTCTTCTTCTACTTCTTCCACGAGCTGGCCCTCATCCCGACCTTCATCATGGTCGGCATCTGGGGCGGGCGTGACCGCAACTACGCGGCGATGAAGATGACGATCTACCTCACGGTCGGCGCCATGCTGTCGCTGATCGGCCTCATTGCCCTCTACGTGAAGAGCGACGCCAACACGTTCGACCTGATCGAGCTGAAGCGCGCCATCGCCGTACACGGGCTTCATGGCTCGACGCAAAACACCATCTTCGGTCTCCTGCTGTTCGGTTTCGGCATCCTCGTCTCGCTCTGGCCGCTGCACACGTGGGCGCCGCTGGGCTACGGGGCCGCGCCCAGCTCCGCCGCCATGCTGCATGCCGGCGTGCTCAAGAAGTTCGGCCTCTACGGCCTCATCCAGATCGCGCTGCCCCTGCTGCCCGAGGGCGCGGCCCATTGGGCGTGGAACCTCGCACTGCTCGCCGCGCTCGGCAACGTGCTGGTCATCGGCTTTGTCACGATGGCGCAGCGCGACCTGAAACAGATGCTCGGCTACAGCTCCGTGATGCACATGGGCTACTGCTTCCTCGGTCTCGCGACGCTCTCGACCATCGGCACCGGCGGCGTGGTGCTGCTCATGGTCGCGCACGGCCTGTCCGTGGCCCTGCTGTTTCTGCTCGCGACCAGCATCCACCACCGCACGCACACGTTTGATCTGTCCGAGATGGGCGGTCTCGCGCAGAAGACGCCCGTGCTCGCGGCCTTTTTCGTCGCCGCGACGATGGCCAGCATCGGCCTGCCCGGCTTCGCCAATTTCTGGGGCGAGCTGACCGTCTTCGTGGCGCTGTGGAATTTCTCGCCGTGGATCACCGCGGTCGCGGTGGCCGGGGTGGTCATCTCGGCCATCTACGGGCTGCGCGCCGCGGCCCGGGTGTTTTTCGGCCCGCCGACCGAGGCGCTGGCACGCGTCACGGCGGCGCATCCCCCGGCCGACCTCGACTGGTTTGAACGGCTGCCCGCCCTAATTCTGCTGGCCACGCTGCTCTTCTTCGGCTTCTACCCCAAGGCCATTTCCCAGCCGGTGGACCAGGTGTTGAGCCCGCCCGCCGCCCTCTTCGCCCCGATCAACTTTCGCCGCTGATTTTCGCCATGTCCACGGAACTGCTCAAAACCATCGCCGACTCCAACCAATGGTGGGCCCTCACGCCGGAAATCATGGTGGCCTGCGCGGGTCTGGGCGTGCTCGTGCTCGAGATCTTCACGCCGAAGGAACAGCATCGCTTCATCCCGCACTTTGCCGGGCTGGTGCTGGTCATGGTGTTGGGCGCCGTGGCCTTTAATTTCGACCGGCCGTGGAATGACGACGAGATTTTCGGCGGGTTGATTCGAATGAGCCTGCCCGGCCAGATCGCGCGGGTCTTTTTCCTGCTGTCGTCGCTGCTGGTGTGCTTCCTGGCCTCGGTTTGCCTGCCGCGCACCCGGATGCCCCGCGTTGAGTTCTACCATGTCGTGCTGGTGGTCACGGCCGCCCTCATGCTCCTCGCCCAGAGCAACCATTTCGTGATGTTCTTCGTCGCCCTCGAGACGGTGACGATCGGATTCTACATTCTGGTCAGTTATTTCCGCGACAACGCCCTGACGCTGGAGGCCGGCCTGAAATACCTTGTGCTCGGCGCCCTCAGCTCGGCCATCATGCTCTTTGGCATCGTGCTGATCTACGGTGCGGTGGGCCGGGTCGAGATCGCGGGCGTGGTGCATACGGGTTTCGAATACGCCATTGTCGCCGATTTTCTCCGGCACCACCCGGACAACTTCCTCGCCGTGGCCGGCGCCCTGCTGGTGCTCGGCGGCGTGGCCTTCAAGATCGGCGCGTTTCCCTTCCACATCTGGATTCCCGACGTCTACCAGGGGGCCCCGACGCCGGTGACGGCGTTCCTCGCCGTTTCGTCCAAGGCGGCGGGCTTTGCCGTGCTGCTCACGCTCGTGCTCAATGTGTTCGCCCCGCTGGCGGCGGTGCTGGTGCCGGTGCTCTCCGTGCTCGCCGCCGCCACGATCATCGCGGGCAACCTGTCCGCCCTGTCGCAGCACAATGCGAAGCGGCTCATGGGCCTCTCCGGCGTCTCGCATGCCGGCTACCTGCTGATCGGCGTGACGGCCGCCCTGCGGGTCCCCACCGCGGCCAATGCCGTGTGGTTCTACCTCTTCACCTATCTGCTGGCCTCGATGGCGGTGTTCGGCGTCATGGCCCATCTGGCCGGGGCGGATGACACCAACCAGGAACTCGATCACTACGAGAAGCTCGCCAAGGAGCGGCCCCTGCTCGGTGCCGTGCTGGCGGTGGGCCTCGGCTCGCTCGCCGGCATCCCGCCTCTCGCCGGGTTCATCGGCAAGCTGCTGCTCTTTGTCGCGGCCTTCCAGGCGCACCTCTACTGGCTGCTGGCCGTGGCCATCGGCGGCGTGGTGCTCTCGATTTATTACTACTTTGGCTGGATCAAGGCGGCCTACTTCGAGACCTGGTCGCCGCCCAATGTGGGTGGGGTGCCCTCACCCCGCATCGCACCGTCCAATCCCTCATGGGTGGGCCGTGCCGTCCTGACTGCGCTGGCCCTCGCCACGGTGCTGCTGGGTTTCTACCAGGCGCCGCTGGCAAGCTGGCTGATGCCGTAATCTCGCGTTCTGCGGAGATTTTCTTCGCCAGCCTGCGCGAAAGTGTTTCGAGTTTCCGCCCATGAAGGTTACCGGACTCGCCATCGTGCCGCCCCCCGCGGCGGCCAACCTCCCCAAGGTCACGCCCGAGCTGCTCGCGTCCATCCTCGCCCGCTATTCGCGGAGCAACGACGGCATCGGCAAAATCATGGAGAAGGTGGACCTCGCCAACCCCGACGAGTCCATCGACCGCATCCTGAAGTTTGTCGACTACGGGCATGCGTCCATCGGCGGGCTGACGGGCGGTCTCGCCCTCGCGCTGGACGATGTGTCGATGTGGCTGGCGTATAAAGTTTTTGAAATCGCGCAGATGGCGGACGGACAGGAATCGAGCACGCGCTACATCACGATGGCGGCGACCAACCTGCCGACGGCGGAGGAGATCGGCATCCCGGCGGACCTCGCCCCGCGCTGGTCGGCGCTGATGGAAAAATCCTTCGCCGCCTACCACGCCGAGTATGCCCGGCTCGACCAGCAGGCGCTGGCGAATCCCGGCCTCGTGCGCCTGCCCAAGGACGCCAAGCCCGGCGTCGTCACGCGGCTGCGCAAAAACTATGCGCTCGACCGCGCCCGCTACTTTATCCCGCTCGCCACGCGCACCAACCTCGGCCTCGTGCAGAGTTCGCGCATGTGGGCCCTGACCGTGAAGCACCTCGACTCCCTGCCGATGCCCGAGGCGCAGGCGGCGGCGAAATTGATCCGCGACGAGCTGCTGAAGCTGTCGCCGCGGCTCATGCGCCACAGTTTTGCCGAAGAATCCTACCAGGCGCAGGCGCAGCAGGAGCTGGCCACGAGCCTGAAGCTCGGGCTCGAGCGACTTTCCACCAAGCCGCTGGCCGACGAGGTGTGGGTGAAAGTTGATCGTGATTCGCCGCCGTGGCTACGCGAAGAACAGCCGATCGCCGAAGCCTTGAAGCACCGCGGCAACCGCTACGGCTACCAGGGCAAGGCGACCCGCCGGATGCGCGTGAGTTTTGCGTGGAACAACATGGCCATCGCCGAGCTGCGCGACCTCAACCGCCACCGCACCGGCCACCGCTACACGCCGCTGATCCAGGCCGGCTTTTACCTGCCGCCGGAAATCGCCCATGGTTCGCACCAGGCCCTGCTCGACGAGCAGGCGGCGCTGACGCGCGAGCTGATGACGCGCGGGTCGCCAGCCTACGTTTACTCGCTGTTGCTGGGCGCGCAGACGCCGTTCGAGCACAGCACGCTGGCCGACAAGTTCATTTACGAGGCCGAGCTGCGCACCGGCATGGGCGCGCATTTCCGCTATGCCGAGCATCTCAGCGCCGCGTTAAGGGAATTCACCCGGCAGGTGCCAGAGGCGAAAGACTGGGTCATAGAGGGCACGGCCGAGCCAGAATAGGCTTGCTGCTTTGGGGGCGGAAACGACGATTTGCCCAGTGCCGTTGCCCATGCCCCGTCGAGCAATACTCAGCGCCGCGTTCATCCTGTTCGGCACCCTTCCGGGGTTTGCTGCCCTCCTGAATCCCGCGGCCCGGAACACCTCGTATCAGCCCGGCGCCGCCCTCCGCGCCGCCATCATCCGGCCCGCGCAGGCCAGGATCCTGGGCGGCGAGCAGCGGATTTCCGGGATAAAAATCCGGAAAATAACCCCGATCGGGCAGACGCCGGCGCAACTCAAACTGAACCACGTGGCGTTTACCCAACCGGCGAGTGCCGTGATGCGACCCACCGTGAGCAAAGCGGCGGGAGGCAACTGAAGCTTATGAGCGGGAGCTTTAAAATTCTGCAGTTCAACATGCAGTTTGGCCAGCCTTGGGATGACGTTTATCCCGATCACGCCCCCCTCCGCCTGCAGAGCACGATTGACGAGATTCGCTCCCATGAGGCCGACATCATCATGCTGCAGGAAGTCGAGCAAACCCTGCCCGGCGGCCAGCAGGCCCAGCCCCCGCCGCACTACACCCGGCTGCAGAAGGAATTCAGCGGTTACGACAGTTACTTTTGCTACCCGAAGCCGGACCCGCGCGAACTGCCTTTCGGGATCGGGCTGGCGATTTTTTCCAAGACGCCGCTGCGGGAGCATACCTGTCAGAATCTGCCGTCACCGCCCGTGGAGTTTGATTTCTTTGGCGAGAAGAAAACCCCCACCGACCGCCTGCTCATCGGCGTGACGACCCCGGTGGCCGGCCGGAGCGTGCGCCTGTTCAACACCCACCTGCTGGCGTTCTTCATGCTCAAGTCCAGCAGCGAGTCGCACTTGGAGCAACGCAAGCTGGTCGAGGAGCAGTTGCGCGCCACCGCGGGGATGCCGACGCTGCTCACGGGTGATTTCAACGTGAGCAAGCATCAGTCGCTCATTCAGCAGTTTTCCGACGCCGGTTACCAGACGGTGCAGTCCAAGGAAATCACCTGGCGGCGCCGGCCCTATGTGCTCGACCACATTTTCTACAATGACTGGCTCAAATCCACGGGCTGGGAGGTCAAGCCCACGCCCGCGTCGGACCATCACGTGCTGACCGCGAACTTCGAGTTCGCGCGGTGATTGGGGTAGGGCGGGGTGCCCTCACCCCGCAATGCAGTCCCAACAATGTTCAAACCCGCGGGGTGGGGGCACCCCGCCCACAACTACCGCTTCCGCCGCACGCGCTCCTTCTCGTCCTCGCGTTCCTCCTCGAGCCGGGCCTTTTCGTTGGAGATTTGCTTCCGGATTTTGTCGGCCTCGGCCAGTTTCCGTGCCTGCAGGGCGTCCGTGAGCTGCTGCTGCAGGAAAATTTCCCGCTCGGCAATCTTGCCCTGATAGACGCGGTCGATCCCGGCCAGCCTGGCCTTTTGTTCCGCGCTGAGGGGAGCGGTGGCGGGGTCGGCCTTGGCCAGGCGTTCCATGGCGAGTTCGTAGGCGCTTTTCATGGGGGCACGCTGGCGGTTCTCAGCCGAACTTCACGCCAAAAATAATCAGCAGCACCAGCCCGGCGAACGGCGGCCAGTAGCCGCCGTAGCGGCGCGCCCAACCCCCGGCGGCGCCGAGGATCATCACCGCGGTCAGCAGGACCAGCGAGACCGGCGCCAGCCAGTCCGCCCGGAAGCGGGCGGCAAAGTACATCCCGGGCAGGGGCGTGCCCCGCTGGAGCAGCCAGTCCATGACGATGATGGTGACGGCGGCGGCCGAGTTGAAGAGGGCGCTGAGTGACAGCCCGCCCGCCAAGCTGGTGACGAGCGAGAGAAACCCGGCCACGATCGCGAGGGAGGACAACGGGATGATGACCAGGTTGGCCACCAATGAGCCGGGGGAGAAAAGCCCGAAGAAGCCGATGCCGGAAGGGGCGCTTGCCAGAAACGCCGCCCAGCAGCCGGCGGTCGCCATGATCAGTTTCCGTCCGCTCCAGTTGATCGCCGTGTGCCACCACCGCCAGTCTGCCTTGGGCAGGAGGACGAAGGGCTGCCAGCGGGCGAGCCAGAGTTCGGCCAGCGGCCGGCCCATGACGATGAGTGCCGCCACCACGGTGTAGGACATCTGGAAGCCGGTGCTGAACAATTGCAGCGGATCAAGCAGCAGCGTGACCAGGGCCGAGGCCGTGAGCGCGGCGAGGGCGTTGCCCGGCAGCCGGAAGACCTGCGAGGCCAGAAAAAACGCGATCATCAGAAAAGCCCGCACGGCGGGTGAGCTGGCCCCGGTGATCTGCACATAGAGCCACAGGACGGTCAGGGTGACGACCACGGCGGACCGGCGCGGCAGACGCAGAAACTGGAGCAGGCTTTGCAGCGCCAGCGCGATCACCCCGACGTGCAGTCCGCTGATGGAGAAGATATGGAAGGTGCCGCTGCGCATGAAGGCGTTCTGCTGCGTCGGGCTCAGCACGGCTTTTTCCCCGAGCAGCATGGCGAGGTAGAGCGACAGCGTGGCGGGGTGCGCGGTCAGGCCGTGCCGCAATATGGCTTCGAGCCGGTCCTGGGCGGCCCCGCAGAAAATCTGAAAGCGGCCGGGTGGCGCGACCTCGTGCTGCACGTGCGCCCGGGTCAGGCGATGGCGGATCCCGAGGTTGGTGAGGTAATCATTGAAGCCGCCGGCGGCCTCGTCGCGGGGGAGCGGTTCGATGACGCCCTGGATCTGGTAGCGGCCCGAGCGCACGGGCGGAACGCTGATGCGGCGGATGGCGGAGTAGTAGACGCGGCGGCCGACCAGGTCGCGGTCGTCTGCTCCGGCCGCGGTGATGGTCGCCAAGCCGGTGAGGCTGCGGGCCGCGGGTGCGACGGGGAAAGTCTGCCAGACTTCCAGCGTGACGGTGATCTCGCGCGGGGGACGGGTTTCCCATTCCTGCAACCCGGGGTAGCGGGCGTGCAGGAGAGCATAGCCGCAGAGGCCCACCGACAGCAGAAGACTGACCAGCCAAACTCGGGGGCGGTTGAGGTAAGCCGCGCCGAGCGCCGCGACCCCGGTGCAACCTGCGATCACGCTGAAGGGCCACAGGCCGGCGGCCGGCGGGGGCCACGCTTGGGCGGCGGCGAGTCCGGCCATCAGTGGCAGCAGCAGCCACAGGAGCGGGGCGCGGAGTTGCTGGGTGGGCGAGGGCATGGGGCGACTGCGCCCTGGCCCGGGTAAGCAGTGGGGGAAGCCAACACCATTGCCCCGCGCCTTCAAACTTGTTTCTCCCTCCGCGGGGCGCACACTGCCCGACGCATGGCCCGCCCGGCAGACGACACCCCTTCACTCTTTGCGGACGAGAAACCGCTCGTTCCGTTGCCTGCCACCCCGAAGTCCCTGGCCCTGCAGCCCCTGGCCGCACGGATGCGCCCGCGCCAACTCACAGAAATCGTCGGCCAGGAGCACATCCTGCAGGCGGGCAACCTGCTGCCGCGCCTGATCGCCAGCAACCGGTTCGGCAGCCTGCTCTTCTACGGACCGCCGGGCTGCGGCAAGACGAGCCTGGCCGAGGTGATCGCCCGCGAAACCAAGAGCCGGTTTGTGCGGGTCAATGCCGTCATGTCCAACGTGGCCGAGCTGCGGGAAATCCTGGCGGCCGCCCGGCGCCAGCCGGAGGCCGCAACGATCCTCTTCATCGACGAGCTGCACCGGTTCAACAAGTCGCAGCAAGACCTCCTGCTGCCCGACGTGGAAGAGGGCAATGTCCGGTTGATCGGGGCGACGACCCACAATCCCGGTTTTTATGTGAACCCGCCCCTGCTCAGCCGCAGCCATCTTTTCCGGCTGGAGCCGCTGGCCGCCCCGGCCGTGGCCGGCGTGTTGCGGCAGGCGCTGACCGATGCCGAGCGCGGACTGGGTGCCCGGGGCCACGCGACCGAGGACAAGGTGTTGAACGATCTCGCCCTGCTCTGCGATGGCGACCTGCGGCGCGCGCTCAACGCGCTGGAGGTCATCGCGCTCAGCCTGCCGGAGCAGGCGGCCATCGGGGAAAAAGAGCTGGAGCTCTTTGCCCGCGAGCGGCGCATCCGGTATGATGCGGACGAGGACGAACATTACGACACGATCTCGGCCTTCATCAAAAGCTGTCGCGGCAGCGATCCCGATGCGGCGATGTACTGGCTGGCCAAGATGCTGGCCGGCGGCGAGGACCCGCGCTTCATCGCCCGCCGGCTGGTGATTCTGGCGAGCGAGGACGTGGGGCTGGCGGACCCGCAGGCTTTGCCCCTGACGGTGGCGGCGCACCACGCCTGTGATTTTATCGGCCTGCCCGAGGCGGAGCTGACGCTGGCGCACGCCACGCTCTATATCGCCACGGCCCCGAAGAGTAATTCGGCAACCCTGGCCCTCGCTGAGGCGCATCGACTCCTGAAGGAGCAGCCGGTGCAGACGATACCCGCGGATCTCCGCAGCAACATGGGGCAGGCCAACAAGCGCATCGGCCAGGGGCAGGGATACCAGTACGCCCATGATTTCCCGGAGAATATCAGCGGACAGGCGCACCTGGAGAAGCCGTGGTCGATTTACACGCCGAAGACGGCCGGGTGGGAGGCCAAGATAGCGGAAAGGCTTTTACGTTGGCGTGAATTGCGTGCGAAATTGTCCCGATAGGCGACGGGACCGGGCAGCCCGGGCTTGCGCCGCCCCTCGGGGCCGCCTATGTTGCCGGGCATGAAAATTTCCGCTGTCTTGCTCAGCCTTGTGTTCACGGTCGGAAGCCTGCAGGCGCAGCCCGCTCCCAAACCGGCGGGGCCCACTGGAGTCCCGGGGCAGGCCGCGCCCGCCGTCAAGCCGGCGGAGATCAAAGCCGCTCCCGACGAAGCGGTCCCGGCCAAGGCGGCACCCGCCAAGAAAGAGGTCAAGAAGGAGGCACCCCTGCCGAAGATTCCCGGCATGGTGATCACCCGGCCCAACGGCACCTTCCTCTCGCTCGAGGTCGTGGGGGGTAATTTCAAACTCAGCTTCTACGACAAGAAGCACAAGTTGATGGCAATTGATGTCACCCGGGCCAGCGCGCGCTGGCCCAACACCAAGTCCGCCTCGATCGCTTGGAACCGCACCATGCTCAATGGCAGCGGCACGGCGCTGGTCGGTGCCAAGCCGGTGTTGCCGCCTTTTATTTTCAACGTCTACATCACCCTGCTCGTGGGCGAGGGTGAAGAGGCCAAGGCGGTCGAGAACTACACGGTGGCCTTCCGCGGCTGACCCACCCGGGATTTGACAGCCGGGTACCGGCGGGGGATGCTGCTGCTCTTTCGCCATGACCAGCCTCCTGCCATTTGACTCCGTTGAGACCGCGATCCAGGCGATCGCGGCCGGCGGGCTGGTCATCGTGACCGATGACGAAGGCCGGGAAAACGAGGGTGACCTTGTGCTGGCGGCGGAAAAGGCGACACCCGAGCTGATCAACATGATGATTCGCCACGCCCGCGGCCTGATCTGCGTGCCGATGACCGAGCCCCAGTTGAAACGTCTGGGCATCAATCCGATGGTGCAGCAGAACCGCGAGGCCCACCGCACGGCGTTCACGGTGTCGGTGGACGCCACGGAGGGAATCACCACGGGCATCAGCGCCTTTGATCGCGCCCGGACCATCCAGTTGCTGGCAAATCCGGCCACGCGCTCGGATGAACTGGTGCAGCCCGGACATATTTTCCCCCTCTGCTCGCGCCCCGGCGGGGTCTTGGAAAGGGCCGGGCACACCGAGGCGGCGGTGGACTTGGCGGCGTTGGCGGGACTGCGGCCCGCCGGGGTAATCTGCGAGGTCCTCAATGAGGACGGGACCATGGCGCGTCTGCCCCAGTTGTTGGAATTCAAGCGCCAGTACAACCTGCCCCTTATTTCCATCACGGCCTTGATTGAATACCGCCACCGGCGCGAGCAACTGGTCGAGCGGGTCGCCGAGCGGCCGTTCTCCTCGGAATACGGCGAATTCACCCTGCATGTCTTCCGCAGCAAGGTGGACGGACGGCACCACCTCGCCTTTACCATGGGCAAGCTGGACAGCTCGCCGACGCTCGTGCGGGTGCATACCGAGAATCTGTTGAGCGATGTCTTTCACGCCAAGGACCTCGGCAGCCACCGCTCGCTGCTGGCCTCGTTGCAGCGGGTGGCGCAGGCCGGCCATGGTGCCATCGTCTATATGGAACAGACCGGGCGGATGCAGGAGACGCTGCACAGCACCGACAAGCCGGCCACCTCCCAGAATCTGCGGGACTACGGCACGGGGGCGCAAATCCTCACCGCCCTCGGTCTGCGCAAGATCCGCCTCCTCCAGCACGCGCCCCGGCGCGTGGTCGGGCTCGAGGGCTACGGCCTGGAGATTGTCGAGCAGGTGGCGGTATGAGCGTTTTTGATTTTCGATTCCCGATTTTTGATTGGGACTTGCGTTGCCGGTTGTTCCCGCGGTTGGTTGCTGGCGTCTTGCAATCGAAAATCCCGAATCCAAAATCCAAAATCCGATGAGCCAAACCTCTCCTTCACCCCGCCGGATCAACGGTGCGAGTTTTCGCATCGGGGTCGCGGCGGCGCGGTTCAACCAGGAGTTGGTGGACGGTTTGCTCGCCCGGCTGACCGCCGGCTTGCGCGCAGCCGGAGTGAAGCGTGACAGGATCAAGCTGGTGCGCGTGCCGGGTTCGCACGAGGTGCCGTGGGCGGCGGACCGGCTGGCGGCTTCGCGCCGGTTCGACTGCATCGTGGCGCTCGGGGTGCTGATCGGCGGCGACACGAATCACCACGAAATGGTCGGGCAAAGCGTCTCGCACGCGCTGCAGCGGGTGGCCCTGGCCACGGGCATCCCCGTGATCAACGGGGTGATCGTGGCCGCCACGACCGCGCAGGCCCGCGCCCGTTGCACGGGCAAAATCAACCGCGGGGCCGAGTTTGCCCGGGCCACGCTGGAGATGGCGGCGCTGTGCCGCAGCCTCGGGGGTAAATCATGAGCAGCCAATTCACCCAGCGACGCGAGTGCCGGGCGGCGGCGTTCCAATATCTCTATGCTTGGAGCGTCAACCAGCCGGCCAATCTGGCCAGCGACCTCCAGCTGTTCTTCGAGCATCTGGAGAAACCGCGCGACCATTACGCTTTCGCCGAGGAACTGATCCACGGGACCATCGAGCATGTCGTCGAGCTCGACGCACACGTCAAGGCGCTGGCGCACAACTGGGAATTTGAGCGCGTCGCCAAGATCGACCTGGCGATTTTGCGGCTCGCGATGTTCGAGATGCTGCACCGCAAGGACATTCCGCCGGTCGTCTCGATCAACGAGGCCATCGACCTCAGCAAGCAATATTCCACGCTGGACTCGAAGCGGTTCATCAACGGCATCCTGGACCGGATGAAGGACAAGCTCGGGCGCGACGCACGCAAGTCGTCGACGGAATAGCGGCGGCGCATGATCTCCCTTTTCAAGAAATTCCGGGACGGTCTGGCCAAGACGGTTTCGGCCATCACGGCCCAGACGCACGGCCTGTTCGGCGGGCGGAAAATTGATCCCGCTTCGCTCGAAGAGCTGGAGGAAGCGCTCTACACGGCCGACTTCGGGGTGGAGACCACGACCGAGGTATTGGCGGAGATCAAGGCGGCCTGCAAAAAAGATCCCGCGCTGCAGGGGCGGGAGGCGGCGGCGATCGGTGCGGCCGTGTTGCAACGGGTGCTGGCGGGCTCGGAGGGCCGGCTGGCCGCTGGTCCCGGGCGGCCAGCCGTCATCTGCCTGATCGGCGTCAACGGTTCGGGCAAGACAACCACGACCGCCAAGCTGGCGCACAAGTTCAAGCAGGACGGACAATCGGTCCTCGTGGCGGCCTGCGACACTTTTCGGGCGGCAGCGGTGGAGCAGCTCAAAAGCTGGGCCACCCGGCTGGAACTGGACATGGTGGCGAGTCACGCGGGGGCCGACGCGGCGGCGGTGGCCTTCGATGCATGGCAAGCGGCCAAGGCGCGGGGCAAGGACTGGCTGATTGTGGACACGGCGGGGCGGTTGCACACCAAGGGCAATCTGATGGAGGAACTGGCCAAGATCCGCCGCGTGCTGCAGAAACACGATCCGGCCGCACCCCAGCATCGGTGGCTCGTGGTGGACGGCAGCCTGGGCGCGAACTCCATCGAGCAGGCCAAGGTGTTTCACCAGAGCTTCGGCCTGACCGGGCTGATCGTTACCAAGCTCGACGGCACCAGCCGGGGTGGGGCGATTGTGGGCATCTACCGGCAGCTAAAGATCCCAATCTATTTCATCGGATTGGGCGAACAGCCGGAGGATTTGCAGCCCTTCGTGGCGGAGAATTACGCCAAGGCCGTCTTTGGGCTGGAGCAGTAATTTGCATGGAGATTACCGATGGGGGCTCAGGCGATGGGTGATAATCAGGGTGCAGTCTGCGTGGCCACAGCCGGCTCGAAAATACCTGAAAAAAGGCTGTAATTGCAGGTCAGAATAAACCGCTCACCTGATTGGCTTCCCGCGTCAGTATTCGTGTCCTGCAAAGGATGCGAGAGGTGACCAAAGGGGCTCGCGTGTGTTTGACTGGCCCGTTGTGCGCACGCGAGCCTTCACCATTTTGTGGGTGATGTTACTGTAGTCGCGGGGGAAACCCCGCGACTTTTTTTTGCACGGCCGGCGTGGGCCGGCGACCAGTCTCTAGCGCGCTGTCACCAGTTGCAGCGACCGGTCACTGGTGACGGGTTGGAATGCCGCAATGACCACGCCGACTAAATTGTCGGCACAGACCGGCTCCATATCATGGATGTGGTTGTTCAGGCCCTGGGCCCGCCAGCCATCCCGGGCCTTGGCCACCAACAAGTGGGCGACGACCTTGTGTTGCTTGGAGCGGTAGAGCGCGGTCTGGCCGCGCAGGAGTTTATCGTAGGCGCATTGCTGCATCACCAGGATGGTGCCGGGTGCGTAGAGCGGCTGCATGGACTCGCCCGAGCCCACGAGCACGAAGACGCCGGGCAGCTGTTCGACGAGCGCGCCGGCACGCTGCCACGCCTCGGTGTCAGGCGCGGCCACCGGGCGCGGCGACCGACCAGTGAAGACACCGCGGATCCAAGGATCGTCGGTTTCCCGCGCGGAGCCGATGAGGCCGGACCAAAGCAACAACCCGCTGAGAAACCACGGCGCACGTCGGAACATACCGGTAGACTCTGCATGCGGTGGACCAACGCGAGCCGCCGTTGCTAAGGTTGATTACCTATCGCGGCTTGGAGTGATTTGCGAAGAGGCAAGGGGACCTGGCGAATTCATGAAAGCCAGCCGGCGGGCGCGCCGGCCGCGGACGATATGCCAGGCCAGCACCACCGGCAGCA